>JBASCV010000080.1:0-23250 GCA_049651825.1 Bacteroidia bacterium
CGTGCATACAAATAGTTTTAACGGGAACTAAAGCTCTGAGTGCTTTTAAATTTTTATCAAAATCTTGAATTGCTTTATCAATATTGCCATTGCAAGTAGTAAGGCATTCGTAATGATATCCAATCTCATGACCTAAGCTGGCAATTTCCTTGATAATTGTTTCGTCCCAACTTTCGGGCACAGCTCTAAAATAATAAGAGCCTTTTATGTTGTTTTTAGCCTGAATTTTGGCAAATTCCAAGGAATTTTGAGGCAATAAATCAACATCGTGCCTTAGAACAATACTTTTAGAAGCCGGAGCTTCTAAAAACTCTTGATAGGTTTGAAAACTATTGTAATGTGCTTTTAGGGCTACTATTAACTCTTTGTATTTGGTTAGTGTAAAATCCATAATATTTAATCTAATCTATCAAAACGAACTCCGTAGCGAGAAAAGAATTTTGTCATTTCTTCACCTAAATCAGAATACCCTATTCTGGTTTTATTTTGCAAATCGAGCACCATTTGGGCATTTATATTCGACTCAAATTTACCATCAATAATACACAAATCTATTGTTTTTGAAAAAGATGTATTGATTTTATTTTTGTAGTACACTAAAAAAAAGGACTTTCCTGCTTTATTGATATCTAAAGTAAAGCCTTCTGAAAATTCTGTTTTGGTTGTTTTAATGTCGTTGTAATTTAAAAATTCAATAAATTCTTTGAACATATTGGCTAAAATGGTGCTACGTTTTTCATCACTAATAGGATTTGGGTAATTTTCTTTCAAAATTTTAGCAGGACTGCCAGCAGCCATCACATTTGAAGGTAAATTGCTAGCTATTAAAGAATTAGCACCTATTACTACTTCATCACCAATGGTTACTCCGGGCATTATAAACACACGCCATGGCAACCACACTTTTTTACCTAAAGTGATTGGAGCAAAAGTTACAGGAAAGCCATCTAATTGTGACAGCCAAGAGCCGTGAGTAAATAAGAGGCAATGCCCTCCAATACCTGAATCATCGCCAATAATTATTGGTTTTGTAGGGTTGATAAACGAATATTCCATAATAATGGCACGTTTCCCAATTTTTATCATTGATTCAGGTGTTTTTATACCTGCAATAATAACGTTTTCATTGATTCTTGCATCTTCATCAATTAATATTACCTCGGTATCAATCATGGTCATTGAGCCAATTTTCACGTATCTGCCAATTTCTATTTCTTTGCCTCTAACAACGGAAATAAAACCAATACTTGCATAATCTTTAATAGTAACCTTTTCGCCAATAACAACGCTTCCTGGCCCAATACTTACATTTTTCCCAATTTGATAGCCTTTTAGGCGATAAATAATTTTTTTGAGAAAAGAGGGTAAAAAACCGATTAAAACAATTTGCAAAACCGGTATTTTCGGCTTTTTAATAAGCATGAGGGTATAATTTAGGTATTTTATTTACTGTTTTAATTACTGTTTTAAAATCCAAGCCAATAATATCGAGATACCACCTTATGGTTTCATAGCGCGGTGTGTTTTCTGTATCTGTTAAAGCAAGCCCCTGTTCGCGTGTTAAATGCCCTTCTCTGATTTGATTGCTTCTAAAGGTATCAAACTCCGAAAAGCCAGCTACTGTATAGTAGATATAGTTATAAAAAGCAGCCGTACCATCGCCAATTCGCCAAGTGCTTGATGTGTCAATTGATTTTTCCCAATCGTATTCCGAAAAAATTAACTTTTCGAGTTTGGTTTCTTCCCACTCAAAAAAGTCGAACAATTGCAAATACCCTTTTCTTTCAATGACATAGCGCGAAGCAAAAGCACCCATTGTATCTTTCAAAGATGAATTGAAATAAGCGGGATTTACAGCAAAGTTTTTACCAAAGAAGGAAGCTAATTTTATCTTGTTTTTTATTTTCAACTCGTCTATCCTCGCCTTATTAAATACAGGCTCTATTCCAGCAAAACCTGACTTAAAATCGGTGTTTTCGAAGGGGTTTGATCCATAAACGCTCAACTCTAAATTGTTTTGTTTCAATATTTTGTTTGAATAGTAAAAAAAGTATTTATCTCCAGCCATAAACAAAGGAATCATTCCCAGACTTGGTTGTTTGAGCCACGCAGCTACATTTTTACGGATATTTTTTCTTTTTTCATGAATATCAGCAGCTACAATTATATTTTCAACTCCTAATTTACCACACACACGTGCTGCATTTCTTCGCGCCAAATCAGTAACCATACCCCAATCGTAAGTAAATGCAATAGGATTTAGCCCCAATTCTTTTTTAATAATGTGCAATGAGTATGTACTATCTCTACCGCCACTAAAGGGAACCAAGCAATCTGGTTTTCCATCGCTACGTTTGTACTTTTTGATAATCTCGTGCAATTTATCCATTGGCTGAATTTGTGCCTTTGGTTTATAATTTAAGCAATAATTGCACTCTCCTTTCGCATCGTAATGAATAAAAGGAAAAGTTTCTGGAAGCAAACATTTGGTGCAACGCTTTAGCTTATTTATTGAAGCCTTATTGTTCTCTAAAAGGCTGTACAATAACTTATCTTTTTCTTTATTAACATATACCGATGGGTCGATAACGACTTCGGCATCTAACGGTCCTTTTAAATTTTCGAGTTGGTATGTATATGCAACATGTTCTACTGATGTATGTTGTGGCGGTTTGTTGTTAGTAGATACAAAACTTTTAAAGTTTAAGGTATTTAAAATAAACTGTTCGCCTGTATGTACTTTTTTTACTTCGTTATTCTGCAACTTGAACTTTTTTATGAATGATTTTAAAAAGAACTCTTCTGAAGCAAAAACCAAAAAATCGTTATCTAAAATATAATACAATGAGCCATTATTTGTGGTTAGCACAAAATCGTGTCTATCGTCAAAAAACAAAGCTACAGAAACGGTTCCTTCTACCTGATTCATGGATTGTGATATAGCCACAGGCAAAGGTTCGCCTTTGTTTATTTTATCTCGAATGAGGGAAGGCAAAATTTCGGTATCAATGTCGTACTTACGGGTTAAACGAGGGTTATTTTCCCACAATTTATCTACATTAACAATAATACCATTGTGTATGGTTACAATACCATCTTTGATAACAGGTTGATTGTTTTCTTCTTTCAGTTGCGAACCATTTGTAACCAAACGGGCATGCCCCATTGCTTGAAAATTGCTTCCTGCATTGTATGCAACAAGCGCTTCTTTGATGTGTTTTTTATAAGCATTAGATTTTAGAAGTTCGTAAACAGGAATATCGCCTTTTACTAACTGAAAAGTTTGTTGTTTATTGTTTTTAAATACAACTCCAGAGGAATCTTTACCTCTTGATACAGAACGACTTGCAACATCTTTCAATGCCTTTGTAATAAAACTGCTGTTTACCGAAGATTTTTCTTTAACTATTATTCCAAAAATGCCACACATATTTTACTTCATCAAATTTTGATACAAATTACTGTACTTTTTTGATACTATTTCCCAAGTATTGTTATTTATCAATTTATCGAATGCTTTTTCGGCTTTTTGAGCCATTAGTTGCTTGTTTTCTGTTGCAAATTTGAGTTTTTCGGCCAAATCTGAAACATTATCGCTTTTAAAAAATAAAATTTCGTCTTCGTTAAACACTGCTTTATTTGAAGGTATATCGGATGCTATTATTGGCACTTTTGTTGAAACGGCCTCCAACAACATAATTGACATAGCTTCTGTTAACGAAGGGAAAATAAATAATTCAGCTTCTGCCAGAAACCGTAGCAATTGTTCTTTTTCTTTTATCAAACCCAAATAACTAACATCAACATTATCAGACAATTGAACAACTTCATTTTTATAGCTTGGTACTTGATCTAAATCTCCAGCCACACGAATCTGAATATTATTATTGATTACTTTTGAAGCTTTCAACAACAAATGTAAGCCTTTTATCGAATAAATACGACCTGCTGCAAAGGCAATGTAGGTTGTTTTATTGTTGCTATCATAATCATTATCTTTTATATCGTGTAACTTTATTCCATTGGGGATATAAGTAATCTGTCGGTTATATTTATTACGTATAAAGTCACAGTCTGGATTTGACACAGAAATCACTTCATTTGCAAATTTAACATTCAACATTTCCGAAAATCTGAAAAATTTGTTTTGCAAAGATGAAAATTTAGGATCATCGTATGAAAATACACCATGAAAAGTAACTACAACCTTGTATTTTAACCTCAAAAGAGGGGTAATAAAGCCACTTTCGGCATGATGAAGATGCACCAAATGGTAGGAATTGAACAGACAGTGTATTGCACACTTCAAATAATACAAAAGTGTATTCAATCCTCCTTTTCCGTAATTTGAAAAAACTATTTGTTTACAACCATTGTAATCTCCTGAAGGCAATGCGGTATGTGATGCTACGCTTAATATAGTAAAATCAAACTCGTTTTTGAGTTCATTGATAATGTTTTCCCCTACAGTGGCCGCTCCACCAAAAGCAGGTAAGCCTTTTAAGCCAATAACTACAATTCTTTTTCGATCGCTCATATCTTTGATTTTACTATATGATACAGTATATCTGGACGAAACACCAGGGAGCGTATCTTACAGGCATCAATTACTGTTATATTTTCGTTACCATTAATTGTATGTATTTTATCAGGATATTCAGAGTTTTTAATTGGCTCTATATATGACACAATCTCTTCTTTGTAATCTGTTGGTGAAATCTTATTTATCCTAGAAATGGTAATAGAGCCTTCTTTATGAATAGAATAGTTTTGCCCTGGTCGATATAGCATATTATCTTTTGTATAAATTTTCCCTGCTCCTCTGGCAGATCTTACATCTGTTACTACAGGATTTAATAAATGAGGTTGCCACCCTTTTAATAATTCTTTTGAATAGTAAATAAATAATTTTGTATCGTGTGTATCTCCTTTTATAGTTGTGAAAAGATAGTAGTACCCTTCGTGAAAAATTATTTCAGGGTCAATACATTTTATGTTATCAATGATTGGGTGTTTTTGCCAAGCATCATTCGTTTTTTCGTAAATATATAACGTCCCTGATTCATAGGCTTCCGGAAGACAATACGTTTTATCTCCCAGATTAAAAACATTAGGATAAGATAAGTGGTAATTTTCACATATAGCATATTCTTTTTCTTCAACATCAAACTGACTTCCCGAATACGTTTTGATTTCACCCTTAAAACCTCTGTACGACAAATACTCCAGTGCTAAAAGCCACTGGCCTGTTTTAAAAAACAAAAAAGGATCGGCCATAAAATAGCTACGTGAGGTTTGTTTTAACCATGTAATATCTGTATTCCGAATAGGGTTCTTAGATACTACATCTACCCCACGATTAATATATCCTACATGCCAAGCATCATAAGTCAAATAAGTGCGATAAATATTTTTAATTTTATTATTTATTATTTTGCAAACAAAAACTAACATTTTAAGGTTTGAGGGCAACAAATAAATTTTAGCCTCTGTCTTTGAATCTGAAACAGGAAAGGTGAAAGTTTTCTGACTCATTTCACGGCAAAACTGGGCAGGCCATGGGCTGCTCAACTCTAGTGCTTGATTAATATTCTTTGCAAAGGAATGAGTAACTGTTTTAAAATGTCCTTTTTTTAGTACAACACCACCGTCCAGCTTATTTGTTAGCCGCTGGAGTATTGCACATGTATTCGGCTCATTATTATATATTTCCCAAAAACAATATGGACCTCCTCTATATTTTTGTTCGTCACCATGATGAAATGACCAAACACCAAATTTGGCAGCATTTAAAATTTCACCCCTGATAATACCAAATCCGAAACGTAACATAAAATCCAATTCAATAGCCTTTATTTTAGCGATATCATCTTGTGCAAAATATTCACTAAATTTACCTTTTTTCTCAACAGAACATTTTATGACATGACAGTCTTTAATCAGCTCTCTTATATCCTTTACCGTTTGTTGTTTTGATTTACCAAATAAGGCTTTAAATAAGAAAAAGAAAAATGTATTTATATGAATAGAGAATTTATTTTTCACATGGTTCATTACCACTAAATCTATTTCGTGTCCCTCATCTAAAAGCGCCTTGATGGAATTAAACTGCCAGAGCTTAAGACCATATGAATCAATCAATATTCCGAATCTATACTTCACGATTATAATTTCCTATAAGACTCTAAAATTTACTTCGAAGCTTTCAAGTGACATCTTTTCTTTAATGAAAGCATCGCTTTTGCTATTATATTTATTCTTTTTAGCCTCATCTACAAGTATCCTTGAGCGTCCTGCAATATTCTCTGGTATGCCAACACAAAAAGTCATTTTATCCAGCAACGGCTGTTTTTATATCAGTCATCAGTATTATTTCTAAATGCTTTTATAAAATCTCAATGTTTGCTCTGCTACTAATTTAGGACGATACTTTTCCGCCCCAAGTCTCGCTTGTTTTGAAACTTCACTTAATAAATGGGGATTAGAATATAGTAATTCCAGCTTTTCAGACAAACTTTCTATATTATTCTTCTCTATTAAAAAACCGGAAACTTTATCCTCAAACATCTCAGACACCCCGCCAACATTAGAAGCAATAACTACTTTACCCATTGCCATCGCCTCGGCAATACTAACGGGCGTATTTTCCTGAAGTGATGGCAGCACCATAATACCACATTGGCTTAGTTCCACTTTTATCCTACACTGGGAAAGATGGCCTTTAAAAGTTATTTGGTCATTTAATCCATGTTCATTAATAAATTGTATCACTTTTTGCTTGTACTCAATTTCTTTAAATTCTCCAATTACAACAAGCGAATACTCGATTCCTTTTAGCTTCAAGAAATAAATCGCATTTAACAATAACAATATATTTTTTAATTTACTAATCCAGCCAATATATACAAGTTGGAGAGGGTTTGTAGTCATATATTCATCATCGCTATTAAAAAAAATAGGATTCACAGGATTGTTGATTAACACATACTTATATTTTTCAGTTATTGGAAACAAAGAAAAATTATACTTCGAAATAAATATCAAATTTTTAAAACTTGGGAAATAATGTTTTTCAATCAATGTCTTAAAAGCAAATTTTAGTTTGTTTTTAATTCCCACATTGTGCTTTATTTCTGCTCTCATAATACCATGTTGGGTTACAATGATATTGCGTTTAGACATAAATAAAAATCTTAATAGAGTAGGAACCGCCCCTTGTATATGTATAACTTTCGGCTTAATGCGTTGTAACAGCTCTACCAATATCCTATTATTAAACAAATAGTCAACTATTTCGAATCGAGGATACCTAATTGGTAAATAATGTATTGTAATATTTGCAGAATACTCAACGGTGATTATTTCATTAATGTCTTTTAAGAAAGAAATAAAATCAACCTGTACTTTTTCTAATGTACTAAAACCAGATAGCAAGTTTAAGCATACCGACTCAACTCCACCAGTTGTATTTAAATCAATCGGCAAACTTCCAACAAGAACTACCTTGTATTTATCAACTGAATCACTTCTATACATAACCACGTCCTGCTAGTTTAATATAATTCCATGCTAAAATAATTAGCGCTACAACAATAGCATAACTCATAAAATTAGTCCTTACTCGTGTACTTGAATATATTATACCATAAGCAATAAAGGGGATTAATAATATCATTTTCACAATATTAAATCGAATAGAAGTAATATATAAAGAACCTATTAATGCAAATGTGTATAACAAAGCTGTAAAAATCAAAATAGAACTTTTCTTAAATTGTTTCCTTAGAGAATTATATACCCCTATGTAGGCATAGTATGATAAAAAACACCAAAAAAATAACCCTCCTGCAAAATACCATTGCAGTGTCTGGTCATAATATACTATATTCGTTCTCACCATGCTTGGATATGGCATAATCAAACTTTGTATCAGAAAAACACCACCACCTGCATACTTTGCAAAGCTTTGGCCTGAAGCCATTTGTTCTGGTGTTATTCCGCCAACAGTACCAGAACCCTTTCCCTCAGTTTGTATCCCCAGATACTTACTTGACTTATACACCACATTATCTAATGCAGGGATATTTATTACTAAAATAACTCCCAACAAACATCCAATTGTTAAGAATGCTATTTTTTTTATAATTGAATCGTTATTACTCAAAAACCAATAACCCACAAATGACAATAAAGCAATCAGTCCTAAAATAGTTCTGAAAGAAAACAATGCCAACAAAGAAAACGCTAAAAGCAATACAATATTTATCGAAACCTTCTTATTTACTAGTTTAATACACTGATATATAAAGAGCAATATAAAATAACTCATCAACGTTTCTTTTAGGTGCAGTGCCGAGAATAGAAGTAAGGGGTGGAAGGAAGCAGTTAATATTGCAGATAATTTGGCTGTTTTTTCATCAAATATGTCTTTCGAAACTTTATAAATTAAAACAACTGTAGCTGCGGATATTATTGCCTGGATAAGTCTTACAACTATAATACTTTTATTAAAAACAATGTAAATTAATGATAAAAACATAACATACCCACTATCATCAAACTGAGCTTTTATATCTATCAAAAAGCCAACGAATGTAAATGTGCCATTAAGAATAGATTCTGCTGTTCGTTGGGCAGACTCATCATAATCAAGTGCATCTATAGCCTCAACGTCAAATTCGGTTCCCGTTATATAATAAAAAATAGCATAGTAAAACAGTACCGCAAAAATTCGCAACAAAAGGCTAAATCCCAATATCCGCCTAACAAATATTTTTTCACTCAGATTTAAATACTTCAATTGGCAATAATTTATAGAAAACACAGAAATGAGAACAACAATTAAATTCCCTAAAAGGAAAATTATATCAACAGACATGCTTCTAAATAATAATCCATTTAGAAACATTACGGTAAATGATAAAAAAACGATATATTTAAAATGTATCTTAGTTAACATCAATAACCTAAATTGACGTACTTAGTATCCTTCGAGCCAGGAAAAAAGAAAAAAATTGCAAACCAAAATAGCACATCACGTATGAACTGGAATGCCAAACGCTCAAAAAAATACAGCAATTTATTCATACCCGAAGCCGCCCTTAATGTATTCGAATATACTTTTACAATCAATCCAAGTATATATAGAATAATAAAGAATAAAAACAGCTTAAAACTAATTGGAATTAAAACAATCGAAAACAAAAGTAAAAAAGAAGTATAAAAAGATCTAGCTGTACGAAAAACTACCTCATAATTCAAAAGATGATGTTTAAATAACACTGCCGAATAAAAGTCATCGCCCGAGAATAAGAACTTCCACATCCTTTTTTCATTGAGATAATCAACGGTATGGTGTTTAGTTATTAAAAAAGGGATTCGAATTGTTTCAACACCTATATTGTTTAATCGAATTGTTAAATCCAAATCCTGACTTCTTCTATATTTCGTTCTCATCCCGCCTACTTTCTCCCAACACTCCCGCTTTATAATAAATATACCACCATTTGCAGTTAATTTTTGAGAATATTTCGGAAGCGTACCATCGTACGTTCGCGTCAATTCACACAATAAATTATCATCAGTATCATAACACAAATCATTTAAGTGGCCCGTTACGCAATCATATATTAAGTCGCCATTTTCATTTAATACGTGAGGTAAAAAATCAGCCTCAATTTCCATATCACCATCAATGAAAAATAAAATATTTCCTTTTGATTCTTTAGCACCAATATTTCTGGCAATGGCGGCATTAACAGTTCCTGTAATCTGAAATACTTTAGTATTCGGATTTTGTTTCGCTCTTTCTAGACTATCATCACTTGATTGAGAATCGACATAAATCACTTCATATGAATCAATAGAATTATACTTGATAGCTTGATAAACGCTATCAATACACTTGGTTAGTTTCCAACGTTCATTCCTCCCAATTATAATAAAACTAATCATTCTTTAAAATCCGATTTACTGCCGCGTTTTTATTAAATACTTATATAGAAAGGGCACCCCAATAAGCAGGCTACAGAGTGTTATTACCATTTTTATCTTCCAATTTAGTTCCACCATAAAATAAGCTAAAACCGTTAATAATATAGTTGCTCCTAACCAAAACAGTGGATAGTAATTAACCGTTTTTAATTCTTTTCCCACCTTATAATAAAAAGCCGAATATCCCATATACATATACGCTACAAATGAAGTAACGGTTGCGATTTTATATCCAAAAACAGGAATTAGTATAAGATTCAAGAAAACATTAATAATTCCTGCAATAAAAGTTATTTTCCAAAGGCTATTTGTTTTTTCAAAAAACATTATTTTAGTTCCAGTACCTAAGTACATTGGCCTATAATTCTGACTCATAATTACAATAATGGCTATGGGGTATGATTGGGCCAATACTTCATTTTTAACTACAAATTGAAATACTTCTTTCAACCATAATGAAGAAAAAAAGGTTAGAATAAAAAAAAACAGTTGCATAACAAAAACAAGATTTCGTGCACGAAAGTCCTCCTTTTTTTTATGCAATTCATTGGATAAGGGTCCAAAAGCCGAGCCGACTGCAATTGAAAGGGTTGCAAAAGCGCTGCTAAAAATATATGCAAAATTATACTTCCCGATTGATTCAGTATCTACTTTATAAAAATCCATTATCATCCTATCTGAACTATCAATCAACTGAGCACCGTAATAGTGAGGAATTGTTGGCAATGAAACTTTTAATGCTCTTTTAATATACCTCCATTTATAATTAAAAATTGGTGTCATTTTATAAACAATATTCAGCGAATACCAATAAGATAAGTTAGAGAGCATAACAGAAACAAATGTTGCCCAGAACCAACCCATATATCCCAACTTACAATATTTAATAAGAATCACACTCAAAATCACGTTCAACAAACCAAAGCAAATTACTCTTAAAGCAATCGGTACAGGACGTTGTTTAACTCTGTACAATAAATTACCAATTACAGTTGTTTGTCCAAAAAAAACCAAAGGAGATACATTGAGTAATAGTATTAACCACCTATACTTTTCAGCCTCTTTTGGAACTGCAAAGTATAACAAAAGTCCCAGAATAAAAGCGTATACAAAATTCCATACCGTCAGAAAACCATATATCTGCCTCCAACCCCATTTATAATGATTTGGCGAATGGTAAAAACTATTGCTAAGAACTATATTTAATCCCAAAGTCGATAGCACAGAAATCGTAGTAGTATAAGCTGTCATGATACCAGCAACTCCAAAATCCAATTCCGTTAAATCTGATGTAATAAAAGGTAAAGCAAAAAAGTATGCTACTCTAGATATCTGTGGAGCTAATCCATAAATTAAGGTATGAGAAAAAAGTTTTTTAAGCATTAATTTTTTCCTTTTCAATTAACTCCTTCACTTTTTTAAGACTAATTTCTTGACAAAAAAACTCTTTATGAGCACGAATCTTTTCAAGAGACCAAGTCCACCACTTTAAATTCAACAATAGCGTTCTTGTTTCTTCATCAAATCTATAACCTATAATATTTGCAGGACTACCACCAACTATAGCATATGGAGGAACCTCTTTAGTAACTACACTATTCGCAGCCACGATAGCTCCATCACCAATTTTAACTCCTGATAATATAACACTCTGAGTTCCTATCCAAACATCGTTTCCAATAATTATCGGTCCATTCGAATAAATATCATATTTACGGGACTCACCAAACACATTCAGTCTAATATGGTAAGTTGTTGCTGTTTTATAGTTATGGTTAAACTCCTGTATAGAAACATTCCGAGCTATGCTTGTGTACGAACCTATGGTAATTGGATTAATACCTGATAATATGTCGGTATTAGGCCCATTTATGGATGTATGGTGTCCGATATTAATTTGAGCGTCTGCACTACTTATAAACACACCATTTATTATCTTACAATAGTCTCCGATAATTACATTACCCCTAATCCTTGCCCCTTCCAATAAAGCATTCTTCGCTATTTTCCCTTTATTCCCAAGCGCTACAAAATTGATTTTGTGTATAAGTCCTTCAACGAATATTACTACTAAAGCCTTTAAACGTCTTAATTGCATCGGATATTATTTTATCATATTGATACTCCTGATTATTAACAGTTCTTATTATTGGCTTAATACTATCTATAAAACTAAAAAAACTTTGATTTCCATCCATATCAAAATAAAACACCTCCTTTGAATTAATGAAATCCGCGTAGACATTTCTACCTACTTCATGAATAGTAATATTGTATGGAACGCCAATAATATTCGCTTCAGTTAAGCATCCTGAATAATTAGAAACATGAATTTCGGATTGACTTAAAATTTGAGGTAATGGTATTTCATTTGCTTTTTCAATTTCCACATATTTTTGCAAGCTGTTTTTTTTTATTTCTGCGTATACCTGTTCTACTTCTGATGGTGTCATTCTTGGATGCATCCTTATCCACCATTGATATTTGTCACCGCGTTGTTTTATAGCCTCTACTATTTTAGGAAGAAATAGTGGAGTTAATCCATCTTGCAATGTATATAAAATTATTTTTTTAGAGCTGAACTCATTTGTTATTTCTTTTGATTTTATATAATGTATCCACGTATTTCCTCCTATAAAAACTCTTTCCTTCCGAATACTTTTTACTAAAGCATCAGCACTATTTTTATCCCACACCCAAAAAAAATCAGGCAATAGATTCGAATAATTATCCTCTTGGATATTTTTGTAATTATACAATGGTGCCAAAGACCCTATTACACCATGCTGCATATCAACACAAGGAATATTTAATTTCTTAGATGCCAATACATAACCAAACATAGGAAGACTATAATAACAAGTGATTACAGATAATTGCGGATTTCCTTCCCGCAAATAATGTAACCACAATTTCTCCCAAACCAAGACCTCTTTTAATGAATCAACAAACTCCTTCTTAATCTCATTTATATCTCCTATTCCAGAAGTATGAATAAATTCTTTAAAAACACTAAAATCTTTTAACTGTGTAATTGCATTATCATCAATACTTATCTCTTCCTTAAATAAGGGATAGGAAAGAGCTACGTTTATTATTCGTTCATTTTTATAATATTTTTCTACACTATAAGAATATTCAAATAGATAAGAACTCATTTCAATTGAGTCCATTACTGGATCAAAAAAACGGTTTTTGTTTTCATTATTATGTTGCACCCTAACATTTGATGCAACAAAAAATACATCCTTATGTTCTAGTTGTTTATTATCAAACTGTTTTTTTGATGATGATAATTTTCGATTTCTTAATTCATTCCTAATACGTCTTATTATTTTAGAAACAATTGTTTCACTTTTTCCTTTTTTTATATACTTGTCATAATGGTGAAAAAAAAGTCGCATCTTCAACAACGGCCATATATCCACACCTTTTATTTTCCATTGATTTACGGGTAATTCTTGCTCTAAATGATCTAAAACTGCAACTAACTCCTCTACTCTACTTTTAATCATCAAAAATTTCTTTTATTAAGATAAAATATCCACCTTTTCAATTATTTTTTCTACCAATGCTTTATGGCCAACCTTGTTTAAGTGATGAAAATCACTCATGATACTATTCTCAGGCAAACACGACATATCTATAAACTTATCACCAAAAAGTTCTATAAGAATTTGATTATACTTATTAATAGATTTATTAATACCCGGTAATATTTTTTCGTATTTACCATCAGCTGGAATTATTCCAATAAACAGCATTTTTATTCCATTAAAATTAGTTTGAATATCTATTAAATTCTGCCTAAATCTGTCTGGCGAAACATAACTTATTTGTCTGATTTTTCGGATATAAGGTTTATTAAAAAATCTCAGGGCAATTTTTCCAAAAAAAGGAATTTTGCGAAGTAATAGAATTTCGAATTGTGTAAAATGCCGCGGAGCACAATCAACAATACCAACCTGTACAATTACTACGTCAGGTAAAAAATTCTTATGATAAGAAACTTGACGTAGTAAGTCGTTGGAAGTAGCCCCTCCGATACATATTTGCAACACCTCATGCCCCTTTTTTTTTAAAAGAGACGGCCAAGTTTCTTCATAAAAAACTGGTTCCGGTTTTTCTCTTGCTAAAGGAAGAGAGTCTGCCATAATCAAAATCCTCATTCTATTCAGTCTAGAAAGTCATAAAATTCATGAAATTAATAGCCCGATATTTTTTTATAAACTTCATTTATAAGTTGCTGCTGAAATTTAACTGTGCAAAAACGAGTATGGTCATTATTTAAAAATGCTTTTGTTTGACGATACAACCCTGGTTTATACATCTTATCCAGTGAGTCATCAATAGTTACCTGCTCAATTGAAACAGAACCAAGTTTTTGAACTTGTAAAGTTTCCATTGGCCTTAAAATCAAACGGTGCTTTGCAGTCAACAATTCTATTCCCCATCTACCGGGAGCAGCCCAATTAGCATGATACGAAAACAGAACATTTTTATCAGTTATACCCGCACCTACAAACTTTGATGCTCTTGAATGCCAACTTAAACTACCAGCTGTATAACTATTCATTTCTATTGGCTTGCCTCCAAGAAAGAAAGCTGTATCGACCACATGGCTCGAATTTCCTAGAAACCAATTTTCAAATACATTCTTGGGCTTATCCAATTTTTCAATTTCATGCCCCCATTCCGTAAACTCAAAATTAAAAGAAGTAACCCCACCATCTTGTTTTATAATTTCTTCAGCCGCAATAACTGAAGCATAAAAACGTCTATTGTATGCTATTATTACTTGTAGATTGCTTTCGCCCACAATATCTGCTAGTTCCTCTATTTCTTGGTGTTCACAAACACCAGGTTTTTCTAAAAGAATTTTTTTCACACCAAAGTTTGCAAGTTGGATTGTGATATTTGATAATTCTTGAACCCCTGCAGCGATAATAACACCAGATGGAATAGCTGGTGCGGTCTCAAGATATTTTTCTATTCCACCAGTAATTACTTCACAGCCAGTGGCCTGTTTAAAAAGCTCCGCATTCTTTTCACCTCTACCAATAGTTGTGAAATGAATATCCAAAGCTGTCAATACTTTTGCATATTCAATTGCCATATATCCCGTTCCAACTAACCAAACATTTTTCATATAACTCATTTTACATTTATTTTATTTAAGTAATAGGGCAAACTTCTAATTTTTCTGAAGATATACTATTATAAAAGTTTAAAAACACCCTTATAAAAGGTGTATGTAGTTTAACAGAATCTTCAAATTTGGTTAAACCACAACGACCTGTAATTACAATTTCATCTGCAATAGCTCCTGTTAATTGGCTTTGGTATTCTATACCAATATTCTTTTCTTCCCACTTCCATCCCGTATGCTCCATCGCTATATTCATTTTTCCTTTAGCCTCATCAACAATTACAATCGTATGGTTTCCACGAATTGTCATCAGCATGTTGCCACTATAAAATGGTTCTGAATTAAGAATAATTGTAGAGCCATTTTTTTGTTTACCCATCAAAGTGCCCGTGAATTCTTTAAACCCCTTACGTTTACTCTCTAATAAAACAGGTGACAGGAATTCTGCACTTAATTCTATATCATAGTCTTCTGTTATAAATGCAAGAAAATCAATAAAATGGATACCATTACATCCTAAGCCCCAATCACCCCCTATTACTGAAAAAAAAATGGACTGATTTTTTGAAAAGAGTTCCTTAAGCAAGCGATAATCGTTGAACAGTCTTCTAGTACAATTAACCCAAGCTTTAATATTTCTTTGCTTAAGCAGTTCAGCAATTTCAAGATAATCCTCCTCTTTCTGAAATAAAACTTTTTCAAAAACAAAATTCCGTACTTGACATTTCGCTATAATACTTTTTGTCACAGATGATCTTATATTAGCATTGGTAGCAACTATAACTAAATCCAATGTCTCAGGCAATTCATCAATAGTGGCTAATAATTTAAGTTCCGTAATTAATGGGTTAACTTCCATTTCCTTATATCGCTCCTCAGCCAACTTTAACGATGCCATATTAGGCTCAACAACATATATTTTTGCAGGCATTTGTATTGTGGTTAAACCCTGCAAATGTCTACTCCCTAATTGTCCTGCCCCTATTATTGCTATATTATTCATTTGTTTATCTAATTGATGCAACTGTTTTCAAATTATATTGCAGTCCAACCACCATCCACTAATAAATTGTGACCTGTAATATAGGAAGCTTCATCCGAAAGTAAATAATGCATTGCTGAAGCTATATCATTTGGACTTCCCATTCTTCTAAGTGGAACTTTTGCATTATAATTATTAACGAATTCTTCTTGCTGGTTATCAAATATTCCTCCAGGAGAAATGGTATTTACTCTCACCTGAAAGGGACCATAATAAGCAGCCAAATATCTTGTCAAATTATTAATTCCTCCTTTTATAGCGGAGTAAGCAGCTGGCATTGTCATATTTGTGCCATTATATACAGAAAAGTCTGGGCCAACTAATCCATAAATAGAAGATACATTAATTAATGATCCCGATTGCTGCTTTTTCATTTCCTCCAAAACCGCTTTACAACAAATAAAATATCCATTCAAATGCATATCTATATTTTGCCGCCAAGAGTCGATACAAATATCTTCAAATTTATTTCCCCAATCCTTCGTCCTTGGATAAGCATTATTTATCCAACCATCAATCCTACCATATTTACTTTTAACTGAAGCTACCGTTTTATTTACTGAATTTTCATTCGTAATATCCGTTATAAAATCATGCTCTGTTTGCCTTTCAAAATGAATGTCAGCTCCAACCACTCTGGCACCATTCCCTTTAAGTGAATCTGCAATTTGCCGCCCCAGAAGTCCATTGCTACCAGTAATAACTACAACTTTATCTTTTACCGAGAACATGCGCTTAATTAAATTTACGAAATACAGGTTTGATAACAGGCGACTTTAAATAACTTTCAATACCATTTTCCAAAGCCCGCCTGTATATGACTAAGGAATTTTTAACGGCCGATAAAGTCATATCCAATTCGGACTGCTGATGAGCATAGGAAATTGCAATATAAGGCATCATTACCCCATTGTTAATCATTTCCTGAGCAAATAAAGTACGCATTGCCATCGAAATATCTAAATCCTTCTCTTTTGTTATGTAAGCTGGAGAGCATGGATACCCTTCTACAAAAAAATAATCATAAATACCAAGCTCCTTTGCAATATCATTCATACCATTTTTAAGTTTTTCACCATAACTCCAAAAGTGTTCTATAACTTTTTCTCTATGTAAAATTTCGACTGTTTTTACAAATGCACCTAAACCACTCATTTCTGCTCCATGTGTTGTCGAAGTAAGAAAAACTCTTTCAGCGCCTTCCTCTATAATACCTCCAATTTGCATTATTTCTTTTTTACCCGCTAGAGCGGCAACAGCAAAACCATTTGCCATTGCCTTTCCGAACGTACATAAATCTGGATTAAGCCCGAAGTATGTTTGCGCTCCCTGATAATGCCATCTAAACCCAGTAACCATCTCATCAATAATAAAAACCGTTCCCTTATTTTTACATAATGCTTGGAGTTCATGTAAAAAATTATTCTCAGGTCCCACGGTCGTAGCCGCTTCCAACATCACACCAGCAATCTGATTGGGATATTTATCAAATAAAACACAAAGTGAATCTATGTTATTGTAATTAAACTTTAAAGTAAGATTTTGAATTTCTTCAGGAACGCCACGCTGTATAACCGTTGAACCGATAAACCAATCGTCAAATGAGAAAAAAGGTTGTTCTGCGGGAACAGCAATGTACTTTCTACCAGTATAGGCTCGTGCAAGTTTCATAGCCGCTGAAGTAACAGAAGAACCATGCTTTGCGAATTTTACCATCTCCACAGAAGGAATAATTTCTGCTAATAACTCAGCGGCTTTTAATTCTGTTAAAGAAGCACGGGTAAGATTGTTTCCCTTCAACATTTCTTCATATACAGCATTTGCTATTTCTTTATTTCCATATCCAATATTAACTGAACGCAACCCCATTCCATAATCTAGGTATTTTGCACCATCAGGAGCGTAAACGAAAGCTCCTTCTCCACGTTCTAATATCACAGGAGCATTCGCAGGAAATTGATCATCGCCACGAGAATAAGTGTGTGCACCACCTGGAATAATCTTATGTAATCGATTTCGATACTCACTATTGCTTATCATAATTTAATCGTTGTTATTATATAATTTTACTCAAATCAACTATTTTTTCTTGAACCAAAAACTCTGCCCACTTAAATTGAAGAGGCGAATCTATTTCTAAAGAACACTCTTCAGAGACAATATAAGAGAGTGTTTTTTCTGTATAAAATGTTTTATTTTCAATAAAATCATTCCACCTCGAAATATAAAAGCCACCTGATGGAGTTACTTCATTGCCAAAATCTTGGCGTCTCAATTTACTTAAATTAGAGATATTTTTCGAAAGAACATTTAAAAATTTAGTTTCCGGTTGAATAAAAACAGTTGCTGTTTCCACACGTTTGGTAGCAACTATTGCCGAAGCATCAGGTTCCTTTCGCAACGTGTTGATTGCGGCACTTAAATGTTCTTTATAAATAAAAGGAGACGTGGGTTCTAATAACACAATTATATTATATTTCCTCCCCATTTTTCTCGCATGTTCTATTGCGTGCAAAACAACATCAATAGAACTAGATGTATCTGCTGCTAAAAAATCAGGGCGAATAAAAGGAACTGTAATACCATATTCCATTGCAATTGCCGCATACTGTTCGGAATCTGTTGACACCCAAACATTATCTTTATTTGTTATAGTTAGCGCTGACAAACCTCTTAATGCCAGCAATGGAATCCCAAATAATTTTCTAATATTTTTATTGGGGACCCCCTTTGAACCACTTCTAGCTGCAATAAGAAATAAAATATCGTCTGCCATTGTTACAATTTCAAATGTTTAATATCCTCTTGCGCTTTTTTGAAGTCTTCGTGCTTTCCAATGTCAAGCCAATAACCATTAATAGAAAATGTAATGAGCTTCCTATCCATTGCTAAACTTTTATCCATTAAATCGGTAATATCGAAAAAGGTATCTTTAGGAATTAAATTTAGCATGCTCTTTTTTAACAGATAGATTCCCGCGTTGGAAAAATATGTATAACGAGGTTTTTCTTTCAATGAACGGACACGCTGTTCTTCATTAACCTCCAACACCGCATAAGGAATATCTACATTATAAGTTGTTGAGGCAACTGCCATATCAGCATTTGATGACTTGAACGTTTTATAAAAATCTGTAAAATCAATATTCGTAAGCAAGTCACTATTCATTATTAAAATATCATCATACTCGAACTTATCTGCCAAAAGAACAGAACCAATGGTTCCCATTGGTTCATTTTCTCTAATGTATTTAATATTAGTTCCTTTAACGCTTCCATCTCCAAAGTATGCTTCCAACTGTTCGCCAAGATAATTTATACTAAGGTGAATGTTTTTGATACCGACCTTAACTAATCTATCAATATTATGTTCAATAATAGGTTTATCACCAACTTTGAGCAAAGATTTAGGGGTTTTTTCTGTAAGAGGCCTTAAACGTTTCCCTTCACCACCAGCCATTAAAACGGCATCAGCCGGAATAATTGTTGTTCTTGTTCTAAAATTGACTACATCAACGATTTGGTTTCTGTCATTTAAAACTGGTACTATTTTTAAATTCCGTTTATGATATTGCTCTAATATATCTATGACATAATCTTTTTCACGAGTGAAAACTGGATTAGGCTGAATAAATGCTTCGATATTGTTTTCAAAACCCAAACCACGAATAAATCCCCTACGTAAATCGCCATCGGTAAGTGAACCAATTAATACATTGTTTTCGTCAACCACAAACAAAATAGCATCAGATGCCAACACATCTAATTGTTTAAGTGCATCACGTACAGTTGCTTTATTTGATATACAGTGTTTTTCTATCATTTATCAATATACTTAATTAATTGAAACGCTTCTGCATACTCCACCCCAACGCTAGCTCCCCTATATGTTGCTAATGCTTCTATATTTCTTAGGCTCCGTGGAAATGGATGTTCATTAATTTCAGACTCATATACCTTCATTATTTCCAATTTTTCATTCAAGTATTTTGATATGTCCACGAAGTAGTTCGGTATAAAACTTTTTTCAGGGAGAGCTGGAGCAAATTCAGTTTCCGAAATGCACTCGTACATCAATATCTTTTTTATAAAAGGGGAACGAAAAGATTTTGTACAAGCGATTACCGCATCGAATGAAATTCGATGATCAGAGTGAGCGTCAGAACGATTCATCACATAAATAATCTCTGGCTTTATTTCGATAAATAAAGCAGATATTTTAGGGATCATTTTATTTGTTGAACTTGAATCTAAAGTCATTGTAGGGTAATCCAACTTATGAACCATTGAAAACCCCATTAAATTTTTAACTTTTTCAATTTCACTATCTCTACTTTGAACTCGTTCTTTAGTGAAACCATGTTCCTCAAAAACAGATGTTGTAATTATCCAGTGTATTTCATCTCCATTTTTCTTGTGTTTTAAAAGTGTACCACCACAACCGAGAATTTCATCATCAGGATGAGCTGCAATAACAACTATTTTCATTTATATGGATATATTTAGCAATATTTAGTAAAATAAAACGATCAACATATGCTTTCCTTAACAAGCCACTTTTTATCTTTAGGATCTATTTTTTTTATTGTTTCGCATATTATCTCAGGCGCTGTTCCATCTCCAAACGGACAATACAAATTTTTAATTTCTAGCCTATAATCATCATCCAAACATGCTTTTTTAAGTGCGTCTACAATTTCTTCTTTATGATGCGTTACAAATTTTACATTACCTGCATTCAATCTTCCTTGTTGACGATTCCCAACATTTACTACCGGCAATTTATAAAACGGAGCTTCCAAAATCCCCATACTCGAATTTCCAATTAAAGCTTTTGCATTCCGCATCAGATTTACAAAATACTCGCGAGGCAATGAGTTATAAAATCTTATGAACGACTTATTTTCAAATTCTCTTACTGCACGAAGTATATCATAAGAACCAGGATCTGTATTCGGATAAGATGCAACCACTTTATAATTGAATTTTCCACAAAAATCTTCCAATGCATTCAATGTTACGTTCATTTGCTCGTATGAATCTCCTTCTTCTGATGACAGAGGATGTTTAACAAGTACAACATAATTTCCATCTGTTATATCAAAAGACAAATGTTTTGCAACTTCTTCAATTGATTTTTGCTCAACTATTTTAATATTAGTCAAAGCGGGATTTCCGCTAAAAATAACGCGAAAATTATCCTCTTTCATTTTTCTCAAATTTTCAGCATATAACTCCGCAGTTGTAAAATGCACATGCGCTAATTTTGAAACTGCAATTCTTATTGGATCATCTGCATTTCCGAAAACTGGATCTCCTCCGCCTAAATGGGCTGTAAGAACATTCATATAATTACCAATTATAGCAGTGGCAATACTTTCTTCTCTATCCCCTACAACAAACAAAAAGTCTGGTTTCTCACGTTCTACTGTTTGCGATAATGCATAGGTTAAAATACCAACACCTTTTGATCGCTGAACAGTTCTGTTTGTCATAAACAAACAATCCAATTTATCTACTACAGTAAAACCATCCTCTTCTATTTTTTTTAACGTAAAATTATGCCATTCCGATAAGTGAGCCGAACTAACGGCTAAGACAACCTCGAATAAAGGGTCTTCCTGCATTCTTTTTATCACAGGATATAGAATATCATATTCTGATCGAATTCCTGTTACAGCAAGTACTTTTATTTTTTTTAACATCGAATTAATTTTTTAACCTACACTATTCTATTAAAACTTCCATTTTTCATAAGATAATCATGAGCATTATCCAATTCATTAAACAAAAGATCAATAACTGAAAGATCTTTTATAAAACCAACTCTACTTTCCCATAGTTGCGAATAAGGAGTTGGGGTAAATTCGCAGGTATATACTTTAATATTTTCTTTTTTAAATTTCTCTAAATCCATATAACTTAACGCTCCCCGTCCACTTAAGTATTCATTATCCCCTATTTTCTTAATAATCTCAATAACCAAATCGTCCTTTTTCATTACAGTGTTTAACTGGCTTGAATAGCTAACACTTAGATTGTTTGGTTTGAGGTGTTTGAGTACTTCTAAAAACAAAAGGTTGTTTAACTCATCTAATTTTTTAATTGATTGGCCAAAAATACTAACTAGGGAATTTAAAACGTAATCATAATTCTTACTCTTTTTATAATTACTTTCAAAGGTGCGAATAATTTTCTCGTAACAACGCACATCGCTAACTTCAACATCTTTTATAATAGTTTGAAGGTCATGCTTAACGGGTATTGTAATCCAACTTGCCCCCATAGGTGTTTTTATCATATTCCTATTCTGAACACCATTTTTTTGGAATTGAACATCATCCAGAATTACAAAATTATCGCTCGCTAATACTTTATAGTAATAAGGACACCACGAAAGAAACTGCGATTGATGAATACTAATCATGTAAGATAGCCGAGATTAGTATTTGTGAAATATTTTTAGCATCCTCCACAGATATTTGAAAATGGATCGGTAAACAAAAATGCGTTTGACTCAATTTTTCAGACTTAAAAAAATCTCCAGATTTTGTACGAAATAGGTTTTTATAAATGGGCTGAAGATGCATTAAAGGGTTATAGGGAGAATCTATATTGATTCCAAATTTTATAAGCTTTTCTTTAATGTTATTCCGAGAAACTTCTTCTTTTTTAATAAAAATTATAAATTTCCAATATGGATGCCTTATATTTTCAGGTGTTTCTTGAAAGCGAATCAAACCTTTTTCTTTTAACATGTTTAATTCTTCTTTGTATACATTAGCTATTTTAATTCTGTGAGTAACAAATTCTTCCACTCTTTTAAGCTGATAAATACCAAGAATACTTTCGAATTCAGGCAAACGATTATTGCTACCAATATTAGTGAATATTTCAACACTGCTTTTTGTATCTATCCCTATACTACGGATACTGGAACATTGATAGAATGCATTTTCATCATTTGTTGTTATCATCCCTCCCTCGCCTGTTGTCATTATTTTGGTAGAATAAAAAGAATGACATCCAAAGTCTCCTAAATTACCTGCAAACGACTCACCAATCTT
>JBASCV010000081.1:0-3926 GCA_049651825.1 Bacteroidia bacterium
CGTCCCTATATCGCTAATTATCCCATTGCTGTTGGTAATTTGGCCGTTACAGCTTTCAAAAAAAATCACGATGCGGCCGAACCACATAGCTTTATTGTTGAAGGTAGTGGCATTACTATTGGTGTATTTACTGATATTGGCAAGGTATGTGAGCAATTGGAATACCACTTCAGTAAATGCCATGCAGCTTTTCTCGAAACTAATTATGATGATGAAATGCTTGAAAAAGGGGCGTATCCATACCATCTCAAAAAAAGAATAAGTGGCGATAAAGGTCATTTGTCAAACGCACAAGCATTGGCACTTTTTAAAAAACACAAAGCCCCATTTTTAAATCATGTGTTTTTATCCCATTTATCCCGCGATAACAATTCACCTGAATTAGTACATCAATTGTTTTCAAAACATGCTGATACCGCTAAAGTTATAGTTGCTTCGCGCTATTCTGAAACCGAGCTTTTTACAATTACTGAAACCTTTACTACTCGCTCTCATTCTGCTAAAGCTGAGCAATTGTCTTTGTTCAGTTAAGTTATCAATAATATTAAAGCTATTCGTTTATCCATAAAACAACATGAACAAACAAGAAATCATTCTTCAGCTTAAAAACAACCATCTTGCCTTTATTCAATACATTGATACACTCAATGAGCGTGATTTTTTGTATGCTCCCCAATTAAAATGGAACGCAGGGCAACAGCTTGACCATATTCATCGCTCAACTGCACCAGTCTTACTAGCACTATCATTGCCTAAATTTATGTTGAAGGTGATGTTTGGTAAAAGTAACCGTCCTTCAAAAAACTATGTGACGCTTATTGAAAAATACAATCAAGCCTTAACTAAAGGTGGAAAGGCTTCTGGGCGTTTTATTCCTAAACCTGTTGCGTTCAATCAAAAACAATCTCTTGTAAATGCCCTTAATAACACCATTGATAAACTATCAACTAAAATAGAAAATCTTACAGAAGAGCAATTGGATGTTTATATTTTGCCTCATCCTTTATTAGGCAAGTTAACATTAAGAGAAATGCTTTATTTTACAATTCATCACGTAAAACACCATCATGATTTAACCATTCAATACTTGCACAAATAATACCTCTTTAAACTTTTGGTAGATTTAATCCAAAACAGGTACGAAGTTTTTTCTTAATCACATTGGCTGTAGGCCGATATAAAATTTCGAAGTTGAAATTCAATCATGTTCTTAAGCAATCAACTAATTTTTTTGATATTTTTCATTATTATTATCAATCAATTCCATAGATTATATTAAATTTGGGTATACAAATTCAATTTTGTTTAACTTTTATCGCATTACTGTCTAAATTATTCCATTCAAAATGAAAAAAAATGTACTTGTTTTGTTTTTTGCTGTTCTTGTAAAGCTATCAATTGCACAAGGTGGATGGCTAGAGGTTGGTGCAAAAGGGGGGTATGGATTTAATTTCTTAGTAAATAAGAATTTTTACTCCGATCATAATTTTTCACCTAAACTATCTTTTGGTTATATGTTTGGTGGTAAAATTGGAATAAACTTTAATGAAACCCACTCCATAACTATTGATGTAACATCTTCTGTATTCGAGCAAAAATATAATTACAGCACATTAAATGCTGATAGTCTTACTAGAACTATTTATGAACGAAGTTTAGGATTTAAAACCGTTGATTTTTTATTGATGTATCGTAAATCATCTGATGGAGGCTACATTGAAATCGGACCTCAGTATTCAATGATCACTAAAACCTATTGGACTGATGAAGCTACTCCTAATCAAACAATTGATATAAAAAACAATATCAACCCTTATTATATTGCCGGTGCTTTTGGTTTTGGTGGCTATTTGGTGGGTACCGATAATTTTAGAATCACAATTGGCTTTAGAGGTTCTTATGCCTTTACCGATTTAATCAGTAATGTAGGCAAACAAACAAATTTTCCTTCAATAAATGCGTATCCAAATTATAAGCCAACAAGTCCATTAACCGGATTAATGGTGATGGAAATGAACTATGATGTGGGTTATTTTGCTCGTTCAAAATGTAAAAAAAGAAAGTTGCGATTCTTGTTGTTTTAACAAACCAAGTTGCCTTGTAAATTATGGAAATAGTTAAAACCGATTTGATAGATTGTTACAAGCGCATTTCCAACTACATTCATCGTACGCCTGTTCATACCTCTCAGCAAATGAATCAGTTGAGTGGTGCTCAGCTTTATTTTAAATGCGAAAATTTTCAGCGAATTGGTGCATTTAAAATGCGTGGAGCGGCAAATGCTGTATTACAACTTTCTACAGAACAAAAAAGCAAAGGAGTAGTAACCCACTCTTCAGGTAATTTTGCTCAGGCTTTAGCATTAGCAGCAAAAAATGCCAGTACGCAGGCATACATTGTAATGCCATCAAATGCGCCTCAAGTTAAAAAAAATGCAGTAAAACACTATGGTGCTCAAATTATTGAGTGCGAGCCTACAGTAATTGCTAGAGAAACAGCCGCTAAGCTTGTTGAAATCGAAAAAGGCGCAACATTCATTCATCCTTACGATGATCGAAACGTAATTATTGGTCAATCTACCGCATGTATTGAGTTGTTCGAGGATTACCCCGATTTAGATAGTGTAATTACACCTGTGGGTGGTGGCGGATTAATTGCCGGAACCGCATTAGCAGCTCGTTTTTTTTCTGATAAATGTAAAGTTTTTGGTGCCGAACCGGATGAGGTCAATGATGCCTATCGCTCCATGCAAACTGGTAGAATAGAAAAAAATACCTCTACTAATACCATTGCTGATGGACTCAAAACGAATTTAGGAATACTAAACTTCCCAATCATTCAACAGCATGTAAATGAAATTATTACAGTTTCGGAAACAGAAATAATTACAGCCATGAAACTTATTTGGGAACGAATGAAGCTTGTTGTAGAACCTTCAAGCGCAGTTGCTTTGGCTGCCGTGCTAAAAAATAAAACTACATTTGCTAATCAAAAAGTTGGCATAATTATTTCTGGTGGCAATGTTGATTTATCTGCCTTGCCTTTTAATTCATAGTCATATAATCATACATATGAGAACAAATTGTATTGCTTTATTGTTACTTTTTACTCTTGCTTTTTGTCAAACGGCTTTAGCACAAGTAAAAACAATCATTTCAGGTACTATTGAAAATGCCAATGTCAATGATTCTGTTCAAATCATGTATGATCCTACATACCTATCCAAACGAACAATTACCTATAAAGTTCCCGTTACTCAAAATCAATTTAGGGTTGAATTGGTGCTTGATAAAAGTAGGTGCATAACATTCAGCTACCAAGCTGAGTCCTTACAGTTATTTGTAGAACCTGAAGATAACTTACAAATAACCTTTAAGTCAGGTAATTTAGTTGATGCCACCTATGCAGGTAAAGGAAGCGACAATAACAATTGTTATAAAAAATTTAACAATCAGTTTCAAAACGATTTTAGTGTTGCTACTATGGAAGAGGTAATGAAAAATACGGGAATTGATGAGTTTGAAATTAAAATTTTTGACAACCGAAAAAAGCATAAAAAATTCATGAACGACTATCCAGCAAAGCTGCTTTTAACAAAGTCTTTTGCTGCATTTATCGAAAATCATATTAAATACAATTACCTTCATCATTTACTATCATATCCCATTGTAAATGCCAATAAAAGCAATACCATCACTACGGTAAACGCATTGCCAAAGGTGTTTGTTGAAAGTATTGATAAAAAGGCTGCAAATGTACCCGAAGCCTTAATTAGTGATGCTTATAGAGGTTTTGTAACACGTTTTGTAACCTATTTTGCATCAGAGCTCAATGGTTTTAACAAATTCACTGATTTTAACTTGTCGGCCGAAAAAAAATATGTAATCGCAAGCGATTATTTTAAAGAGGAACCGTTGTTATACTAC
>JBASCV010000082.1:0-34927 GCA_049651825.1 Bacteroidia bacterium
GAATCAAACAGTCCACTGTTAGATGCAGCAACCGTGTTTCAAACCGCTAATGGCTACGAGCGAATTTACATAATGCCATACACACAAAATTCCGTGATGTGGCAACTCAGTTTTCCAATAACTGAAAGCGAAGCCAAAACACTTAGTAACAAAGGTACCGAAGCACTCAAACAAGAAGCTTACAACAGAACAAAAGATTGGCACAACCCCGTTCCGCAAATTTTAGCAGCAACACCAGCATCCCTTATTTCAGGCTATCCAGTGTATGATAGGGAATTGCTAAAACCCGAATTGTTGCAACATGCAGGTGCAATTACATTGATTGGCGATGCTGCGCACCCCATGAGCCCATTTAAAGGACAAGGTGCAAACCAAGCATTATTAGATGCATTAGCATTGGCAAGAGCAATAACAAAAGAATGCACACCATTTTCGGAATGGAAAAAAGCAGGCATAAGAACAAGCGTATTAACAAATTTTGAATTAGAAATGATTCAACGTAGCGCCATCAAAGTAAAAGATTCTGAAAAAGCAGCACAATTTCTTCACTCATCAATTGTGCTTGAAGAAGCCAATGAACCCAGAGGAACTTGTTATTCAAAAAAGAATAATTTGAAAAAAAATTAAAAAACAATAAATGAAATTAACCGAAATTCAGAAGTACTTCAACCGCTTGGATCTGATAAAAGCCACTGCCGAACAAATTATCAAAGACTTTGAAATGTTTGGCTTGGATATAAAATTTTCGGGCAATGCATACAATGCCTACGAAGAACTGTTTGAACAAATTGAACCACACATTGATAAACTCATACGCACTAATCACCAAAAATTTATGAGCATTTTATACCGTATTGATTTAAGTGACGAACAACTAAAAAAAGCGGTAGAAACAAATGCCTCAGAGCCTTTTGCAAGCATTGTTAGCGATTTAATCATAAAACGCGAACTTCAAAAAGTTGTTATAAGGAATAGCTACAAAAGCCAATCTTAAAACGCCCCACAAACAATTAATTATCAAGCACTTAAAAAACAAAAACAACCTACACTTTCTATCACTAAATATTTAGGTTTCTGTACGAAAAAATCGTATTTTTACACTATTATTAATCAGTGAGAGAGCAATTATGGATAAATATTCTTATTTGGGTAATGCAGACGTATCTTCTATTGAAAATATGTTTCAGAGTTATTTAAAAGACAACAATTCTGTTGATATTAGTTGGCAAAAGTTTTTTGAAGGTTTTGAATTTGCAAGAAAAAACTATGAAGATAGTGGCGAAATACCCCAAAATGTAAAAAAAGAGTTTGATGTTATCAATCTCATCAACGGCTACCGTACACGTGGGCATTTGTTTACACAAACCAATCCTGTGCGTGAACGTAGAAAATATGCACCAACACTTGATGTTGAAAATTTTGGATTAACCCAAGCTGATTTAGAAACAGTGTTTCAAGCGGGGACTCAATTAGGCATTGGGCCAGCAAAACTAAAAGACATTATTGCATTTTTAGAGCAAACCTATTGTCAATCCATTGGTGCCGAATACACGTATATCCGTATTCCAAAAATAAACGAGTGGTTGCGCTCGAAAATGGAGGCCACTAAAAACACTCCCAACTTCACTAAAGAGGAGAAACTAAGCATCTTAAAAAAACTTAACCAAGCAGTAGGTTTCGAAAACTTTTTACATACAAAATTTGTGGGTCAAAAACGCTTTTCTTTAGAAGGAGCCGAAGCTACAATACCCGCATTAAATGCCATTTGCGAAAAGGGTGCCGATATGGGCATTAAAGATTTTGTGATAGGAATGGCGCACCGTGGACGATTAAACATTCTTACTAATATTTTAGATAAACGCTACCAAGATGTGTTTTCAGAATTTGAAGGCTATGCCTCTGAAGACTCTCAATTTGATGGCGATGTAAAGTATCACATGGGCTACTCGTGTGATAAAACAAGTAAAAATGGAAACAACTTCCACATTAGCCTTACCCCCAACCCTTCGCATCTCGAAGCGGTAGACCCTGTAGTAGAAGGCATTGCACGTGCAAAAATTGATAGCTTCCATAATGGCGATATCAAAAAAGTATGCCCTATTTTAATTCATGGCGATGCAGCCCTTGCAGGACAAGGCATTGTGTATGAAGTAATCCAAATGAGTCAGCTCGAAGGTTATAAAACTGGAGGTACAATACACCTTGTAATCAACAATCAAGTAGGATTTACAACCAATTATTTAGATGGCCGTTCAAGTACATATTGTACCGATGTAGCTAAAGTTGTGTTATCGCCTGTATTTCACGTAAATGGCGATGATGTTGAAGCATTGGTACACACAGTTCAATTAGCGATGGAGTTCCGTCAAGAGTTCCACCGCGATGTGTTTATCGATATTTTGTGTTACCGAAAACACGGGCATAACGAAGGCGATGAACCTCGTTTTACACAACCATTATTATATAAAGCAATTGCCGCACATCCTAATGTTAGAGAAATATACGTGCAACAATTAATAGCACAAGGCGTAATAGACAATAATGGTGCTAAGCAACTTGAAAAAGAATTTAAAGACGTTTTACAAACTAAACTTGACGAAGCAAAAAGAGAAGGTAAAACTAAAATCACTTCTTATTTAACAAGTCAATGGACAGGCTTCAAATTGGCTACAGCCGATGCTTTTGACCAATCGCCAGACACCTCCGTTAAAAAAAATACATTTTTAGATATTGCTAAAAAAATAACGCAATTGCCTGCCGATAAAAAGTTTTTCAATAAAACACAAAAACTTTTTGACGACCGCAAAAACATGATTACAAACGACAATTATGATTGGGCAATGGGCGAATTGATGGCCTATGCAACATTGATGAGCGAAGGGCACAATGTTCGTTTTAGTGGTCAAGATGTTGAACGAGGAACATTCTCACACCGCCATGCAGTTGTTAAAGTTGAAGATTCAGAGGCAGAATACACACCATTAAACAACTTTGAAGCAAAAGGTAAATTAAAAATTTTTAACTCCCTTTTATCTGAATATGGTGTATTGGGCTTTGAATTGGGATACGCATCAACTGTGCCAAACGATTTAACTATTTGGGAAGCACAGTTTGGCGATTTCTTTAATGGCGCTCAAATTATTATTGACCAATTCATCACTTCAGCCGAATACAAATGGAGAAGAATGAACGGCTTGGTAATGCTTTTACCACATGGATACGAAGGTATGGGACCTGAACATTCAAGTGGACGTATGGAACGCTTTTTACAACAATGTGCAGAAAATAATATGCAAATTGTAAACTGCACCACGCCTGCAAACCAGTTTCATGTGCTACGCAGGCAAATAAAACGCAATTTCCGTAAACCATTAATTTGTTTTACACCTAAAAAATTGTTGCGTTACCCTACTTGTGTTTCATCAATCAACGATTTTACAAATGGAGGCTTCCAAGAAGTACTAGACGATACCACAGCAAATGTAAAATCAGTAAAACGTATTGCATTTTGTACAGGTAAAATCTACTACGATTTAATTGAAGCCAAAGAAAAAGAAGGCAACACAGATACAGCTATTGTTCGTTTAGAACAGCTATATCCATTGCCTAAAATTCAATTACAAGCTATTGTTGACAAATACAAAAACGCTACTGAATACCTTTGGGTGCAAGAAGAACCTGAAAACATGGGAGCATGGTCGTTTATTTTACGAGCATTCCGTCATGTAAACTTAAAATATGTTGGTCGCCCCGAAACAGCTAGCCCTGCAACAGGTTATGGCAAATTACATGCACAACAACAACAAACTATTATTGATAAATTATTTCAAAAACAACTCGTGAAATAGATGTGAGATGTGAGATGTGAGATATGAGATGTATAATACCATCCTAGTCTCATGTCTCAAATCTCATATCTCAAATCTAAACAAAAGATATGGCAACAATAGAAATTAAAGTACCAAGCCCTGGCGAATCAATTACAGAAGTAGTAATAGCACGTTGGTTAAAAAAAGATGGCGATTATGTTGAAAAAGATGAAGAAGTAGCCGAAGTAGATTCAGATAAAGCAACCCTTACTATCAATGCTGAAGAAGCTGGTGCTGTAAAATTATTAGCAGCCGAAGGTGATACTGTAAAAGTTGGGCAAGTAGTGTTTTCTATTGACACTTCCGTAAAAGGAGAAAGCAAAAAAGCACAACCTGTAGCAGAAAAAGTTGCTGAAGCTAAAATAGAAAAAGTAAAAGCTGTAGAAACAAAAACTGCTGATGTTAAAACAGAAACCACTTATGCTTCTGGCACGCCATCGCCAGCTGCAAAAAAATTGATGGATGAAAATAAAATTCCTGCCAATAAATTAAATGGTTCAGGAAAAGATGGAAGAATAACAAAAGGCGATGTATTAAATGCGATATCAAGCGGTTTTGACGCTTCTTCAGCAGCAAGCTGGGGCGGAAGTAGAGATACTGAACGCACGAAAATGACACCATTGCGTAAAAAATTATCGCAACGCCTTGTTGCTGTAAAAAATGAAACCGCAATGCTTACTACTTTTAATGAAGTAGACATGAGTGCCATTTACGCAATGCGTGCCAAATACAAAGATAAATTTAAAGAAGTGCATGGAGTTAATCTTGGCTTTATGAGCTTTTTCACAAAAGCAGTAACTGAGGCATTAAACCACTACCCTGCCGTAAATGCAATGATTGATGGCGAAGAAATTGTGTATCATAAATATGCCGACATAGGTATTGCCGTAAGTGCTCCCAAAGGACTAGTTGTTCCTGTAGTGCGCAATGCCGAACAAATGAGCCTAGCTCAAATTGAAACCGAAATTAAAAACTTAGCACTAAAAGCACGCGACAATAAAATTACGCTAGAAGATATGAGTGGCGGTACATTTACCATTACCAATGGTGGCGTATTTGGTTCAATGATGAGTACACCTATCATAAACCCACCACAAAGTGCTATATTAGGGATGCACAATGTTGTTGAACGACCTGTTGCTGTTAATGGGCAAGTGGTAATTCGCCCAATGATGTATGTTGCCTTATCATACGATCACCGTATTATTGATGGGCGCGAATCTGTTGGTTTTTTAGTAAAAGTAAAAGAAATGCTTGAAAACCCTACAAAAATGCTGTTTGGTGGTAAAGACCCAAATGAAATTGTATTAGGATTATAATATCGGCATTGTTATTGTAAACCATTTAGTAAACAGGCTCTTACTAAATATTAAATTAGTAAATTATACTAAATTGGTAGAATATTTATATTTTAGCCGTAAATTATAAACCTAAACAAATAAAAAATGAAAAAAAGTACAACTATTGTAATTGCTGCATTAGCAATTTTTATTTCAAGTTTTAATTCCGTTGCTCAAAACTGCGTAAAGCAAGGTAGTTTTATTATTGCTGGCTTTTATGGATACCCATACGTAACTGGCGCTGTAATAAAAACTATTGGACAAAATACTGATAAGGTAAAAAACTTAAATCATATTGGCGGAAAACTTGAATACATGGTTAGTGACAAAATTGGTTTAGGAATAGAAGCCACCTATGCAAGTGCATCTGTAATGTATCAGGATAGTGTTATGAACTGGTATAAAGCTGGGATAAAAAAACTACGCGTTTTACCAAAAATGAATGTGCACTTCGGAACAACTGAGAGCTTAGATCCATACTTTACTGTTGGAGCAGGTTATAAAAGCACCGATATTTATGTAGAGGGGCCAGAAGATTCAGGGAGTTTAAATATTAACTTGGTTCCTGTTTCAATGCGAATTGGAGTTGGTTTACACTATTTCTTTACTGATTATGTAGGATTAAATGCCGAAGTAGGTTTAGGTGGCCCAGCAATACAAGTTGGTTTAGCTGTTAAACTTTAAAATTAAAATAAATCACATAATCAACAAAAGGATAGTATAAATTAAAATCAATACTATCCTTTTTATTTTTATACTTAACAATCTAAAATGATTAACAACATAAATATCAGAACACTATTCATATTTGGTGTAATATCCCTTTTGTTTAGCAAATCAATTATTGCTCAGGACTTAATTATCAAAAAAGATAATGAAGCCATTAAAGCTAAAATACTAGAAATAGGCACCAATGAAATCAAATACAAGCTTTACGAAGCTCCTGATGGACCAACCATTGTTATTGATAAAAAAGAGGTAAAATCAATAAAAATAAAAGGCGAAGAAGGCAAAAGTGATAAAGTAATGAGTGTTAATGAAGACCCAATGAGTGTTAACAACAGTGCGATTGTTGATAAAACAAGTTCATTAAAATTTCACTTTTTTTCCCCTTTAACCAAAAAACTAGCATTCTCTTATGAATGGATGATTCGCCCTGGTTTTAATTGGGAAGCAGGCCTAGGAATTGTTGGCCCAGGCACAAGTTTAATGGACGAATTTTTAAATTTAAACCCAAGAGGAGTATATTTAAGAACAGGCCCTAAATTTTTATTAGGCAATTCATCCGACATAGAAATAGCAGGCGGTAGATATGCACATCCTTTAAAAGGAAGATATTTTAAAGTAGAAGCATTATTTTATACACTTGCCAAAAATTATGATGTGGAATTATATGATACGGCATCAAAAACAATTGAAGTAATAAGAGCAAAATCAAGTTTTACAGGAGTTGCGTTGCACCTAATATACGGACGTCAGTACATTTTTGGTAATTCAATTACAGTGGGCTGGTATGCAGGAATAGGCTATGGTGGCGAGAGTAGAACCACAAGCTATTCGAACAGTGCTTATACATTAGCTGATTTTGATCCTATTAGGCATAGCCATACCTACTCTGGCGACAGATTCCCCGTTACTTTTACTGCAGGATTTAATATTGGTTATATTTTCAAAACTCCAGAATGGGTAAGCAATATTGGCAAATCAAATAAAAGTAGACGTCCGCCAAGTAGACACTCAATGGATTAAGAATTAGTATAAAATTAAAAATGCCTTACTTTATGATAAGGCATTTTTGCTTTAATAGCTTACATTGCTATGAAGCACGAACAAAAAAAGTTGCGCCATTTTTTTCTACTAACTCTAATATTTTATAATTGATTTCTTCACGAATATCAAGATATAAATTATAGTCGGCACTATCTACAAAATATAAAACCATAATATTTTGAGCACTATTATCTATATTAAATAAACGCACCTGAATATCTGATTTATAAATTTTAGGATGCTTTTGAATACACTCTTTTATTCCTGCAATTATATTTTTTACCTGTTGAGAAGTAGCTGTATGATTAAGGCTAATGGTAAAGTTTGCACGCCTTTGCGTGCGTAATGAATAATTGTCCAATTCATTGTCAATCAATTTTTTATTTGGTACGGTAAGAAAACTTTTTTCAACTGTTCTAATTCGTGTACTTCTAAAACCAATATGTTCAACCTGCCCTTCAACAGCACCCACCTTTATTGTATCACCAATTGCAAATGGTTTGTCAATAAATATAGTAAAGGAGCCTATCAAATTTTCGAGTGTTTCTTTGGCAGCCAATGCAATTGCCAACCCCCCAATACCAAGACCTGCAACAAGCGATGCTACATTTAAATTAAAGATAGCCCCAAGTATAAAAAACACCGACAAAATACACAGCACAATTTTTACTGCTTCCTTAAGAAAGGGTACTAATTGGTCATCAGTTTTGGTAGGAGTTAATGAGGCACGATGCATAAAAACCACACCAAAAAAATCAACAATACGCAATAAAATCCACGTAATTGAAGCCACTATAGCAATTTGAAACGTACGGTATATTATTAATCTCAACCCAAATTTCTCAACAGGTTCAAATTCCCACTCCTTAGGAAAATCAATATGATTAGATGCTAAATAAAACGCAATAAGCATTATAAAAACGCCCATTGGTTTTTTTAGGAGGCTTAACAAACGTTCAAAACCTACACCTGTAGTATATTTCTGCAAAAACTTAAATACAAATAATGCAAGCAATCTGGATAAAAGACGCTGAAAGATTAGTCCGGTTAAAATAATACCCAAAAACCAGGCATAATCTTTTATTGAATTGCCCATAAATACTGTTTGAAAGAAATCGCTCATCATAATTTTTAGTATCAATTTGGTTTTAAGTTATTAAGATAGTAATTATAAACGAAACAACTATTTTCCATAAAAGAAAATGATTTTTAAATATTTTTTTTTGATTTAAAAAAACAATTTCAGAAATTTGTATTGTATTCAAGTTAACATATTAAAAACAATAAATTAGTTTACAAAACAAATTTCATTTACAATGAAAAAGAATGTTAATACAAAAGTGAATTCAGCAAAAAAAATCACTGGAAAAGACAAAGAATTGGGAGAATTAAAAAAACCAGTTAAACTAAAACCATTGAAAGAAAAGGAAAAGAAGAACTGGAAAAATAATTTACTGGATGAAGATGACGATTTAAACTTTGATGATGATTTTAAACTAGACGACAACTTTGATGAAGATGATGAAGATTTTTTTGATGATGATGACAAATATTAGTCTACCCAAAGGCGTTTTTCGTTGAAAAACGCCTTTTTAATATCTATTAGGCGCTAAATAAATTGCTCCTCCACAATTATCAAACGTAGCCCCAGTTACACTTTTCAAACAATTATTTTCTTGACGCAACCTCAATACACCCAAAAAAGCAAATATCAACGCTTCTTTAAATTCTATTGTGTATTTATCAGGAATAATAACATCGTGAAACGTATTATTTTTAATACACTCCATTAAAAAAGCATTATAAACACCTCCTCCAGTAGCAATAAGTGTACTTTTAGGAAATTGCTTTATTGAATTTGCAACTTGAATGGCCACGTGCTCGCAAAAAGTTCTCAAAATATCTTTTTGAGTAATCGAATACTTTTCAATGATTGGGAAAATATTTTTCAATACCCACTCCTTCCCCAATGATTTAGGACCATTTAAAGGCAAATGATAAAATGGCAGTGCATTTAACTCATCAAGCAACAAATTATTTATACTGCCTTGTGAAGCAAGCATTCCGCCTTTATCAAACTCTTGTCCTAAACTTGCAGCCACCTCATTCATCACAATATTAACGGGACAAATATCGTAAGCAATACGTTGATTATTGTATTGATACGACACGTTAGCAAAACCACCCAAATTCAAACAGAAATCGTACTGCTGAAATAGTAATTTATCGCCAATAGGAACAAGCGGTGCTCCTTGCCCTCCTAAAGCTACGTCAAGCGTTCTGAAATCACATACAACATTAAAACCAGATTGAGCGGCAATACACTGCCCAGCACCAATTTGAACCGTAAAAGCCTTATCAGGCTGATGAAAAATAGTATGCCCATGTGACGAAACAATATCAACTTTCAAATTGTATTTTTCAACAAAATTAGTTACCAGTTGACCTAAATAATAGCCATATTCTACATGCGTTTGCTGAAAATAAACTGCATTGGATTGCTCTAAACTTTTTAAACGATGTTTCCAATCAATGGAATAAGGGATAGTTTCGGCATTTTGTATTGAAAATAGCCATTTACCATTATCAAGCTGAAAATTACAAGATGCAATATCAACTCCATCCAAAGAAGTGCCCGACATAAGGCCTATAACACTGTATTTTTGTGCTTGTTGAATTATCATAAAGCATTAGGGAATTTAAAATTTAAAGCATAAATTTGTAGCTTATGCTGTAAAGCTAAAACTACATATAATATAGTAAACATAAACGAATTTCAACTATAAAATTTACTCACATGTTATTCAACTTATCAGAAGAGCACTTAATGATACAAAAAGCGGCTCGTGACTTTGCAAACGATGTATTAAAACCAGGCGTAATTGAACGAGATGAGCATCAAAAATTTCCTGTAGAGGAAGTAAAACAAATGGGGCAATTGGGCTTTTTAGGCATGATGGTATCTCCAAAATACGGTGGAGGTGGAATGGATTGTATTTCTTACGTTTTGGCAATGGAAGAAATCTCTAAAGTTGATGCATCAGCTTCCGTAATTATGTCGGTAAACAACTCATTGGTATGTTGGGGCTTAGAAACATTTGGCACTGAAGCACAAAAACAAAAATACCTTACTCCATTAGCAAAAGGCGAAATAATCGGAGCGTTTTGTTTATCAGAGCCAGAAGCTGGTTCGGATGCTACATCGCAACGTACAACAGCAATTGACAAAGGCGACCATTATTTGTTAAATGGCACTAAAAACTGGATTACCAATGGTGGAACAGCATCGGTATATTTAGTAATTGCTCAAACGGATGTAGCCAAAGGCCACAGAGGTATCAATGCATTTATTGTTGAAAAAGGTACTCCAGGATTTGTTGTTGGCCCTAAAGAAAATAAATTAGGAATTAGAGCATCCGACACTCACTCATTAATGTTTACAGATGTGAAAGTGCCAAAAGAAAATAGAATTGGTGAAGATGGATTTGGATTTAAATTTGCAATGCAAACACTTACTGGTGGTCGTATTGGAATTGCATCTCAAGCATTGGGTATAGCATCAGGCGCATACGAATTGGCCTTAGCTTATTCAAAAGAGCGTAAAGCATTTGGTAAAACAATTAATCAGCATCAAATTATTCAGTTTAAATTGGCTGATATGGCTACTGAAATTGAAGCCGCTCGTTTATTGTGCTTAAAAGCTGCTTGGCTAAAAGATAAACACCAAGATTATACAACAGCAAGTGCAATGGCAAAAGTATTTGCTTCGGAACTAGCTATGCGCACAACAGTAGAGGCAGTTCAAATACATGGTGGATATGGATTTGTAAAAGAATACCATGTAGAGCGTTTAATGCGTGATGCAAAAATAACTCAGATTTACGAAGGTACTTCTGAAGTACAACGTATTGTTATTTCAAGAGCGTTATTAGCATAGGCATAAAGACTCTATTAGCACCAACGCACAGTTTTCGATAAGCTCAGAAGAACATGTGTGAAGTTGCATTGAGCCTTTAGAAATGTAAGTAAGCGCCTACCTATGATAAAAAAATAAAACAATTCAGGTTCTGTGTTATGGTAAAACAACCATCGCATAGAACCTGATTTTTTTAACCCTATTCAATACTATGAAAACGTATTTTATAAGCGGAATTGGAACAGATGTAGGTAAAACAATTGCATCGGCAATAGTAGTAGAAGCACTTGAAGCCGACTATTGGAAACCAATACAGGCGGGAGAATTACATAATACTGATACAATGAAAGTAGCATCGTTGATTAGCAATAAAAAATCGGTACTACATAAAGAACACTACTTGTTAACGCAACCTCAATCGCCACATGCAGCTGCAGAATTTGATGGCATTGAAATTTCACTCAAACACATACAACTACCCGCAACCAATAACATACTCATTATTGAAGGGGCTGGTGGTTTAATGGTGCCACTAACAAAAAGTTACCTTGTGATTGATTTAATTCAACAACTCAAAGCCGAAGTTATTTTGGTATCAAAAAACTATCTTGGTAGCATTAACCATACGCTACTATCATTTGAAGCGTTAAAAACTAGAAATATCCCTATTGCAGGTATTATTTTTAATGGAGAAACAAACAAAAGCTCAGAAGCGTTTATTTTAAAGTACACACAACTTAAATGTTTGCTTCGAATTAATGAAGAAAAACAGCTGACAAAAGAAACAATAATAAAATATAAAAATGCATTCAGTATAGAGCAGACTTAACTATTATTGATTCGTCATTTTATCAATAATTATAAAAAATGTTTTAATTTTCCATATTTGATTTTGATTAAAAACAACCACATAATCGTTTAAATTTTACAGCTATGAAAGAATCGTACGAACGCTTACTTACAGGAAACAAACAATGGTCGGAAGAAAAACTAAAAACAGACCCCGATTTTTTCAAAACACTTTCAATGGGTCAGCACCCCGAACATTTATGGATAGGCTGTTCGGATAGTAGAGTGCCTGCAAATGAGATAACAGGCACTAAATCTGGCGAAATATTTGTACATAGAAACATTGCAAACATGGTGGTACATACCGACATGAACCTAATGAGTGTATTATATTATGCCGTAGAAGTACTTCAAGTAAAGCACATAATTGTATGTGGACACTATGGCTGTGGCGGTGTTATAGCATCAATGACAAATAAAGACAACGGGTTTGTAAACAACTGGCTACGTAACATTAAAGAAGTTTATTATAAGCATCGTGTTGAACTGGAAGCTATAGTTGATTTAAAAGAACGAGAAAACAGATTGGTTGAACTAAACGTAATTGAGCAAGTAAATAATTTGGGGAAAACCAGAATTGTTCAAAAGGCATGGAAAGAACGTAAATTACAAGTACACGGCTGGGTATATGGTTTTAACAACGGACTAATTAAAGAATTAAAAGTGTTATTGGATGAAACACAAGATATGAGCCCTATATTTAGATACGATTTATAGTATAAAAAAAACGCCTATTGAATTGAATTCAATAGGCGTTTTTTATTAAACACTTTTATTTATTAATTATTACCCTTTTTGTAACAATATCCTCACCAGTAGTAACGGTTATAAAATAAGTACCGTTTTGCATAGCAGATAAATCAAGTAGATTTTTACCATGTTGTAATTGTACTGAGTAAACTGTTTTCCCTATTACGTTATATACATTTGCGATAGTGTTGTTCCCTATTTTAGTTGTTAAATCAATAGTAAATACACCATCTTTAGATGGACTAGGATAAACCTGAACTAAACTAGCAAACAATGTTTCGGCAATACCTACATCACTAACATTGATTGTTTGACATGTAGTATCCGAACAGCCATCAGTGTTTGTTACCGTAACACAGGCTGTATAATTTCCGTTTGCAGGATAGGTATAAAAAGGATTTGAAGTAGTTGCATTATCATTTGAGGCATTCATATCAAAATCCCAGTACCAAGTATCAACTCCACCCGTTGATGCGTCAGCAAATGCTATAGTAGTGCCTGTTGTAGCTGAAAACGTAAATACTGCAGCAGGATTAGCAGCAAGTATTACATTATCAGTTAATGTATCCTTACAGCCCATATCACTAGTAATTATTTGTGTAACGGTATAAGTGCCTGCTGTTGAATACGTATGGGTTGGGCTTAAAAAACTAGATGTATCGCTAGTTCCACTGGAAGGATTACCAAAATTCCACATATAAGCAACAATGCTTCCCGATGAAATTGACGATGAATCAGCGAACAAAACATTATTGCCCGCACAAAATCCATTGCCCGAATAAGCTCCAAAATCAGCCACCGGTTTTGGATACACGTATATAGTATCGGTATAAGAATTAGTGTTTGATGAATCGTCAGTAACTGTAAGTGTTACAGGGTGCATACCAACAGGAAAATAATGTACAGGATTTTGTTCCAACACAGGAGGACTAATTCCACCAAAATTCCAAGCCCAACCTGCTATATTTATTACACTTGTTGACATATCCATAAAATGTACACTATCGCCCTCACACACATTGTTTGCCATAAAACTAGGCGTAATACTCACATTGTTTACCACACCAGTAATGGTTACATTATCAATACTAAATGTTCCGCTTGCACCTTCAGCATTCCAACCATAAAAACGGAATGTTACAGCATTTGAAATACCCGTAAAATTTGTACCATTTAATGTAATTAAACTACCAGCCTGACTAGATGTAGTAGCATCAAAATTCCAATAAAACACATCGCCCGTTTGAATACTTAAATTGGCGTTTGAAGGGACAATAGAAGCAGGTAAATTACTTGCATACCCATCAACACTTGAACGCACTGCATAGGTTCTAATTCCTGTTCCAGAACGTTGAACACTAAATCCAACATAGCTTAAATCCATTGTATACCCATTAGCAGGTGCAATTGTAACTTCAAAATATTTAGCTAAATCAATACTGCCATTTAAAGTATCATAACCATCTTGACCATTGGTAGCTCCTAAGGACCAATTAGTGAATGAAAAACGTGAAGTAGCATTAGGATTGGCTGAAACCCCTACTGAAACAAAGCTATCCAATACAACATGTGTAACCACAGGTAATGGACTAGGGTCTGTTAAACCTGAGTTTGTTTTAACACTATCAAAAGTGTATAAAGCACTAAAACTTTGTGCCACTGCCATAGCCGAAATAAAGGTTGCAGCAATGATTAATGTTGTAATTTTTCTATTCATTGTATTTTTAATTTAACGATTAGTAATATAAAAGGCACTTTAACTACAAAAATAGTTTAAAAGGAGCAATCTGCCATGAATATCCTATTTTTTTAACGTAATTATAATGTATAAAAAAAGAACAATGGCATATTGATATAGTCAATATGCCATTGTGGGTACTAGCTTTTTATAATATTACTTACTTATAAATATTTTTTTTGTAAGTATCCCTGAATCATTTTTCAATGTAAGGAAATAGCTACCATTTGGCTGTTCTGTTATGTTAATTATTTCTTTTGATGAACCAACCGCTTTTTTTGAATAAACAATTTCGCCAATTATATTGTGTACAGTAACATCTGTAGCAGTGTTAGCATTTGTAACTAAATAAAACGTTCCGTCAGCCGATGGATTTGGATATACAACAGCCGATTCAACTGTTACATCATTTGTAATACCAGTTGTTGTTGAAACAGAGCCAGCAAAAACAACTGTGTCGATACTAAACGTTCCACCACTTTGTTCTGCATTCCATCCGTAAAAACGGAACGTTATAGGACTTGTTAATGCAGTAAAATTAGTACCAGTTAATGTAATAACGTTTCCATTTTGCCCGGATGTAGTGGCATCAAGGTTCCAGAAAAATGTATTACCAGCTTGAACACTTAAATTTGGGTTAGCTGGCATAATAGATGCGGGCAAATTAGAGGCATACGAATCGGCACTAGAACGCACTGCGTATGTTCTAACACCTGCCGAAGAACGTCTTGATTGAAAAGTAATACTAGATAATGTTGCTGCATATCCCATTACAGGAGTTATCGTTACTTCATAATATTGAGAATCACTGATTGCACCAGTCAACGCACTATAAGTATCATCACCCGAAGTGGCTCCTAAAGGCCAATCAGTAAAAGAAAAACGACCATTAGCATTTGGGTTTGCTGAAACAGCTGGAGTTGCGGAGAAGCTACCAAAGGTTACCCCGGGAGCTGTAGGGACAGGAGAAGGATCTATAAGGCCAGAACCAGGACTGGTTTTCACACTATCAAAGGCGTATAAAGCTGTAAATGACTGAGCTGAAGCCGAAACAACAAACGCAGAAAGAGCAACAAAAAATAAAGTAAGTTTTTTCATCATATAATTAGGTTAAAGATTTAATTTTCATGTAAAATTACAAATAAAAGCGGAAAATAAAACCACCTTTTTGTTAAGAAAAGATTTATTTATTGTTATATGCCGACATTGTTCGTTGCAAACCAATAGTAGCAAAACCTTGAATAATTTCTATTGCTAATTTTATGCGCGGCTCTAGAGCTTGTTTTTCTTCGGGATTCCATTTACCCAACACAAAATCAACCTGTTTACCTTTGGCAAATTCATTGCCTACACCAAATCTTAATCGTGCATAATTTTGTGTATTCAGTACTTCTTGAATATTTTTCAGCCCATTATGTCCGCCATCACTCCCCTTCCCTTTCATACGTAAACTACCCAAGGGCAAAGCAATGTCATCCGTAATAACGAGCAAATTTTCTATGGTTATTTTTTCGGCTTGTAGCCAATAGTTAACCGCTTTGCCGCTCAAATTCATATAGGTTGACGGCTTTACAAGTATGAGTGTTTTACCTTTAAACTTATACTCGGCAACATCGGCCAATCTATTGGTTGTGAATTTTAAGTTATTTTCTTTTGCAATTGTATCAAGCACATCAAAACCAATATTATGGCGTGTATGGGCATATTCATCGCCTATATTTCCGAGACCTACTATTAAAAATTTACTCATAAAAAAGATTTATGGATAAGACTTACATGAGTGGTTTATAAAGCAAAAAAGTTGATGTTTCGAAGTAATCCGAAACATCAACTTATTATTGTTGTTACTAAACAGATGCTTATTTTTTAGCAGCTGGAGCAGCAGCTTTAGCTGGAGCAGCTTTAGCAGCAGCAGCAGCTTTATCTTCCATTGCAGCAGCAGCACGTGTTGTATCAACACTTATTACTGTAACATTTTCGGCATTTAAAAATGTAAGTCCATCAATTTTGATATCTTTTACACGAATAGAACCACCTATCTCTAAAGAATCGATAGCTAAATCAATAGTATCAGGCATTTTTTCTACTAAACCTTTTGTTTTTAAGGTTTTTAATTTTTTAACCAATTTACCACCCGCTCTAACTCCTGGAGAGGTACCAGTAGTTTTAACTGGGATGTTCATTACAACTGGTTTACCTGGTTGAATTTCTAAAAAATCAACATGCAATAAACTATCATTTGTTACATGAAATTGCGCTTCTTGAAGAATAGCATTAAATTTTTTTCCGGCCACATCAAGTTCAACTGTATGCACATGTGGTGTGTAAATTAAATCTTTAAAACTTGTAGCAGGTGCTGCAAAATGTATTTGCTCTTTACCACCGTAAAGTACGCATGGCACTTGCTGAGCATCTCTCAATGCTTTTGCATCTTTTTTCCCTACGTTCGCTCTTGGCGAACCGCTAATAGATACTGATTTCATTTATTTTGTTTTTTTGTATTGATTGCTGCATCCTACAATCAAATGTTTTTAGTTATTTAATTGATGCAATGTATTTAGTTTATTAACTTACTATAAAATTAGAACTAATGGATTCATAGCTATGTACGCTGTGTATCACTTTTGCGAATAAATCAGCAACCGAAAGCACTTTAATTTTAGAGCTTTGTTGTTTTAATGGAATTGTATCGGTTACGATGAGTTCTGTTAATCCTGATTTTTCGATATTTTCATAGGCCTTACCAGACAAAACGGCATGTGTACAAACAGCCCTAACACTGCTAGCACCACGCTGCAACATCATATCAGCTGCTTTTGCCAACGTGCCACCAGTATCAATTAAATCATCAACAAGCATAATATCACGCCCTTCAACTTCTCCGATTAATGTCATGCTATCAACAATGTTTGCTTTTGTACGCTGTTTGTAGCAAATAACAATATCTGTTTTTAAATATTTAGCGTATGCATTTGCTCTTTTTGAGCCTCCCATATCAGGGGCAGCCATAGTTAAATTAGGCAAATTTAAGCCCTGAATATAAGGTAAAAATATAGACGATGCGTATAAATGATCAACAGGAAAATCGAAAAAGCCTTGAATTTGATCGGCATGTAAATCCATTGTAATGATACGTGTTGCACCAGCAGCCGATAATAAATTGGCCACCATTTTAGCTCCAATAGCCACACGCGGCTGATCTTTACGATCTTGGCGGGCATATCCAAAATAAGGCAATACTGCAATAATTTCACCAGCTGACGCACGTTTCGCAGCATCAATCATCAATAAAAGTTCAAATAAATTATCGCTAGGTGGAAAAGTAGATTGAATAATTAAAACATCACTACCACGCACCGTTTCCTCATAAGATGTTTGGAACTCGCCATCGCTAAACTTCAACAAAGACGCTTTACCTAACTCTTGTCCATAACTCTTTGCTATTTTTTCAGCAAGGTATCGAGAAGCTGAACCTGAAAATATTTTAACTTTACTGTTCATAGTTTACCCTTTTGGGGCTACAAATGTAGCGAAAAATGCTGGAAAAATGTAATTCAGTTAAAAGAATTTTAGCTTTTAGGCATTATTTCTTTGTGAAATTGAAAACAAATGATAATTTTGCAGTCCGCTTTTCTAGAAAAGTAATGCCCAGATGGCGGAATTGGTAGACGCGCTGGTCTCAAACACCTGTGGGAAACCGTGCCGGTTCGACTCCGGCTCTGGGTACAAGTGGGAAAACTCGATCCACCATCGAGTTTTCCCTTATTTTTTACACGCAATAACTCGTTTATTTTCAATGAGTTTGCGTAGAACATTGGGTTGATTAAATCGGTTCGACCGCCTATTTTTTCCTTGGTAAAACCGCCCCAAAAAATGCCCTTCAGGAAGTCTTGTTTCCCATCTACCTCGGCCTGATTGTATATCCAATTCAGATCAGCAAGGTATGGCAGATAGGTATTATACAACTCTCTTGTTGCGCTATCGTCCTTTGTAAGCTCGTTCATTTCGATCTCTTTGTTGTTTAATTCCCTTGAAAAGGTTGGATGCCATTTATCGTAGGTTACCTGGTTTATTTTGTTCATAATGTACTTTTCCTCCAACGCATTAAGTTTGTCGTTTATAGTAGCATATTCTGAGGTTACTTTTTGAAGTTGATGATTGCGGTCTTTCAAGCCTTTATCAAAACGGATTTCTGTTTCTGTTTTTAGGGCTTGAATATAATCCGGTTGCAGTGAAAGATATTTTAAGATTTCTCCAATTTCATCATGGACTTTGGTTGCACTGTAATTTTCTCCAGTACATTTTTTGCAGCGATAGTAATAATAGAACGCTGATCTGCCTCTTGATTTACCCCCGGTATGTAAACCTCCACAAGTCTGACATAGTATGAAACCACGCAGAGGAACATTATCGTCTATCAGTTTTGGCCCCTGCGGACGAATTTTATCCTGAAGTTTGTAATAGGCTTGCCAAAATAATTCCGTTGGGATAATTCCTTCGTGAATACCTTTTATAACTTTTGTTTTTTCCTCCTTATAAGAAGGAGCTTTAATCAATCCACCGTAAACATGATTTGATAAAACACGGTACAGCGCATCATGTCCTTTGAGCTTAAATCCCCTGTCACGGGCTTTCTTCATTATTACAGGAAACGAAGCATCATCTAAAAAAGCTTTGTAAATATCTTCAATGATTTCTTTTTCATCAGGATTAACTAATATGATCGGTTTATCTTCTTCGTCACGGGCATTGTTGTAACCGAAAGGAGCTGGCCCCAAAAATCTGCCTTGTGTTTTTGCTGACCATATTCCGAATTTTGATCTATCTGAAATTACACGTCTTTCAAATTCAGCGGTAACCAATAAGTCCGCTCTCATCTTAAAGAAATAAGGAGAATGTGGATCAATAAAAAAGTTCTCCATCACGGAAAGCAATTTTATATTCCACTTCTGCTCCAATTTTTCTATAAAAGCTAAACCTTCCGCAGCATTACGGATTAACCGGTCGTATTTCGTTACAATGAGATAATCAATTTTATTTTTATTCTGTGCTAAAGATTTTTCAAGCGCTCTCCAATTAGGACGATCAAAATTTTTCGCAGAATATCCATCATCAACAAATGCCTGCATAACCTCAATATTATGTTTTTCGGCAAAGTCTTTATTCATTTTTTCCTGGCCGGACAAGCTGAAATTAGATTGATCTTCTTCAGAAATTCTTATGTATTGATATGCTTTTTTCATATATTATTTTGTCTTAAACGTATATATTTATGTTTATAACAAAATTATATTATTTATTTGACAATTTTAATACGTTTTTAACAAAAATATCAGCCATCATGCGGATAATCTTCTTTTGATCCTCCGAAAAACCCTCTAAATGCTTATCTTTTGAGAGATTGGAATGGGCAATTTCCAAAGGAATAGGTTCCTCCGTAACTGTGGGCTGTTCTACTTTTACTTCAGTACTCATTTTTAGTAAACAGCAGTTAATAACTCAACCGCTGAAAGGCGTTTTACATATTTGTTCTGATTGTAAAGGTGCGCTCCCAGCTCTCCCTTGTTTTCGCATATCACTACATTGGCGCTTACCAACTCAACTTTATTTTCGTTCGATATTTTTTTAATGTAATCGGTAACGGCAACTGTTTTTGCTTCATCGTATTCTTTTCCAAAAAATTCAACGATTGATTTCAGAGTTAATGTTTTCAGAAATTTTCCCTGGTCATAAAGATGAACGGATAAATTATTCGATAAAATATTTATCACTAACCTTGCATGTGCAGCTTCAATATTTTCTTCTGTTGCTTTGTGAAGCAAAAAACGTTGAACCCTTTTGCTTGCTTGCTTTTCGATGTTAAAAATGTTTAGCATAAATTATTTTTTTTAATGGTTAAGAGAGTTGCTGATAAGTTTCATGTTGCAATACCGCAGCATGAAAACGTTGTGTCAATGAAGCATCATTGAATTTTCCAATCGTATTTTCACACTCCCGGAACAACTGAAGCTGCGGCTTTTTGTAGGCGGTATTTTTTTTAAGATTGTTTTGATACTTGCGAATAACACGGCTTAAAACTATTTCACGTTCCACTTCTTTTTTTCGTTGTTGATCTGCTTGATGCCATTGTTTTGTGCCAACAAATCCTTTTAAATTGTTTGTATCGAAGTAGCGATAAGGTAAAGGCACAAAGCTGTGTTCAGGATCTTTCTTAACGTACTTAGCAACGAGTGATATTCGTTCGACATAATGTTGATGAACTGTTGAAAGCTGTGAAGTTGAAACCGGATCGTAAAATTTTCGGATTAATTTTTTCGCAATTAAAACTTGTCGATCAGTGAGGAAAGTGTTTTTGTAAAGTAGATTCCTGGCCATGAGCCATAACAAGCTGACGTAAAGATTTAGGGAATTGTCGCGGGCGGGATCAGGCGGAACATTCCTGTCGCTGATTTTGTCCGCCCGCGAAGCAATTTCCCCTGCTTCTTGGAATTTTTTTTCTTCTGAATTTTTTTGTTTTTCCGAAAAAACCTGAGCAATTTCCCCTGTGTTTCCAGTTATGTTTCCAGTATCGTAGCTTGTATCAATTTCACTTGTGAGCGAGAGCGAACTCCTTTGTGAGTTATCAACGTCTATTATTATATTATTTCTTTTGTAACTATTGTTACTTGGATATGTATCAGGACAATTTGTCTTTTGAACGGGGGAAAGTGTTGATTTTAGGTCGTTTTTCTTAGTGCGGTCAAGTGCCTCCTGAAGGTCTTTTTTGAGTTTATCAACACTTAATTTCTGCTTTATCAACAGGATATTGGGGTTTATCCACAACTCAAAATTTGAATTGGAACCATGAAATATTTTGTTGGTGATGATTCCTGCGGCTTGAAGTTTTGCAATGTGTCGCTGAATTGTCCTGGAGCTACACTTCACTAACTTGGAGAGCTGCTTGTTATTGGTTTGAAGTGATGGCAGATTATTCTGATCAACCTGCTGAACTGCATTCGCTTTCAAAAGAGATACTCCGTAAATGCGGATAATTTCTTTTGCAGTCATTACAGCACCGGTTCGCAAACGATCTGTACTTTTTTCTGCCTTGTCGTTATACACGTCAATAAAGCAGTTTAAGGCTTTGTAAGCCGTTGGGTAATGGATTAATATCATGTGATTGCTATCGGGTATATTGATATATGAACATCATCATCTGATAATTCAGCCTGACTTTTTGTAAGAGTGAAATAATCTTTCTGAAAATTTCCTCGACAATAATCAGTGGAATTGCAATCGTCACAATCACAATAAATATCAGCCATTTGAATTGAAAATATTTTTTCATCTTATTGTTTTTTTATTTTTTAGAAAATAGTGCAGCACGTCTTTTGTAAGTCGTGTTCATTTGTTCTTCGAGAAGTTTTACATCTTCCGTAAGGAATTGATGCAGCTCATCTTTGATGGTTGTAAATAATGGATAAGGTTTGCTGTGATCGTTCAGCTCCGGGTATTTGGTTTGGATGGCCTGTGTAAAGCGCATCGCACGTTCTGCCTGAACAAAACAACAAAGCGTTCTGTATCCTTTTGCAACATCTGTTGTATCGGTTGCCTGGGCATGATTGAATTTGCCCTCGATGGGTGAGTATTCTAATCGTATATTATTCATCTCTATGTGGTTTTTAAAATTTCATTCGATGATTAAGCTGAACGCATAACTGTTTAGTAACTCCTGTGCTTTCGCTTTTGCTTTTTCAAGACCGATACAGATTTCATTTTGAATTCCGTTTGTGTCAGTGCATACTAAAAATTCTTCAGGATCTTTTCCGGTTGGCGTTATAAAAAAAAGAATGTGACTAAGCAATCCATCCGGCTTGCCACGCCACAAACAATGTTCACTTCCCACGTACTCCCATATAATTGATCTTATCTGCATATTCATTTTCTCTCGTTTTAGATGATTTGTTTGAAAGCCCTGTAAATGCCGAATCTTTTCAGATCAAGATTTGTGGCTTCTCGCACCAAGCGAACTTTTCTTACCCAAATAATTCCGGGATATTCTATTATGGGATCTTCTTCATACTCGACAACAAACACTCTGTTTGTTTTTTGCATGAACTCTTTTGGATTGGAAACTAACCATGTTCCAATGCGACTGCCGGAAATAAACCACTCCCCTTTTTTTACCCCTTCCGGTAAAAACCATTTTTTCATTTCATTATCTAAATCCCTCCCTTCCGGGGTGAGGATCTTGAACCATATTTGGCTGCGGTTTTCTTCGTGCTTCATAATAATTTGATTAGTCGAGTGCCTCGTTAAGAATCCGTAATCGTTCCCGTTTGATCTTGTTGGTCTTCAGTTTATCCCTTTCAATGATCTTAAGAGCGGCCATGTAGATCCGTTCCTGATACCCTGAACGGATTTTTTCGCCTCCCAGGAACCTATAAATGGTTGGGCGGGATATGCCTGTTTTCTTGTGAATCTCCATCACAGCGCTGGTTGGAAGCTCTTTTTTAATGATATTAACATCCTCCTGTGTAAACATTTTGTCAACTTTTGTAAAAGTTTTTTTCTTTTTTGTTTATTATTGTTGTATATTTGACCAATTAATTATACAAATAGGAAACAAATGTATTGTCTTTTTGACCACATTTCCAAATAAAGTTTCTCTTTTGACTATTAATTTAATATAACTATCTATGAAACAGGAAGTTGTAAAATCAGAAAAAGTAGAGATTAAGAACTTAGTCTCTCAAAACTTCGTTGGTGCAATGGAAGAAATGTCTGAGGAGGGGATCGTAAAAAATTCCCGTCAATTCTCAAGCAAGGTGAAGAAGGATCAAAGTAATTTTTCCAAAATCAAAAAGGGCGAAGGTCGTTACGTTACGCTGGACGTGATCTACGAAGCGGTAAACAACCTTGGCTTGAATGCTAATTTCATTTTCGTTGAAGATGGACCAGCAAAGGAAAAACTACTGAGAGACGGAGTAGTGAACAACAATAACAATGTTTCAGGTAACAATAATCACGTCACAAATGTTACTCCGGTATTCCAGGGAGAAGTGAAAGGTGGAAATATTTCTATCGCTCAAAAGATCATACAAGGGCTTCCACCAAAGGATAGAAAGGAAATGAAAAAGTACATGGAAAATGTCGCAAACGAGGTTCTCGCTTTAAAAAAAACGATTGACGAATGCAATAAGAAGATAAAAGAGAAAGAAAAGGTCATTCAGAGCAAAGAAGAAGTAATAAAAGAGAAGGATAAGATCATTATGGAAACGCAGGGACAGTTGATTAAAGTGGTGATGGAGAAAAAAGAGAAGTAAGAAAATTTATTTATCTTAAATTGCGTAATCATGGCAAAAAAAGCGAGTAAAAAATTTACGGGAGATTTTAAAGAAAAGAGCATTGTTTCTCATAAATTTGTAGAGGCATATAACAAGCTAAAACAACAGGGACTTATTAATAGTTACCGGGATATAACGGAGAAATATGGTTATGAAATTGATGTAATGAGTAATATTGCAAGTGGAAAACAAGAAGTGCCCACAATTTTATTGTGGGCGATGATAACTGAATACGGTGTTGATGCTAATTTTTTATTTGATGTAAAAAAGGAATTATTTAAATAGACGTTCTTTAAACATAGGAATTGTAAGCGCATTGTTGCTTGCGTAGGTAGAAAATCCGCGAAATTTTTAGCCCTAACAGCAAATGACAAGGATCGCCCAGACATGGGTGCGTCCTTGCTCATTTATTGTTGGGGCTGGGTCCTCGCGGAACCTTCTACCTTCATAAATGCTGTCAGGGTAGCGCACCCACCATATTCAAAGGGTATGTTCCTGACAAGGATGCGTACCCTTTTTTATTTTAGGGTTACTTGTGACCTAATTCATTAGAATTAATGGATAGTTTTGCAATTCTTAATACAGAAATACATTACATGTGTAAGAAAATTGCGTAATTTGTTAGTATATATACTTAGGTGTTTTTACGGGGAAAGCTTCCTATAAAAGACTTAAGCGATTTAAAACCAAGGAGGTAAAAATGGAAAGGCTCAGGGAACAAAGCGAGATGTTTAAAGAGCTTTTGGCGACCTGCAATAAGAGGTTAGTGTCAGAACCAGACAATATGGAGGTGTTTGAGTTAAGGGGATTGCTTTACAACGTAGCAGAGATGTACGACAAGGCAATCGATGATTTGAACAGGGTGATTAAAAACCTGCCTGATGATGAAAACGCTTACTACTTACGAAGTGATTGCTATTACATGAAGAAGGATTTTAACTCGGCTAAACAGGACTATTTAAGGGCCTTGAAGGTACAAATGAAGGATGAACAGGAGTTTGTCTCCAAACACACCGAAGAAGTGATAAAAGAAGCGAAAATTGAAAATGAGCAGGAGCTAAATGATATGAAAAAGGTGCTTGAATACGAGAAGACCAGGATCTTACTTCATTATTTGCCCGAACTCTCTGAATAACTTACATCCTTAAACGTTTCCAACCAATTCAAAGCATCTTCTTTATTCGTGAAAATTTTAATAGGTGCTGGAGGCCGGTCAAGTACCCTAAAGGCCATCCCGACAATCTTTGTAAGCGTATTAGTTGTATATACAGCACCGGCACTAATAAATTCAGAGGCATCAGCGCTTGCCAAATACGTCCTGGCAGCCTCATTAACTGAACATAAGCCAGTAATATCAATAAAGAACGGCCTGCGAACTCCCTTTGAAACCTTTTTTCTGTCCCGCACCATATCAAATGCCACTTCAGCATTAATGACAAGATCCTGTTTGTATTTAGAGAATAGGATTCCGTTTTCAATCCACAGGGTAGAGTGGTAAAACTCATATTTATAAAAATTACACTAAGTAATTTTTAGACAATTAGATTTGATTTAACTAAAAGCATTCCGGGAAGAATATTAGTTCTTATGACATACTTCATTACTGAAACTATCGCACTAACAGTTTTCAGGTAATACGTTAGAGTTTGTTTCACATTTTACTCATATCGTGTCCCTCCATTGGATTAGTACCCTTCTTAAAGATATACTCGCTGTTCAGTAAGTAAGCACCGGAGACAATAACAATGTCCCCTTTCTTCAGGCCGTGTAAAATCTCAGTATATCCATTGGCTTCAAGACCGGTGTGAACCATGATACTTTTGAATTTATTATGCCCTGTTTGCAGCCAAACGGTAGATCCTTTACCATCTTTGATTACTGCATCAGTGGGTAATGAAAGAGCGCTTTTCTGTTTAAGTAATAAGCTCACGTATGCCTGCATTCCGGGTTTTATATCCAGATTAGGGTTTGGAATTTCTACCCTGATTATGTTGATCTTTGAAGACGGATTAAGTTCGGGATTTACAAAAGAAATTTTTCCTGAAAATTCTTTTCCTGAAAAAGCAGGAAATAAAATTTTCGCTTCCATGCCTTCCTTAATCTCATTCATATAATCTGAATACACCTGGGCTTCTACCCAAACAGTTGAAAAATCAGCTAAGTGGAATACATCTCCACCTTCCATTACATAGTTCCCTTCTTTGGTATCAACCGAATAAATAACTCCGTTGATTTTACTTAATATTTTCACCGTGTAAGGCTGAATCTTTTCATTTTCTATTTGCATTACCTGTTCTTCTGTAAGTCCGTATAGCAGAAGTTTATTTTTTGCGCTTTGCAAAATTTTATCATAATCTATTTCAATGCCTTTTAATGATTTCTTTTTCTCAGCAGCGAGAAGCATTTCCCGAATTATCGTATTCAGGTCTTCGCTGTATATCTCATACAATGGTTGATCTTTGGAAATAACATCTCCGGTAGATTTAAAATATAGTTTCTCTATCCTGCCCATCACTCTTGAGCTGATACTTGCAAGTGTATTCTGATTGGGACGAATGGTTCCGGTCAATAAGATATCTTCTCCGAGTAAATGTTCCCGAAGTGAATCCGTAGTAATATTCCCCAATTGAATTTGCTGGTCACTGAGCTGGAGTTCATCCTTGCTTTGCTGTTGAGCTTTTTTTACCTCCGTTAACGGCATTTTGCAAATAGGGCACTTGCCCGGTTTTGATTCCATAACCTGCGGATCCATTGAACAGGTATAATACACATCGTTCGCTATTTTTTCTTCTTTCCTTCCACAGGAAATTAAGAAAACAAGCAATAGAATATTCAGAGTTCTTTTTAGCATTTTATTTATTTTCTGTTTTAATAAAACTTTCGCTGTCCATCAGTAATTGCCCGTTTTGTGCAATCGTGTCTTTCTTATCTAAGCCGGAAATAATTTCGATCCATTCACCTGAAAGACTACCTTTTTGTATTTTTTTTGTTTTGAACAAGCCATCTTTCTTTATGAAGACAACAGTTTTTAAACCTAAACTTACAACTGCGGTGGACGGAACAAATAATCCCTTTTGTTTATCGCCCTTTGATTTTGCTTTTACTATTGCACCTATTTTTATTTCGTTGGATGGATTATTCAGATATGCCCTTGCTGTTATATTTTTTTGATTCTCCCTGATAACAGGCTCAATAAAATCTATTGTAGCTTCTATTTCACGATCTTTTAATCCATCTATTTCAAGTGTTACTTTTTGACCTCTTTTAACAGAGCTTTGGACATCGGGGTAAATGTTCAATAAGGCCCATATTTTCTGTGTATCATAAATATTGAAAATAGTTTGCCCTTTGGATACATACATTCCTTCTTTTATCTGTAACTCTTGTGTTAAATTGGAAGAAACCATATTTCCCATTTCAGCATTGCTTTCTGCCGGCATTAAATCATGCAAATGCCCGGTGTATGGACTATAAATAGTTATGGTATAAAATATTTTATCCGATGATTTTATCTCATTGATTTGTTCCGTTGTTAATCCAAGCAGTAAAAGTTTCTGCTCTGAGGCCTTAATCAGGGAAACATTTTCCAAATCACTTTTTAAAAGAAAAAGTAAATTTTGTTGTTCAGTTTCCAGGTCTTTGCTATAAATGTCCATTAACTTTTGTCCCTTGCTAACGGGCTGATACCTGTATTTTACATATAGCTTTTCAATCCTGCCGGAAACCCTTGCCGACACCGTGTTGACTTGCCTTGTATCGTAACTAATAGTTCCCATAGCAAACATATTCACCGGCAATTCTTTCTCAATAGGACTTATCGTATTCACCTGGCTAATTACGAATTGATTGGTGGGTTTCAGCAAAAGCTCCAGACCCTTGTCACTTGTTGCTTGCCCATCGGTTGTCTTTTCAACCAAATCCATCCCGCAAATAGGACATTGGCCGGGTTCATTTCTGATTATTTCCGGGTGCATGGGACAGGTATATACTTTTTGTTCCTGCTGGGAGGAATGATTTTCATGCTCTTTGCCTGATTCTTTACCATCATTACAGCCAAGAACCAATGCACAGAAAGAGAACAACACTATTTTACTTTTTATCTTCATTTTATTCTTTGGTTGCAGTTTTACCGATGAGATAACTTAATTGAATACCGAACAACAGGTTTTTGCCCATCATTCCATTCATTTCAAAGTTGCCTGAATACATTTGTGTAACGCTATAATTTCCGAATAATAAGACTTGGAAAATATCTTTTTCAAACATGGGAATATTCCCTCCTATTCCAAGGAAAACACCAATATCATTAACATTAAACTCATCTGTTATATTATCGCTTCCGGTATCGTATACACGGTTGGCGGATAATAAAGTATGTTGGGTTATTCCAAGATTTGTTATGAGCTGATGGCCTTTTTCAATTCCTTTTGTCCGGAACTGAGCGCCCAGATTCACATCCCAATAGTTAAGCCTGTAACGGGGCTTGTAATCGTCCATGTAATCTTTATAAATACCACCTCTTTGCTGATATCCTGTCTGGAGGTATATACCCCATTTATCAGTAAAAAAGTATTCGGCTCTGACACCTGCTCCAGGATTAAGTTTCCATCCGAGATCAGCATTCATTTGGGAATTATTCATCATACCGGAACCACCCATGCCGGACATATTACTCCCGGAAGAAATAATGGTGGATGCACTCAAGTTATAGGTTACTCCGAGGCGAAATTTAGACTGTGCAATGGCACTGTTGAATGACACAAGAGCTGCTATTGCGAAAATTATTTTTTTCATTTTTCTTATTTTTTAATTAAACAACTTCAAATTGCAACATCATTCCATCATCCTCATGTTCGAGATTATGGCAATGAACAACGTATTTTCCTTTATTCTGATGAAAGGTCATTATGGTACGAACCTTCTCTCCGGGCATTAGCATCACCGTATCTTTCCAGCCGCCTTCAGTTGGGATCAAGATATTTCTTCCTCCTGTTCTGTCAAGCACCTGGAACTGGATACCGTGAATGTGCATGGGGTGAGGCTCATCCCCGGTTGAATTATCAAATACCCATATTTCTGTGGCTCCGGCCTGCACTGTTTCATCTATCCTGCCAGCATCATACGTCTTATCATTTATTTTGTGCATTCCTTTCATATTCATTCCACTGTGCCCTCCTCCATGTCCCATTCCTGCATTGGAAATATTGAACATTCTTGTTTTTGTGGCACTGCTTTCAGGAATAAGGTTTAGAACGGACAGAGTTCCAGGTAAAGAAAAAGTATCAGTATCGTTCTGTGAAACGGTAAATTTCATCATCTTGAATTCCTGCGTTCCCTGTGCTTCACCGGCATTGAATGTTTTACTTACGAGATACAGATCTGTACCCAATGAGTAGGAAGAAAAATCCACAATTAAATCTGCCCGTTCTCCAGGGCCAAGAATTAAGGAACTTACTGTTTGTGGTGATGCTAACAATCCACCATCCGAACCTATAATGGCAAATGAAGCATTATTGCTTAATGCAATATTGTATATACGGGCGTTAGAACCATTTAGAACTCTTAACCTGTAATTTCGTTTGTTCACATTCAAAAACGGTGAATACACGCCATTTACGGTGATGTATTGCCCCATATAGCCCGTCATTACTTCGCCCATCTGCGGAGAGTAGTCTAAAGCATAATCAGGAAAGATGCGTTTATCCTGTATGACAAGCGGTACTTCAAAAGCTCCTGATGGCAGGTTCAGTGCTTGTTCTTCGGCATCATTTACGACAAAAACGCCAGCCAATCCTTTAAATGCCTGTTTTGCCGTGAACCCATGCGGGTGTGGATGATACCAGTACATTCCGGCTCTTTGATTTACTGAAAAATTGTAATTGAAAGACGAGCCGGGCTGTGCAATATCTTCAGGATGGCCATCCATATTAGCAGGAATTACCAAACCATGCCAATGGATATTGGTTGGCTCCGATAGATTATTTTGCAAATTGAGGTTTACTGCGCCCCCTGAACTTAATTGAATAGTAGGGCCAAGTATGGAACCGGATTGGTAACCGAGAACCTTAGAGTTTTTTCCTTTAAAAATTGAATGTGTTGTGTTTTGAGCGGTAAGGCTTCCCTGTCCGTTTATAGCGGATGGAATCGGTAGAGAAACATCAAAAGTTCCTTCTATCACATTTACAGGGCCACCGCCCATATCCATCATCATGCTTTCTTTCCTGCAAGAGGAAACGAGAAACGGGGCACTGCCTGCCAGTAAAGCATAAGCAGCGCCCATTCCCGAAAAGCGAATAAAATCCCTTCTTTCCATGAGTGGTTAGTTTACGGTTATTGTTTTTGAAGTTTCATCCATTTTTTTACTATTCTTGCTCATTGTTTTCAGCTTAACAGTATATGATCCGGCAGTATTGTAAGTATGTGAAGGATTTGCATCCATTGATGTTCCTCCATCACCAAACTCCCATTCATAATGATGTGCATCCATAGAACAGGTGCTTGTGAAACTTACTGATTGTCCTGCGCTGATTGTTGTAGGGCTTGCATCGAAACAGGCCATTGGTTTTTTCTGACACGCGCTGAAGCCAAGTAATATTACGATGGCTAATGTTGAAACGATTTTGTTTTTTGTTTTCATCTTGTTTTTTATTTTTATGGTTATACTTTATTTGATTTCAAGTTGTTTTTCATATTGTACCTGAAGCTGGAGCAGGTCATTCAAAAGATCAAGATATCCAAGTTGTGACACTTTCAGGTTTTGCCATGCATCCAAAGCCATAAATAATTCTTCTGTATTTTGTTCATAAGCCAATAAGGTGGCCTGATAATTTTTTCGCATGGAAGGAATAATTGTCTTTTCATAAAGGTCTATCTGCTGTTTTTTATTTTTGATCTGTGATTTTATATTTTGAATAAATCCGCTTGTGTTGTTGAGAAATGTCTGTTGCTGATTTTTCATAGCTTCTATTTCAAAGTTGAGCCCTGCTACGGAAGACTTATACATTTTGGATGACCAGGGAGCAATTGGAATAGTCATCATTACCACTAAGCTGAACTGTTGTGGTTGGGTTCCGAAGGCCAGCACGTGATCGTAATTCAGTCCAAAGTCTGGTAATCGTTTGGAATGTTCGTAAAGCTGTTTTGATTTGAGCAAATTAACATTCTGTGATAGAGCTTTATAATCGCTGCGGTTACTTGTAATAATCGTAGTATCTGTTACGGAAGTTTCATAATTCTTTAAAGCAAATGTGGTATCAATATCAAACTCCTGTTCTTTGTTTCGGATCATCAATGTGTTTAACTCTATCATCTTCTGCCTGATTTCTGTTTCTGTCATTATCTTCATTTGCTGTATATCACCCAGCATTGCTTTAGCCTTGTAATACGCATTGAGTTTATCCATGCCGTAGGTATATCTGATTTCGGTTGATTGGATGATATAACTTAAAAGTTCCTCGCTTTCATTTAATATTTTTAATTTTTTCTTCATCACCTGCCATTCTGAAAAACTCATTTTCGCCATACTGAACATTTCATTCTTTGTCGCCCCTTTCATTTCTTTTTCCACGTTTGACATGCTTTGCATATAAGTAGCATTAGCATTTAGTTTTTTTGGATTGGAGAACATTTGCTGAGCTGAGATCATAAATGAACCCATGCCATTACTCATTGCATCCGGCTTCCACATAGAAGTATTGTAAGGTGTCATAAAAAAACCGGCTCCTGCTTGTGGTGGTTCAAGGGATTTTGCGCCTTTGGCATAAGCGTTATAGGCGTTAATCTGCGCATCGTACATTTTCAGCTCAGGATGATTTTTTTCGATAGCATTTAATACGCTATCAATCGTCAAAACCTGGGCTGTACTTTTTTGAGAACAAAAAAGTAAACTCAAAACAATGGTTATTCCTATAATTATTTCTTTTGCTTTAAACATTTTTTAATCTTTTTCTTTAAATATTTATCTTCAATAAAAATCGGTCTATGACCGTTAGTCTTCAAATTCCTGTACTATTAATTTTCCATGCTTTCTTAGCTCATATTCTCTTACCAAAGCGTATAATACCGGCAAAACAATAAGCACGAACAAAGTGGATGTAATCAATCCAAAAACAAAAGGAATAGTTATGGGCTTCATCACATCACTTCCTGTTCCGGTTGCCAGTAAAACAGGCATTAAGCCAATGATATCCACTAACACTGTCATTAGCTTTGGTCGTAACCGTAAAGCTGCCCCGTCATAAATTGCATCTTCAATATCCTGACCTGTTAATGACTTGTTTTCTGTCTTACTCTTATTTACCTTTTTATAAACGGAGTTGTTCATATACACCAGCATCAATACACCTGTTTCGACTGCAACGCCAAACAGAGCAATAAAACCAACAGCAACCGCAACAGAAAAATTAACATCAAAGAAATGCAGGGAATAAGCTCCTCCAACCAAAGCAACCGGAATAGCGGAAAGAACAATAAGCACTTCTCTGAACGTATGAAATGTGAAATAGAGGATAACCATGATAATAACCAATACAATGGGAATAATCATCCTTAACCGCTCATTTGCCCGCACCTGGTTTTCATATTGCCCGCTCCAGGATAAGAAATATCCTTTTGGCAATTTTTTCACTGCTGCTTCCAGTTTCTTTTTTGCATCGTTTACCGTGCTTCCCAAATCCCTCTCACGGACGTTGAACAGGAGCGTTCCACGAAGCATTGCATTTTCAGAGCTAATCATGGGCGGGCCTTCAGTAATATTAATGTCTGCAACGGCAGAAAGTGGTATAGGCCCATAATCCATTGTTTGCAATTGCATTCGTTTTAGCTTGTCAATCTTATCACGGAAATCCTGAGCGAAACGTACATTGACAGAAAACCGCTGCCTGCCTTCAATGGTTGTGGTTACATTCATACCACCGAGTGCTGTCTCAATAAACATATTTACATCATCAACAGAAAGTCCATATCTGCCGATCTCATCTTTTCTCACCTTTATTTCAATGTATTTACCTCCTACAATAGGCTCTACATAAAGGTCTTTCACCCCCTCTACGCCTTCGAGTTCTTTTTTAAACTGTTGAGCCAGCTTATTGATGGTATCCAGGTTTTGCCCATACACTTTAATCCCTACATCTGTCCTGATTCCGGTGGAAAGCATGTTGATACGGTTGATAATGGGCTGTGTCCAGCCATTAATAACACCTGGGATCTGCATTTTTGAATTTAGCTCATTGATAATATCGTTCTTGGACAAGCCCTCTCTCCATTCGGATTGTGGTTTTAATAAAATGATAGTTTCGATCATGCTAATGGGTGCATTATCGGTAGCGCTATTGGCTCGTCCTGCTTTACCAAGCACGTTTTGTACTTCGGGAACCGTCATAATTAATTTATCCTGTACCTGCATGATGCGTTTGATCTCAGAATTGGAAACATCGGGCAATGTAACAGGCATGAAAAGAAGAGATCCTTCATCCAATGGTGGCATAAATTCAGTACCAAGATTAAGCACCAAAGGAACGCTGCCTAATACCAAAGCCAGGCTTAATGCAAGGGTTGTTTTCTTCCACTTCAGACACCAGCGAATTACCGGATTATACATCCAAAGGAAAAATCTTGACACAGGATGTTTGCTTTCAGGCCGTACATTTCCTTTCAGAAACATGGTCATAAGTACGGGTACAAGGAATATGGCCACAAAAGCAGAACCAATCATAGCAAAGGTCTTTGTCCAAACCAAAGGAGAAAACAGTTTGTGTTCCTGTCCGGTCAGGAAAAGTATAGGACTGAAAGACACCAATGTAATCAGTATGGAATTAAATACAGCCTTTCCTATCAACTTCGATGAAGCCTCAATTTTCTTTTCTCTTTCTTCGTTTGACAACATATTATTTCTTTTGTTCGTTAAAAATTAATTATCTTCTCCGCTTATTGATTTCATTGCATTCTCCACCATCACAATTCCCGCATCTACTAAATCGCCCACTGCCAATGCTACTCCGGCCAATGACATGATGTTAGACGTAATTCCGAACCAGCTCATCATAATAAACGAAATGAGAACCGCCATAGGAATGGTAATAATGACAATCAAGGCACTTCTTACATGAAATAGAAATATTAGCAGCACAATGGCCACTACTATAATTTCTTCTACAACGGCATCTTTCAGTGTAGCTATCGTATCATCAATCAGGTTTGAACGGTCATAGGCAACTTTGAACTTTACGCCCGGTGGCAACCCTTTTTCGATAGCAGGTAGTTTTTCTTTAATTCGCTCAATCACATCTTTGGCATTTTCTCCGTACCGCATTACAACTATTCCTCCCACTTTTTCTCCGCCACCATTTTCATCAATAATTCCAAGCCTGAGTTCTCCCCCCATCTGAACGGCTGCAACATCTTTTACTCTCACCGGAACAGAATTAATTGTTTTGAGAGGAATATTTTCAATTTCTCTTATATCTTTAATATATCCCAAACCCTTTATGATATAGCCAATGTCAGATTGCTCAAATTTTCTACCCCCCACATCATTATTATTCGATTTTATTTTTTGAGCAACATCCATCAATGGAATGTCATAATAGCGGAGCTTATAGGGATCAACTACCACCTGGTATTGGCGTTGAAAACCCCCAAAGGAGGCCACTTCACTCACGCCTTCTACTGTCTGTAAAGCAAAACGAACATACCAGTCCTGCAATGCACGAAGCTCCCCCAGGTCATATCCAGGAGCATCCAATGTGTACCAGTAGATATGTCCTAAGCCCGTCCCATCAGGGCCGAGTGTAGGAGTGATACCTTGCGGAAGTAAACGCTGTGCATAATTCAATCGTTCAAGCACTCTTGTCCTTGCCCAATAAATATCCACATCATCATTAAAGATCACGAACACAAAGCTCATCCCGAACATGCTGTTTGCGCGGATGTTCTTGATTTTCGGGATTCCCTGCAAATTACTTACAAGCGGATAAGTAATTTGGTCTTCGATAATCTGCGGATTACGCCCCATCCATTCCGTGAAAATGATGACCTGATTTTCAGATAAGTCAGGTATGGCATCTACGGGAGTATTCTTTACGGCATAGATGCCATAAGCAATAACTGCCGCTGAAATAAGCAGTACAATAATGCGGTTTTTAAGTGCCCAGGTGATGAAACTATTTATCATTTCTTTTTATTTGGATATTTTAAATTTAATTGTTTTAACTGTTTGACTATCGTTGAGGCTACTACGTAGTTCCTGTACCATTTATTATCAGCAGGAACTATTACCCAAGGTATATCAAGGCTGCAACGATTTAATATTTGCTCATATACTTGTGTGTATTTATACCATTTCTCAGAGGATTTCATATCTTCATCAGAAT
>JBASCV010000083.1:0-4620 GCA_049651825.1 Bacteroidia bacterium
GTGCTTCCTACACCAGATTCTTTGCTTTCGCGTTGACCTTCCAATTGTGCAAGTATTTGATTTGCTCTGTCAAGTACCTTTTTAGGCATGCCCGCCATTTTAGCAACGTGAATACCAAAACTATGCTCGCTCCCTCCTGCAACCAATTTGCGCATAAACAACACTTTGTTGCCAATTTCTTTTACCGAAACATTAAAGTTTTTTATGCGATGCAAGCGGTTGGCCATTTCGTTTAATTCATGATAATGGGTTGCAAATAGTGTTTTTGCTTTTGCTGTTGGGTGTTCGTGAATGTATTCGGCAATAGACCAAGCAATGGATATGCCATCGTATGTACTTGTTCCTCTTCCTATTTCATCTAACAATACTAAGCTTCGGTTTGATAAATTATTAAGAATGCTTGCAGTTTCATTCATCTCCACCATAAATGTAGATTCACCTGATGAAATATTATCAGAAGCACCAACACGTGTAAATATTTTATCAATTAAACCCAAATTAGCATGTTTTGCAGGAATAAAAGATCCTATTTGAGCCATTATCACAATTAGTGCCGTTTGTCTCAACAATGCTGACTTTCCAGACATGTTGGGGCCTGTTATAATAATAATTTGTTGAGTATCATTATCTAAATAAACATCATTGGTAATGTATTCATCCCCTACGGCCAATTGTTTTTCTATAACTGGGTGACGCCCATCTTTTATATCCAATACATCATTATCAAAAAGATGTGGACGAACGTAATTGTTTTTTTGCGCAATCGTAGCAAATGATAATAAGCAATCCAACCGAGCTATTAGTGAAGCATTTAGTTGTATGGTTGAAATATAATCCATCAATGATAACACAAGGTTGTTAAATAATTGTGCTTCTATTGAAAGAATTTTTTCCTCTGCACCCAATATTTTTTCCTCATACTCTTTTAATTCGGGAGTAATATATCGTTCTGCACTAGTAAGTGTTTGTTTTCTTATCCAGTCGCTAGGTACTTTATCTTTATGGGTGTTCGTTACTTCAAGGTAATAGCCAAATACATTGTTAAATGCTACTTTTAATGACGAAATTCCTGTTCGTTCACTTTCTCGTTGTTGTACTTGTACTAAATAATCTTTTCCCGAGTGCGAAATTTTTCTCAGAAGATCTAGTTCTTCATTTACACCCTCAGCAATTACGTTTCCTTTAGCAATAAGATAGGGTGGGTCAGGGGTAATTTCTTTTTCTATGCGCTTAACTACCTTTTCGCAGGGATTTAGCTGTTCAGCAATCGTTTGTAATGCTTTGTTTTTTGATGCAGAACAAATTGTTTTTATGGGTTCAATGGCTGTTAAAGCTCTTTTCAGTTGAACTACTTCTTTCGGTGATATACGTGCTGTTGCAACTTTAGAAATAATACGTTCTAAATCGCCTATTGATTTTATGTGTTGTGAAATTTCTTCAATTGTTTCTGGTTGAGATAAAAAATAATCAACAGCATCCAATCGTTCTTCAATAGGCGCTTTATCTTTTAAAGGTAGGGCAAGCCAGCGTTTCATCATGCGCGAGCCCATCGGAGAAACCGTTTGGTCAATGATATGTATTAATGTTTTTGCATTATCGTTTTGTGAACCAAACAATTCTAAATTTCTAATTGTAAAACGGTCGAGCCAAACATGTTTTTCTTCTTCTATGCGTGATATGGCAGTAATGTGTTTTACTTTGTCGTGTGCTGTGTCTGATAAATAGTGTAATGCAGCACCCGCTGCAATACAACCGTGGTCTAGGTTTTCGATTCCAAATCCCTTTAATGATTTTGTTTCAAAATGTTTTAATAATAAATCAGTCCCAAACTCATACGTAAACGCCCAGTCATCTAGTCCGTAAGTGTAAAATTTATCTCCGAATGTTTCTATAAATAGTTTCTTTTTATTTTTTTGAAACAATATTTCACTTGGTCTAAAGCTTTGTAATAGCTTGTCAATATATTCTAAACTTCCTTGAGCAACCATAAATTCTCCTGTAGATACATCAAGAAAAGATACTCCCGCATTTTTTTCACCGATATAAACACTTGCTAAAAAGTTGTTCGATTTATGCTCCAACACTTTATCATTGTATGATACTCCGGGAGTTACCAATTCTGTGACACCACGTTTTACAATGGTTTTGGTCATTTTGGGGTCTTCCAATTGATCACATATAGCCACGCGTTGCCCTGCTCTAACCAGTTTAGGTAAATACGTGTCGAGCGAATGATGAGGAAAACCTGCCAATTCAATAAATGACGCATAGCCATTGGCTCTTTTGGTAAGCACAATGCCAAGTATATTCGATGCTTTTACAGCATCGCTTCCAAACGTTTCGTAAAAATCGCCCACTCGAAACAACAACAACGCATCAGGATATTTTGTCTTAATAGTATTGTACTGTTTCATTAACGGGGTTTCCGTTTCTGCAGATGCGTTTTTTGTTGCCGATTTTGTCTTTGCCATTTCAGGTAAAGTTACAAAACGTTCAGAAATCATAGGTGTAAAGTTTTTAACACTTTTGCCCAATTCTTTTATAGATTTGTAATAGTATATTTATTGCTAAAAAGTTATTCCCACCGAAGTGGACGAGTCTTTTCAATCAATAGAAAAACTGTTCAAGAGTGAAGATATTTCTTGGTAAAGCTGTCACTTAGCGTAGTCGGGGTGATTGAAATGAAAAAGTAAAAAATGGTACATAAATTAAAATAGTTTCTTAAAAATAGATGGCACTTGTAGTTTTATTTTAAGAGGTAACCACTAATGATTAGATTGATAAATAATAAATATTTTCCATTTTGGTTACTAACAATAATCGTTGTTTTGGTATTAATTGTTTCTCAATTAATACAGGATGGCGCTTTTATGGATGGTATGTTATACGTATCTGTAAGTAAAAATTTAGCAGATGGTATTGGTACTTTTTGGGACCCTCATTTTTGTAAAACCTATCAATCTTCATTTCATGAGCAACCACCACTATATTTTGGAATATTGGCTGTTTTTTATAAACTGTTTGGTACAAGTATGTATGTAGAACGCTTATTTGCCTTAGTTTGTTTTGTTTTAACAGCTTTTACAATTCATAAATTTTGGAAAAAAATCTATGAAGGAGAAAACGTTATTAAATTCAACAGCTGGTTCCCTGTTTTTTTATGGACAATTATTCCCATTTGTTTTTGGGCATACACCAATTTTGTTGAAGAGATTCTGATGAGCTTGTTTACACTTGCATCTGTTTATTACTTATACATTGCTTTGTTTCAAGAGCAAAATGTATACAAAAACATAGTCATTGCAGGTGTTTTTATTTTTCTGGCATCCTTAACAAAAGGGCCACAAGGCATATTTCCCATTGTTAGTATTGGTATCTATTGGTTGACTACTAAAAAAATAACATTTTCAAAAGCGTTTTTATATTCAGCTATGCTTGTTATAGTTCCTGTATTGATTTATGGAATATTAATAATTACCAATAACGATGTAGTTACGAGTTTTGAAAAATATTTTCACAATAGAATTTTACACACCTTTAGCCACAAGAACGACACAACACAAAACCGATTCGAAATTCTTATTCAATTGTTTTGGCATCTGTTACCCATTTTTCTTATATCTGCATTAATTGTTTTATTTTCAAAAAAAACACAAGCTCAAATTGTTGATAATCAAAAACAAAATAGCATAATACTGTGGCTTGTTATCATTGGTTTGTCAGGTTCTTTACCGCTTATTATAACATTGGAACAACGTGGCTTTTATTTAGTAACAACGCTTCCCTTTTTTGCAATTGCAATAGCCATGTGGTCAGCTCCTAAGCTATCTGCTATTATTGATAAAATAGATGTTCGTTCAAAGGGTTTTAAAATTGCTGTAGTGTCTTTATCACTACTTTTTTTTACTTCTATTGGGTATTGCGTTTCTAAAGTTGGTAAGGCAAAGAGAGATGAGAATATGCTTGCCGATGTATATCTCTTAGGTAGTATGCTTCCGCATGGCGAAACAGTAAGTATTCCTGCTCCTATGTGCCTCGATTTTAGTTTTAAAGAATACATGATTCGGTATTTTTATATAAGCTCGGACGATACTCCCGCAATTCATAAATATTTTATCATTCGTAAAAATATTCCACAATCTTGGATTCCAGAGGTTTATAAAAAATACCCAATCGATACAAAAGAGTTTGATTTATACATATTAAAAGAAAATTAAAGGAGATGAGAAAGCTTTTAAACGAAGAGTTGAATAGAAAATCAGTGGATGAGTTTAAGTCATCTTCTAAAACGCCCATAGTTATTGTGTTAGATAATGTGCGTAGTTTACACAATGTAGGTTCTGTGTTCAGAACTGCTGATGCTTTTTTAATTGAAGCTATCTATTTGTGTGGCATTACAGGAACTCCACCTAATAAAGAAATTCAGAAAACCGCTTTGGGTTCAACAGATACTGTTGCTTGGAAACATTTTAAAACCACAACAGAAGCCATACAAGAATTAAAGCTTAAAAATTATGCTGTTTATGCAATTGAACAGGCTGAATCTTCAGTAATGTTAAATCAGTTCATGCCTGATAAAAAAACGGGTTTAGCTGTAGTGTTTGGTAATGAGGTAAAAGG
>JBASCV010000084.1:0-8446 GCA_049651825.1 Bacteroidia bacterium
ATATAGTTATTCATTTCTTGCAGATTTTTATAACATGTTTTTAACCTAATTTGTTGATATTGCTATTAGAAGAGACTTTTTGACAGCTGACTAAATAGATAAATGAAATTTTACTACGTAACTATTATCTTATTTATGGTTTTTCTCTCTGTTTCTGCTCAGCCAAACGGGGGGTTTGAGAACTGGGAAATGGAATATGGCAACGAAAGTCCGGTTGGTTGGCAAACTCCTAATTTTTTGTGTGCGTTCCCATTTAACACTGTTTCTGCCACAAAGGTTGGTGGCATTGACAAACATTCTGGTAATTATGCCTTAAAATTGAAGTCTGTGCACCTTATTACTAATCCTGCACCCAGTTTTTTGGACGATACTATTGGAGTTGCTTTTACTGGGACAATTAATTTAGCACCATTATATCTAAAACATGGGTATTCTTATACAGCTCGTCCGGAAATGCTGAATGTTTGGTATAAATACCTTCCAGTTGGAAACGACAAAGGAACAGCTGGAGCATTATTAACCCGGTGGAACGGAGTCAAAAGGGATACAATTGCAAAGGCCGATTCAATATTGCTATATAATCCGACATATAGTTTAATGCAACTTCACTTTAATTATTTCTCAGACGAATTTCCGGATTCTGCAGTTGTTTTGTTTGCTTCAAGTAGGTATGACGATTTTGCACGTGTTAATAGCACTCTTTTTATTGATGATATTGAGTTTACAGGCTGGGTTTCTGTAGACGATAATAGGCAAAAACACATGGTCAGTTTGTACCCAAATCCCGCTATTGAAGAGGTAAATTTTAAAATAGAGACTAAAGGAGACATAAAAATCAATATATTCTACCCAATGGGAAAGCAAATTGCAGAATTAAACTTTGTCGATAATAGGCTAAGCCTTGATACAAAAACGTACGCTTCTGGGGTTTATTTTTATGAAGTTATAAACGAAAAAATGGTATTGTTAACACGAGGTAAATTTGCTGTCGCGAAGTAAAATGTTGAAGTGTTATCTTTAATAAAACCAAAATGAGATTTATTTGTACACAGATTTTTCTATTTATATTTTTGTTTTCGAATGCTCAACCTAATCCTGGATTTGAAGATTGGGAGGTGCAATACGGTTACGAGTGTCCAGTGGGTTGGCAAACGCTTAATATATTGGCTCAGTTACCATCAAACTCTCCTTCAGTTTTTAAGGTTTCAGGTATAGATAAACACTCAGGAAATTATGCATTAAAATTAAAAACAGTATTTCTCGCCACTAATCCAATTCCAAATTTGGTATTTGATACCGCTGGAGCAGTTTTTTCTGGTTTCATTAATCCATCTCCGTTGTATTTTCGGAGAGGTTTTAATTATTCGGGTCGACCAGAAAAGCTAAATGTTTGGTACAAATATTTTCCAGTTGGACTGGATTCTGGATCTGTTGGAGCTATTCTAACTAAATGGAATGGAGTGAAGCAAGATACAATTGCAATAGCAGATTCGAGTATTTCTTATAATCCTGTTTATAAATTTTTGCAGGTCGATTTTCTTTATTTGAGTGACGAAGTTCCCGATACAGCAACTATCGTTTTCGCGTCTAGTCGCTTATCCGATAACGTTAGAGTAAATAGTACACTTTTTGTCGATGATGTATCTTTTAGTGGTTGGGTAGCAGTAGATGAATACGTAAACGGAGCTTTAATTAGTGTGTTTCCTATCCCTGCAAAAGAAGAAGTACACTTTAAAATAGATGTTAAAGAAAACATACAAATCAACATATTTGATATTGTCGGAAAGCAAATAGGCAAATTAAATGGTAACGATAAAGAGCTAACACTTGATACAAAAAATTATGTTTCGGGAGTTTATTTTTATGAATTAATAGACAAAAAAAATTCTTTATTAACCCGCGGTAAATTTACTGTTGAAAAATAGCATAATGCTAAAAATTTCGTTTTTTTAAATAAAATCACGATGAGAATTATTTATACATATATTTTTCTTTTTATGTTTTTGTTTTCCAGTGCTCAGCCTAATCCCGGATTCGAAGATTGGGAGTCTGAATTTGGAGCGGAATCGCCTGTTGGTTGGCAAACCCTAAATTTTTTATCTCTTATGGGCAATCCACATTCATCATTTAAAGTAGGCGGGTTAGAAAAATTTGCAGGCAATTACTCTCTAAAAATCAAAAGTGTTAATATCATCGCGAATCCATTACCGTCAGTGTTCGATGACACAATGGGGGGAGTTTTTACCGGTGAAATTAACATAAGCCCCGCGTATTATAAATATGGTTTTCCATATTCCGGTCGACCTGAATACCTTGAGTTTTGGTATAGATACTTACCAATTGGAGACGATTTTGGAGCCGCTCTTGTCGTGCTCACAAAATGGAACGGTATTAAACGCGATACTATTGCCGAAACAGATACAGTTCTTTACCACAATCCTACGTATCAAAAGTTTCAGTTAAAACTCAATTATCGTTCAGAAGAAATTGCCGATACCGCAGTTATTTTATTTGGTTCAAGTAACGATAAAGATTTTGCGCGAGTCGGGAGTACTCTTTTTCTTGATGAATTGTCTTTTACAGGTTGGGTTGGTATTGATGAACAATTAAAAAACGAAAAAGCAGACGTGAGGGTTTTTCCAAACCCAGCAAAAAATAAAATCCACATTCTTCATAAAAATAAAAAGGAACAAGCAACACTTCAGATAATAAATGCGAATGGAAAAATAATCCATAATCAGCAATTAAACGTGTTTGATAATGAAATAGATGTACAAGAATATCTGCCAGGGGTTTATTTTTATCAATTAATGGATGATAATAAATATGGCTTTGCCACTGGAAAATTTACCGTTGTTAAATAATTTTTGTAAAAGGTATTAGTACAAATGAGTATAGAAAGTAATAGAGTTTTTTTAAGTATAAACAACCACAACCAAAGTAGGGTGGAGAAGCGTCTCCTTGTTACTTTGGAAAGAGCTGGTTTTGCAATAGATTTACAGTCATTTCAAGCAAATAATTTTTCACAGGTAGCGGCACAAGAAATACAACGTCAAATAGAAAACTCTTCTTGTTCAATTCATCTTATTGATAAAAACCAACTCGAAAATAGTGATGCCTTATTAATTAGTGAACAACATTTTAATTTTGCACGAAAAAAAATTGAAAACGATACCAATTACAAAACCTTTATTTGGTTACCAGGTAATATTGACGATTCTGATGCAAACAAAAAGCAACTCGATTTTATTAATCGTATGCAGCATCATTTATCAAACAATATGATCTTATCCAGAGTATCCTCTGCTATTCAGTTTGTTGAAGATGTTCGGTTTGTTTTAGAGCAACAACCGCCAAAGCAATATCCAACAATACCTGTTGATGTTTTTTTGATTCATAGCCAAGTTGATGATAAAGAAGTACAACGTATACAAACAATGTTTTCTGGTATATTGGGATTTACAACACTTTCAATTACTCAAGATTCTGGTATTGATTATGAAGAGTATGCAGCACAACAAATAGCGGTTAGTAAAATGGTGGTTATTTACTATAAAAAAGCCAACGATTGGGCCTTTCCCTTTGTTCAACAAATTTGGAAAAAAGTGGGCGGAGCTTCTGCTAAGTCGCCAATATTGTTTATTGGAGATGCAATGGCAGAATCAGAGTTTAAAAAGTTTTCAGCACCAATGGTTTCTTGTTTTAATTTGCCAATAGAATTAATACCCTTAGAAATAAAAGTTCAATTTGATTCGTTGGTAAAATAATATTATCAATTGTTTATTTAGTAATAGTTACATTGTTTATAAACCATTTTTTAGGATGGAAAATATAAGTCCCGAACAACTCTTTGCAGAAAAAGAAAGGCTAGAAGCCCTACGAATAGAGCTTGAAGAAAAAAACAAGCAAATGTGGGCTATGTCTGAAATGGTGTATAAAGAAAAAAAGAAAATTGAAGCACAACTAACTGAAATTGTAGAAGAAAAACAACGGCTAGAAGAGCAGAAAAAAGAAAATGATGAAAAAGTAAAACTATTGTGGGACCAGAGTACTGCTATACATTATGAAAAAGAGCGCATTGATAAATTAAAAACCCAGTTAGAATACCGTCATAAAGAGATTATTGATAGCGTATTGTATGCCAAGCGAATTCAGCAAGCAATATTGCCATCGCAAGAGCACGTGTTAAGTGTGTTGCCAGAATCATTCATTTTTTTTAAACCTCGTAACATTGTTAGTGGTGATTTTTTTTGGGTACATAAATCGGATGGTGATACTGTTTTGTTTGCTGCTGTTGATTGTACTGGTCATGGTGTTCCGGGTGCATTTATGAGCATTATGGGTTACCATTTGTTGGAACGTGTTGTTACAGAACAAAAAATAATTCAACCTTCCGAAATATTAAATGAACTAACCAATGGAGTGGTTAAATCATTAAAACAAACTACCGAGTTGGAGTCGGTAAAAGATGGAATGGATATTGCTTTGTGTAAGATTGACTATAAAAACTATCAATTGCAATATGCCGGAGCACACAATCCTTTGTATTTAATAAGAAACGGTGTACTTACGGAGGTAAAGGCTGATAGGCGCTCAGTTGGTATATCTGTTGGAAGTAAAGTAATACAGTTCACAAATCACGTTATAGATATTCAAAAGGGCGATTGTATTTACCTGTTTTCAGATGGTTATGCCGATCAAAAAGGGGGCACTGAAAATGTTAAATTCTTTTATCAACCGTTTAAAGATTTGTTATTGAAAATACATACAGAAAGTATGCAAATTCAATTACAAACGCTTGAAAAAGTTATTACAGAATGGAAAGGCGATAAAGGGCAAATTGACGATATGCTTGTAATGGGGGTTAGGATTCAATAAATACGGCCTCTTTATTTATTCTTGAAAATAAACTCTTTTTACTCTTCTTGAAACGCTTGTTAATATTTCGTATGGTATAGTGCCTACATCTTTTGCTATTTGTGCAATTGGATATGATTCTCCGAAAACAATAACTTCATCATCCTCGTTAGCATTAATATCTGTTATATCAATCATGCACATATCCATACAAACGTTTCCAACTATTGGTGCTTCTTTTCCTTTAACAATCATTTTGCCTTTTCCGCCACTTAGTTTTCTGCTTAATCCATCAGCATAACCTATTGGTACGGTTGCAATTTGCATATCTTTTGAGCTAACACCTTTTCTGCTATACCCAACTGTTTCGTTGGCTGGAATGTTTTTTATTTGCGAAATGCTTGTTTTTAACGTGCTTACATTTTGTAGTTGAGCCTGTTCGTTGGTATTAGCAGAAATGCCATATAAGCCAATGCCGAGCCTAACCATATCAAATTGAGCATCTGGAAACCTGCTTATACCGGCCGAATTTAGAATGTGTTTAATAATAGGGTACGAAAAGTGCGTTTTTATTCTGTCGCTCATTTCGTTAAACTGTTTTATTTGCTGCCATGTAAAATCATCGTGTTCTGCCTCATCGCTGGCTGCTAAGTGCGAAAAAACAGATTTTATGGCAATGTGTTTGTTGTTTTTTATCCGAACAATTAATTCATTTACATCATCTGCTTCAAAGCCCAAACGGTGCATTCCTGTATCAAGCTTAATGTGTATAGCTATTGTTTTATCTTTCACATGTTCGCTTCGTTTTAATGTTTCTTCAAAAAGCCCCAACACTCTAAAACTATATATTTCAGGCTCTAGGTTGTACTGTATCATTGCTTCATAACTTTGTTCTTCGGGGTTCATAACCATTATAGGCATGGTTATGCCAGCTTTTCTAAGTTCTATTCCTTCATCAGCATAAGCAACGGCCAAGTAATCAACCCTGTGAAACTGAAGTATATTAGCTATTTCAAAGCTTCCACTACCGTATGAAAATGCTTTAACCATTGCCATTATTTTAGTGTTGCTTTTTATTTTAGAACGAAAATAATTGAGATTGTGAATAATTGCGTTCAAATTTATTTCGAGTACTGTTTCGTGTGCTTTTTGTTGTATAATTTTACTTATAGCCTCAAAACCGAATGCGCGTGCACCTTTTAATAGAATGGTTTCATCTCTAAAAAAAGAATTGTTGAATTGTTTTAAAAAATCGTCAGTTGATTTATAAAAACTTTTTTCAATATTAAATTGATGTTGTTGACTAGAAATGCTTTCACCAATTCCAATTAAACGCGTAACCCCTTTTTTATGTATTAGTTCGGCAACTTCTTTATATAAACTATCTTCGTTTCTTCCGCTTTGTAAGATATCTGATAATATTAATGTTTTTTTGATGTGTTGTTTTTGCTGATTTAAAAAATCCAAGGCAATTGCGAGTGAGCCTAAATCAGAGTTGTAGCTATCATTAATGATAGAACAATTATTGATTCCTTCGTTTAATTCAAGTCGCATTGCAATTGGGCTCAGTAAGCGCATGCGCTCGGCTATTGTTTTTTGTTCAAAGCCCATGTAAAGCATTGTTGCCCAACAGTGAATAGCATTTTCAATACTTGCTTCGTCAGTAAATGGGATTGTTATTTTAATAAAATCATTTTTATATACGCCCTGAATCTCTGTATCGGCAGTACTTTTGGTAATGCGCCCAATAAGTAAGTCGGCTCTTGTTTTTTTCGACCACGAAAAAATATTGTGCGAATGAAGTGTTTTGTTGGTTGTTATTTCATTATGTATCAATAAATAATCTTTGCAGTAAATCAATACATCTGTATGTAAAAACAATTTAATTTTTTCACTTACTTTTTGCTGTTGATTTTCAAAGTTTTCATCATGTGCCTGGCCAATGTTGGTAATGAGTCCAATTGTTGGTTTTATGATAGCCTCTAAATAGTTCATTTCGTAAGGCTTAGAAATGCCTGCTTCAAAAATTCCTAAATTGTACTCTTCCGAAAGTTGCCATACCGATAGTGGAACTCCTACTTGCGAATTGTAGCTTTTGGGGCTGCGTACAATGTTTTTGTCTTCCCGAATAAGTTGATACAACCATTCCTTTACAATAGTTTTACCATTGCTACCTGTTATGCCAATTATCGGGATATTGAATTGATTACGATGAAAGGCGGCTAAATTGTGCAATGCATTCATCGTGTCTGTTACAAGTAAAAAAATAGCGTTTTTGTAATTGTTTATTGTTTCTGGAACATTTGTTACTACAAAGGTACGTACTCCTTTGTCATACAAATCGTTAATATAAGTATGCCCATCATGTCGTTCGCCTTTAATGGCAAAAAACAATGAGGTGTCGGGATTAATTAACTTTCTACTGTCAATTAATAAATTTTTGATAACGCTATTTTTGTTGCCATTCCCTAATACAGTTGCGCTGATTATGGTAGCAATTTTTTCAATGGTGTAATTCATAAATTAAGCTTGTGTTTTGCAGAAACAGTCTCTGCACAATGGCTCGTAGTTGTTTGTTTCGCCTAGTAAAACCAGGGCTGATTCATTTGTCATTCGATGCGAATAGTTGGCCAAACTTCCGCAGTGCATACAAATTGCGTGTACCTTTGTAACATGTTCGGCTATTGCTAATAGAGCAGGAATCGGCCCAAAGGGCTTGCCCAGATAATCCATATCTAATCCTGCAACAATTACGCGTATTCCACTGTTTGCAAGTTTATTGCAAACATCTGCTAATCCATCATCAAAAAATTGAGCTTCATCAATACCTACAACTTGAACATCGCTAGCAAGTAAAAGAATATTGCTTGATGAAGGTACTGGTGTAGAGTGAATAGAATTGCTGTTGTGCGAAACAACTTTTACATCATCGTATCTGGTATCAATGGCTGGTTTAAATATTTCTACTTTTTGTTTTGCAAATTGAGCTCTTTTCATTCGCCTGATGAGCTCCTCTGTTTTGCCGGAAAACATAGAGCCACAAATAACTTCTATAGAGCCTTTGGTGTATTGCGGATGTAGGTTGTTTTCTAAAAACATTTATTAACAATCAATCGAGTAAAATAAATTTAACTGAGCTCTTTACACATCTCATAATTTTAATGCATTTTTATTGATGTGTTTTTATACAACAAATCTAATCAAAAAGAGGGTTTAAAAATCTATTTTTTATCAATAATTCGTCATAAATTTTATATTTTTTATCGCCTTTTATTGTAAAAGGATTGTAAAATTGGTTTAACTATAAAAATAGAATAGGTATTAATTTTATAATCTAGATACGTTGGTTTTCGGCTATAAAAATGTTTGTAAGTATAAACGAAAAATTTTTTACTAAAATTTAGTAGCGGTTATAAGTTATTTTAAAAATATTTTATTCAACCTTTCTGACATTTTTTTACTGGATAAGGGTTACAGTACCGCTATAAAAGTGTTTAATTTGGTGAATGTCGGTCACTTTAATTTTATAAACATACACATCTCTTTGTGCCATTTTAGTTCCTTTGTTTGCTTTGCCGTCCCATTGCTT
>JBASCV010000085.1:0-7168 GCA_049651825.1 Bacteroidia bacterium
AATAATATACAAAAAAAATAATTAAAATACAACAGCAATCATTTGTAATTAAAGGGTACAAAAGTTTATAATGCTCTGGTTTTTGAGAGTATAAGCAATAAATTCCGTAACTTCGTATATTGTTATAATACATATAAAACATGAATTATTTTTGGCTCAAAAACAGATTTTCGACCTTTTATAATCAAATCTTAGCATTTGTTTTTATTGTTATCATTAGTGCGCAAACAATAAACGCACAAACAAAGCTAAATGTTACCGATACCTTAGGGCGAAAGCAAGGACATTGGATTAAGTTAGATGCCGATAAAAAAAAGATATACGATGGACATTTTATAGATGATAACCCCATTGGTAAATTCACATATTTTCTTCCCAACGGAAAACCTTGGGCAATAACCAATTTTTCGCAAAACGGAAAAGTGGCTTATACTCAACACCTGAATAGCGAAGGAAAGGTTACTGGTGAAGGTAAATATATTGGACAAAACAAAGATAGTTTGTGGAAATTTTACAATGAATCGGGCAAATTAAAAGCCGAAGAAAACTACCTGAATGGCCTTAAACATGGAAAAAGTAAAGTGTACTACTCCAATGGAAACATTGCTGAGGAAAAAGAGTGGAAACAAGGCCTAATGCATGGAAATTGTGTTAAATATTTTGAAAGCGGAACAATAAAATCGCAAAGAGGATATGTGAACGACAAAGCTGAAGGCAAAGGAAAATTTAACTATACCGATGGAAAAACATATGCTGAAGGATTTTATAAAAATGACGTAAAAAATGGCGAATGGATTTTTTATAAAGAAGATGGAAAAATTAATAAAAAAGTTACATACATAAATGGTAAATCTAAAAATGATGAAGGCGAATTAATTATCACAAAAGAAGAAGAAGAAAAATTAAGAAAACAATACGAAGATTCTGAATATAAAGATTCGAATAAATAAAAAATTATACAAAACACAACGGCACACACATATAGGCAATGAGCAGAAAAGGGAAAGTATTATTAGCAATGAGTGGTGGAATAGATAGTTCTATTGCTGCACTTTTATTGCATGAACAAGGATATGAAGTAGTTGGTATTACCATGAAAACATGGGATTATGCTTCGTCAGGCGGTTCAAGTAAAGAAACAGGCTGTTGTAGTCTTGACTCAATCAACGATGCTCGTTCATTAGCTGTAAACCTTGGCTTTCCGCACTTTATACTTGATATAAGAAATGAATTTGGTAACTATGTAATTGACAATTTTGTTGAAGAATACTTAGCTGGTCGCACGCCTAACCCTTGCGTATTGTGCAACACCCATATTAAATGGGAGGCTTTATTAAAAAGGGCTGACATGCTTGATTGCGAATTTATCGCTACAGGCCATTATGCACGCATACGTCAGGAAAACGGACGCTATGTTGTTTCAAAAGGACTTGACCAAAGCAAAGACCAGTCATACGTATTATGGGGACTTACACAAGAAAGTCTAAAACGCACGCTGTTTCCACTTCAAAACTATCATAAATCAGAAATAAAACAGATGGCTATTGATAACGGTTATGCTGATTTAGCAGCCAAAAGCGAAAGTTATGAAATATGTTTTGTACCTGATAATGACTACCGAGGCTTTTTAAAACGTAAAGTAGAAGGGCTAGAAGAAAAAGTAAAAGGGGGTAATTTTGTTGATAGGTCGGGGCGAATTTTAGGAAAACACAAAGGATATCCATTTTATACTATCGGACAACGAAAAGGCTTAGAAATAGCTATTGGAGAGCCATTGCACGTGCTAGAAATTTTGCCAGAAAGCAATACCGTTGTTTTAGGAACCAAAGAAGAATTGGATTTACAACAAATGATTGTTGGCAAGTACAACTTGATAAAATACGCTCAATTGCCTGATAATTTTGAAACACTTACTAAAATAAGGTACAAAGACCCAGGTACACTTGCCACAGTTACGCATGTTGATGACAAACTCAATGTATTGTTTCACAACCCAGTAGCAGCAATAGCTCCAGGTCAATCGGCTGTTTTTTATGAAGGCGATGATTTAGTAGGTGGTGGTATTATTGAGCGACCAAAACCTTTATTTTAAATAGATTCAAACTCTAATCAGCCATCTCATGAGAGCTGTTTTGCTTTTATTACTGCTATGTACATTCGCTGCAAATGGATGGGCACAACCTATTCAGTCGTTATACTGGGTAAAGCTCAAAGATAAAGGCCATGCAGAATATGATCTAACAAAGCCCGAAACATTTCTTTCGCCCAAAGCAATAAAACGTAGAATAAAACAAAACATCCCTATCAGCAGTAGTGATTTACCTGTAAATACAGCTTATATAGAAGCAGTAAAAACATTACACATTGAAATAAAAAAAACATCTAAATGGTTTAATTCTATTTTAATTAGTTGCGATAGCATTCAATTAAAAAGTTTAAAACAATTGTCCTTTGTAACAGATATAGTTGAGCTACAAGTAAATTCAAAGACTAACAACAACTTCAATAAATTTGAAATCTCAAAAGCCGAAAACTTAAACATTAAAATAAACCAGCTTAAACACACCTCAATACCAACTATTGACTATGGTTATTCATTGGGGCAAAACAGTCAAATAAATGTAAACTGTCTTCACCAACAAGGTTTTATGGGACAGGGAATTACAATAGCTGTGCTAGATGCAGGCTTTTACAATACAAATGGATTGAACATTTTTGATAGCTTATTTATTAACAATCAATTACTTGGCACAAGAGATATTGTAACAGGCGATACCATGGTGTTTGAAGATTTTCCACATGGAATGAATGTATTATCGTGTATGGCAGCAAACAAACCTGGCGAAATGATTGGCACCGCTCCTAAAGCCAACTACTGGCTAATTAGAACCGAAGATGCTGCCTCCGAAACATTAATAGAAGAAATTTATTGGACCATTGGTGCAGAGTTTGCAGATAGTGTTGGTGTTGATATTATTAACTCATCATTAGGTTATAACTATTTTGATAATGGAACTGATAGCCATACCTATCAAGAAATGGATGGCAACACAACTATAATTACAAAAGCTGCCGATATTGCAGCCTCCAAAGGAATACTAGTAGTGAGTAGTGCTGGCAATTACGGTGCTGGGCCGTGGTATAAAATTACAGCACCTGCCGATGCTGATAGTATATTAACTGTTGGGGCTATTGATTCGTTAGGTGTGATTGCCGCATTGAGTTCTAGAGGTCCTACTTATGATGGAAGAATTAAACCCAATGTTGTTGCAAGAGGTTTAAATGCCGTAATTGCAGGCAATGGAGGTGGTGTTACTTACTCAAGCGGTACCTCTTTTTCAGCACCTATTGTGGCTGGTGCAGTTGCCTGTTTATGGCAGGCACACCCAAACTCAACAAACATTGAACTTATAGAGGCTATTCAAGAAAGTGCATCAATGCATAACAACCCCGACACGGTAATGGGATATGGGATACCCAACTTTTGTAACGCCACAAACATACTTACTTCAATTGCAAACAAAGAGAAAAAAGAATATACAATAAACATTTTTCCTACACCATTTGAAAACAAACTAACCATTGCTGTACATTCAAGCACAAAACAAGAATTAATGATTTCGCTAACAGATATACTGGGCAATGAAGTAATAAAACCATTAAAAAATGTTGTTGCAATCGGAGAAAACAAAATCACAATTGAGCAACTTACTCATTTACAAAGCGGTGTATATATACTTCAAATAAATGATTCAGAAAAAAATTACTTTCAAAAAATAATAAAACAATAAGCACCGGCATAAAGCTTATAAAATGGCTAATTTTTATAACTTTGAGCTATAAATAAAAGTAGTTTATGAAAATAGGAATACTTAGAGAAGGCAAAATACCTCATGATAAACGTGTAGCATTTACACCAGAACAATGTGTAATGATAAATTCTATTTTTCCAAACGTTGAAGTAATTGTACAACCAAGCGATTGGCGAAGCTATACCAATGATGAGTACCTTGCTAAAGGTGTAAAAATGCAGGAAAACCTTACAGATTGTGATATTCTTATTGGAATAAAAGAAGTACCTAAGCAAGAGTTGATTGAAGGTAAAAAGTATCTATTTTTTTCACATACCATCAAAAAACAACCGCATAATAAAGAATTGCTTCAAACCATATTAAATAAAAAAATACAACTTATAGATTACGAATGCCTTACTGATGAATACTTTAACCGCATTATTGGATTTGGATATTATGCTGGTATAGTTGGTGCATACAATGGCATTTTGGGGTATGGCAAAAAATATAAATTATTTGATTTAAAACCAGCCCATTTATGTTACGATAAAAAAGAATTGAAAGAAGAACTTCAAAAAGTAAACCTTACCAATATAAAAGTAATTGTTACAGGTAACGGACGAGTTGCAAACGGTGCAGTTGAATTATTAGGGGCTTTAAACATTAGACGTATTACTCCTTACGAGTTTACTCACTATTTTTATAGAGAAGCAACATACGTTCAATTACACTCTCAAAACTATAACGAAAAACGAGATGGCTCCCAGTGGAATACACAAGAATTTTACACACATCCTGAACTGTTTCGTTCCACTTTTAGTAAATACACAAACAATTGCGACTTATTGATACATTGCTCCTTTTGGGACCCCAAAGCACCTGTTTTATTTACTAAACAAGAAATGAAAGCACCTGATTTTCGTATTAGTGTAATTGCTGATGTTACTTGCGATATCAATGGCTCAATACCTTCAACAACTAGGCCATCAACCATTGACAATAAATTTTATGGATACAACCCTACAACTGAAAAAGAAGGCGATCCATTCAGTAATGAAACAATAACAGTAATGGCAGTTGATAATTTACCTTGCGAATTACCTCGCAATGCATCTGAAGATTTTGGGAAAGAATTAATTGAAAAAGTACTACCCTCATTATTAATTAAAGATAATAATGGATTGATAGAAAGAGCTAGTATTGCTAAAGATGGATATCTAATGAAACGTTTTGAATATTTGAGCGATTATATTGCTTAAGTATTTACAGCTTAATAAATTATATAACATCCCTCAAATCATCATTGGTATCTTTAATTGATTTAGAACCACTCTTTTTGCGCATACGAATGTTCAATACTTCTACAAATAATGAGAATGCTATTGATACATAAATAAAGGTTTTATCTACATGCTGATGAAACGATTCTAAAACCAACACCATTCCAATCATCAATAAAAACGATAATGCCAATATTTTTATTGTAGGGTTTTTATTAATAAAATCACTCACTTTACCTGAAAATAAAATCATAATAATTATTGCAATAACAACAGCCAAAATCATTATCAACAAATTGGTTACAAGACCTACTGCTGTTAAAATAGAATCGAAAGAAAACACAATATCAATTAATACTATCTGAAAAATAATGGAGTTTAAAGTCACCTTTTTTATTTTAATCTCATCATCATCATAACCTTGTATTTTATTGTGTAATTCAATAGTTGTTTTATACAATAAAAAAACACCACCCGAAAATAAAATCAAATCACGACCAGTAACCCCAAATTCGCCCAAATGAAACAATGCTTCTTTCAAACCCACTATCCAGGATATACTAAATAGCAATAGCACACGCATTATAAGAGCTAACATTAAGCCTATTGTTCGTGCTTTGCCTTGCTGATTTGCTGGTAATTTATCAGCAACTATTGATATGAAAATAATGTTATCTATACCCAACACTATTTCCAATACAGCTAGTGTAAGTAAGCTAATTAATGATGCAATAGAAAACAATTCCTGAAAATCTTGAGCTAGGTGCATAGATATAATTTTTTGTGCAAAATTAAACACATTTTAGGCAAATTGCTAATATTTAATATTTTTATAATCAATGAGTTATGCGCACATACAATTTTATACTTACTTTGTAGTGAATGTTATAGATAAATGTGATGGAAAACAATTTAAATGAGCCTTCTGCACAAGCACACCTATTAATTTCATTAGTAAAAATGAAAATGCCGTACGGTAAATACAAAGGTCGTACATTGTGCGACTTGCCTGTTTCTTATTTAGAATGGTTTCAAAGGAAAGGCTTTCCTAATGATAAACTTGGAATGTTATTACAAACCTTACTCGAAATAAAAATGAATGGCTTGGAGTATTTATTAATACCATTGAAAAAAAATAATTAAAAAATGGTTAAACTTTATTCAGAATAAATCAATAATCTCAATCGCTTATTTTTTTGACAGGCTCGGAATGAACTTGTGTGATGTCATTTCGAGTTTATCGAGAAAGTAAGTTTGCTACATATTAATTAAAAAAATAAAATATCTTTAGACAACTAATTACTTTTTGTGCTAAAAAAAAACGACAACATACAAACATTAATTTACAACAAAAAGGGAGTATTCGCACTTATTGCAATCGTTTTATTTATCTGGTTTATCTTTTGTTTGCCATCTCCATTATTTAAAACTCATACATCCACTGTATTGGAAGATAGTAATGGCAAACTATTGGCAGCACGTATTGCCGATGACGAACAATGGCGTTTTCCGGAATCGAAGCACATTCCACCTAAATTTATTTTAAGTCTTATACAATTTGAAGATCGTAGTTTTTTTTCGCACCACGGTTTTAATCCATTAGCTTTTGTTAGAGCAACTATCCAAAACATAAAAGCCAAACGCATTGTAAGTGGCGGCAGTACTTTATCCATGCAGGTAATACGAATGGCCCGAAATAAAAAACGTAGAAATATAGTTGATAAAATAATTGAAATAATAATGGCAATTCGTTTAGAATTGACTTTTTCTAAAATGGAAATTTTATCCATTTATGCTTCAAATGCACCATTCGGAAGTAATGTAGTTGGTATTGATGCTTCATCCTGGCGGTATTTTGGAAGAGAACCTGAAACATTATCCTGGGCGGAATCGGCTACACTAGCCATATTACCCAACGCTCCTAGCGTTATTTATCCTGGAAAAAAACAAGAACGCTTATTGAAAAAACGAAATCGATTGCTCGACCAATTATATACAGCTAAAATTATTGATCTCGAAACTTGCCAATTAAGTAAACAAGAACCATTACCAACAACGCCTCACCCAATCCCACAAATTGCACCTCACTTGTTA
>JBASCV010000086.1:0-5403 GCA_049651825.1 Bacteroidia bacterium
CTGTTATTGTATGCGGACAAGGAACCGTAGCACCTATGACATCCAATTTTGTTCCTTTAACTACGGGCAAAACATCCCAAATATGGAACATTGGGCAATTTGATATGCTGGTTACACAACTGGATAACCCCAATAACCCCAATGGAAAATACACGGGCTATGGAAAAATCACTATTCCATTTATGCTTGGTTTAAATTTAAGAGGCAAGTTTACCAATATTTCTGTAAACGAAGCCATGGAAGTGGTGCAAGGGGAAGTGGAGATTGTGAGTAGTGGACAAAACGGGAAGGGAATAATTAATTTAGATACACTTTTTGCTGGAATAAGTAACGCTATAGCAGATGTTATTGCTAACCTTGATGATAATACATTAGATAGTAGTTCATTGGCAGACTTCAATATAACAATGAGTTCATTATTTGAAAACGATTCAACACTTTCTTCATTACAATTAACGTATGATTCAATAAATCGACACTTAGAGGATATCAGTACCACTGCAGGATTAGTATCATCAGACCTTGCCAAAATACAAGATGTAATAAATGAGTTGAAAGAGCTTAAAGGAGAAATATTGGCTACGAAAGGTGTTAGTAGCGATTCTCATGCAAGTTCGAATGATGTAGGTTATTTTAACCATAAAATACAACCAAGTGATTATGCTGAATATAAAAATTGGATTTCGCTTGGGCTGGATGTGGCAACTGCACAGATTATTTATGGCTCCTATATAATAACACCTTCAGTTAATGAAAATAATAAGATAATTTATTATTCAGCCTTTTACAAATGGACTGTAAGTGCTGCTTGGTTTGATGCTAACAACATACCACATGATGGTAATGTTGCGTATAGAAACGATTGGACAATAGAGCCAAAGGAAGCAAAAAAATTCATTCAAAATATTGATTCTTGGACAGCTACAGCGGCATTTTTACACAATTTAGGAGCCGATTATAAGCTAAGTTCATCAACTTTACAATATTTGGACGGAAATTATATAGAAGCCTTAAAAGAGCAATGGAAATCAGCAATTAAAGAGCCTGTTTTTTGGCTTTCTCTAGCACATGTTTCTGTATCACTAATTGATCCGTCTAAATCCCTTTATGCTAAAACGAATTTTAGCAAAGACATTACTGTTGGAGGAAAAACTAAAACGGTGTGGAATACACCTTATAAAATAAATAATTCCAGAATACGTTTATTAGTTGGTGTCAATAAAAACAAAATTGCAATTATTGGTAGGAAAATGGATGGTCATGTAAAAGCTCTTAGAGATGAATTGCAAACAAAAGGTATTAATGCAGAAATTTTTTCAAAGGATGTAATTCCCAATGAAACATTTTTAATTGAGGGTGAATTAAAAACATGGACACAAATAGAAAATGACTTTACTAATGGAAATTATTCAAGAGACCCGATAACAAATTTTATTTTAGATAGTGACATCCCCAATACATTAATGTATAAGGCAAACAAAGTATGGGCTCAAAAGCTAGTTAATAAAGGATACCATGTTTACGATGCAGGATATATTAATAACTTATATTCTAAAAGTCTTTTTTATGAAATGGAACTAAAAACAATTTTTAATGATGGACAATAGTAGTTTAATAAGCCTTTTTTTTGAAAAATTTGAATTTTTGTTTCAATTAAATTTTACTGAGAAACAAATTTTCGAAAACCAAACTTATGCCTTTGGAGTAATATTAAAAAATAATGTCAATGGTTTAACATTTTCATTTGCGTATTATGAGTCCCAAAAAAACTCTCCTTTAGGAATAAATAATGATGTTGTTTTATTAAAGCTTGCTAATAATGGCAGTCACATAGATTTCAGTCGCTTATTTAAAAGGGATGGTTTTTTTATTGAAAATTGTCAATATCAGTATATAACACTTGAAGGGTTAGATTTCGATGTTTTTTTAACAAAAGCTACAGGTTTAATAAAAGAAAAATATATTAAATTATTTACTGGAGAAGATTGGATAGAAATAAAGTATGATTTACGTGATGACTATTAGTGGCCGCAGACACCAAACTTATAATATAAAAGTTGTAGGTGATATAACGAATTTGCAATTCGTTTTTGGTATGAAGTTACGAAGGCTTTGTTAGGTGAGTATAAATAAAATATTAAATTTAAAATGCTCTTTGATTTTAATATAATGTAGGCGATTTATAATTAGTCAAGATGCCTTGTTAAAAAGGTTGTAGTCCTTTATCTTGGGCTTGCCGAAGGATTACGACCAACTAGAAATTGCTGTTCGCAAAAAAATGATCAAAGACTAAAATAGTATTACTTTTGTATGCATAATAAATGAGCAAATTAAAATTCATATTATTTCTTTTTTTATTACTTCCACTATGTGTTAAGCCCATTGTGCTTGATTCCTTGCAAAAGGAAGAATTAATCAAACAAGGTGTTTTTAAACTCAACGCTTTAAAAGCAGCAAACCTCCAAAAAATAAAAGAGGGCAAAACGTCTGAATTAAATTTTATTGTAAACCTTGAACCTGATAATACTACCGATTATATTATTGATTATAACCTTCCAACAAAACCCAAGTTTTTGTCTGCTACATCGGTTGAACAAGCTTTGAATAATCGACTACAGCAAGTTTTTTTAACTAACTATAAGGAGTGTTATCTAATCCTTATAAATGCATTTGATGTTGAAATTAAAGCACCTGTTCCTTCTGGTTTAACAGCTCAAGATGTTTTTAATAAGGGGAAGTTTTTTGATGAGCAATCAGATATCGAAACACATAAAAACTTTCATAATGATGTTGTAAGTCAAATAGCAAACAGTAATAGTATTACCAATAATAACCGCGATTGTTATATAATAAGTATTGGGGCGTATTGTGGTGCATTCTATTCAAATCAGGTGGGTTGCTATTATTATTGGTTTACAAAAAAAGTAGATATTCAAGGAAATCCAAATGTTCAGTTTTATCAGGAAACGTATGATTATTTAACAAGCTATTTGAAAAATAGCAACGATTTTAAGCATCCAAGTTCGCGAGATAATATGGCAGGGCAATTGGTTTTAGCCTTTGAAAGTGCCGCTAAAAATGCTGAATTAAAGGCACAGATATTAACCACACACACTTCACCAGCTCTTGAAAATATACTCAGTAATTTTACAAAAACAGAAGATTATAGCACGCTAACACTTGAGGAGCGAATACATATTTTAAAAGTTTTTTTAACAAGTTTAACCTTTAGTAGTTCCGAAACATATATAAACAAGGTTTTAAGAACTACTCCTAAACAAAATGTAAATGATTTACTAAATGCACTTTTAGATGAGCAGAATAAAATTAATGGTGATTGTTTGCTTTATCGTTTGTGCAATGGTATACAAGGAAGCAATTACACGACACTTATAACCGATTTATGCCATTTGGTAGGTCGAAGCACTCTTGATGGGCACAACCTACCGTCCAATACAATTAATTATAATGGTCTTCAAACAAGTGCATTTGTAATTGACGAAAACTGGTATCGAGCTTTTGAGTGGACCGATTGCTGGAATAGAACAAATCCCTCTAACCCGAACGATCCAGAAAATGTTTCTGTAAACGCGTGCAACTGGACTAATTTTGAAAAACGTTTTTCGAATATTAGCATTTTGGCTAATGGAAACATAACCGTAAGCGGATTTTATGATTCGGGAGAATCAGGTATTACAGCACCCGGTGATCCGCCATTTAATCCAATAAAGCCATTTACACGTACGTATCATCCCTATGATTTAATCGTCTTTGTAAATAAAAGTGGTATTGCTAGTATAAACGAAGCCAATACCGAAGGTGTTGTAGTGGTACCTGCGCTCTTTTTAAAATTTGCTTACGATAAAGCATTTAATCAGGGAATATATGATGTAGCGTATACCAATATTAGCATTTTAGGGCTTTTAGGTGTTGACGAACTAATGCTGGCATCTAAAGTTTTAGGAAAAGTTCCTAAAATGAAAAGGTTGATGAAGTGGGTGTGGAGAGAGAGTGTTATAGGTGAAGCTAGTAGCAATTTAAGTTTCATTAATGGTTGGACAAAACAGAGCATAGTAGTTAAGGTAACTGAGCTAAAAGCATTAGATCAAAAATTAAATCCAACTCAATATTTAACCCCAACTTATATATCAAATCACCTCAATAAATTTAAAACAAAAGCTTCTTATTTAGTTACAGGAGATACTTATGACAATTTTATTGCTGGTAAAGCTACAGTTGGAAGACCTGATGGATTATTCATTTCAACCGTTGATGATATAGATGCAGTTATTGCTAAAGCAAATGGAAATATATCAATTATTGAAGAAGAACTTGGAATAACAGCTGGTTCCTGGCAAGGAAAAGGGGGAATTGTAAGAATTGACTTAAATAATCCTGAAAACTTTAATTTAAGAATTCCTGATGGAAGCGAGGCTGGAGCGAATCCTTTATGGGAGCCAGGTGGCTTAACTTCTGGTGGTAAAGTAGAGGCCGTTACCAATCCAATACCAACTGCAAATATCAACGCAAATAAGATTATTCAATAATGAGTAGAAAATCACAACTCCTAAGCGAAGCAATTTCTAATAATGAACTTTCGGAATTTATTATGGGTTCAAATAAAAAATACTATTTGTCATGCCAGTATGCAGATATGCCAACCGACCCCGATCAAGTTTTTGATTCATTTAAAGAATACTATCAACTTACAAATGACGAAAGTATTTGGGTTTCCTTTGAGAATGAAATAGCTAATTTGAATAAAGTAAGTGATGGGGCTTGGTTTAGTATTTATTATTTAAGCATGTATTTATCTTACAGGAAATATACCGAAAAAGAATTTATTAATTTGGAAACTACAATTAAAGTGATTGAAAATGGCTTAAATAAATTTAAAACGGAACTGAAAAAAAATAGAAAATGGGTTGGAAATGATTTTGAAAATGGATTATGGGGAGACGTAGTAAGGCTTGTAAATATATTAAATAATAAATTTGACATAAATATCGGAATAATGTAAGGGCTAAGTCGTACTTCTTGTTTTTTTGCAACTGTGACTAACTTCTAGTTTAAAGGTCGTAGACGATGCAACAAATTCCTAACTTACTTTTGGTATGAATGTGACAAGGCTTTGTAAATACATTATAAAAAAGAGTAAATTAGACATAGTTCTTTGATATAAAAAATGATTTAGGCGAAGCACCCGGTGACCCTCCGTTTAATCCAATAAAGCCACTTACACGTACGTATCATCCCTATGATTTAATCGTATTTGTAAATAAAAGTGGTATTGAAAGTATAAACGAAGCCAATACCGAAGGTGTTGTAGTGGTACCTGCGCTCTTTTTAAAATTTGCTTACGATAAAGCATTTAATCAGGGAATATATGATGTAGCGTATACC
>JBASCV010000087.1:0-27347 GCA_049651825.1 Bacteroidia bacterium
CCCCTCTCCTGAGGAGAGGGGCTAGGGGAGAGGTGCTATGTTCGATTTTTTAAAACAATTAACAGATCCAGAATCCATCATTCAATTTGGTGGGCTTGCGCTATTGCTATTTGTAGTGTTTGCCGAAACGGGCTTGTTGATTGGTTTTTTTTTACCAGGCGATTCACTCATCTTTATTTCTGGACTTGTATGCACTTCTAAGCCTGAGTTGTTACAAGTAAATATTGTTACACTTATAGTTTGTCTCGCTTTGGCTGCCATATTGGGAAATATTGCCGGATATTGGTTTGGATATAAAGTAGGTCCTCCATTGTTTCAGCGCAAAGATTCCATCATTTTTAAAAAGCAATATTTAATCGTAACTGAGAAGTTTTACAACGAAAATGGAGGAAAAACACTCATTATTGGTCGTTTTTTGCCAATAATACGCACTTTTGCCCCTATTTTGGCAGGAGTTATAAAGGTTGATTTTAAGCGCTTTATGTTTTTTAATGTGGTAGGCGCTTTTGCTTGGATTGGCATATTGGCAAGTTTGGGTTATTACCTGGGTTCCTATGCTTGGGTTCAAAAAAATGTAGGTTATATTGTTATAGGGTTGGTAATTGTTACCATGATACCGCTGGTTAAAACCTATCTAAAAGAGAAGAAAAAGAATAAGCCGAATTAAAATTTAAACAGGCTCTAAAAATGGAATAAAGTCTCTGCGCCTTTCCGCCTTAGCCGTAAAAAAACAAAAATGGCCTCTCAAAACCACCGTTTACACCTCAAAAACAACCACTTAATAACTCTATTTATTTAAACAATAAAACCCTTTACTTTGCGTTTACAATCACGTTGGTTTATTTAACAATTAAGTTTTCCAGCAAAATTTTTAGTTTCAAAATAGATTTAGTATGTTTGAAGCCCTGTTTAAATAAAATGAACAGAAAATAGAAAGTAAGAACAACAATAATTAACAATAAAAGTTTAAACTAAAACCTAAAATTAACCTTAAAATTAACAGCAATGAGCAAACAAAATTCATCTAGCGCTTTCAAATCAGTATTTGCATCACTAGCTATTGTAGTATGTTTAATAGTTGGTATTATCATTTTCAAATTTGTTCTTGGGGCTCCATCCCATTTTGATGCAGAAGGACATCCAAAAGCCGGAGACTATCTTGGCATGATGTACAAAGGAGGTTTTATCGTACCTATCCTTATGGCTATTTTCTTAATTATTATTACTTTCTCTATTGAGCGTTTAATGACCATTTCTCGTTCAAAAGGTAAAGGTCGTGCTGAGGATTTTATCCGCAACATTAAATCGTTAATTGCTGCCGATAATTTTGATGCTGCTGTTGCTGCTTGTGATAAGCAACAAGGTTCATTAGCAAACGTTGTTCGTGCTGGTGTTTTAAAATTAAAAAGTTTACATGGCGATTCTTCTTTAGATAAAGAAAGTAAAGTTGCTGCTATTCAAAAAGAAATTGAAGAAGCTACAGCACTTGAGTTGCCAATGCTTTCTAAAAACCTTTCAGTTATTTCTACTTGTGCTACTATTGCAACACTTTGGGGACTAATCGGAACAGTATTGGGTATGATTCGTTCATTTGCTGCGATGTCGCAAGCAGGTGCTCCTGATACTACTGCTCTTGCAACAGGTATCTCTGAGGCGCTTATCAATACTGCTATCGGTATCATTGGTTCAGTTGTTGGTATCATTATGTACAACTACTTTACTAACAAAATTGATGCTATTACATTCAGTATGGATGAAGCTGGTTTTACTATTGTACAATCAGTTAGCGCTCACAAATAAAATAAATTTTCGAATTGTAGATTTTTTGAATTGTAGCACATTGCCAATTCAAAAAATTCACATTCGCCAACTCTAAAAATAAATAAAACATGGCTAAAATTAAGATGCCCAAAAGCAATCCTTCATTGGATATGACTCCCATGGTGGATTTGGCTTTTCTTTTGGTAACATTCTTTATGCTTACAGCCTCTGCAAGGGTTTCTGAACCTGTTGTTGTTGATACACCTTCATCAACGTCTGACAAATTATTGCCAGAAAACGTAATTATGGTTACTGTTGATGATAAAGGAAAGCCATATTTCAATATCAATAACTATGATGTGCGTATCAAAACACTTGAGCGCATGGCACAACAATATAAAGTTACTTTTACAGATAAGGAAAAAGCTGAATTTGCCAAAATGACCAGCTTTGGTGTGCCAATGGAAACATTAAAAGAGTACATCAACATGGACGATAACGCACGTATGGCTGTAAAGTCTCCTGGTATTCCAATCGATTCGTTAAACAATCAGTTGGGCGACTGGATTCAATTTGGTCGTATAGAAGCAGCAAAGCAAGCAAAAGAACAAAAAGATAAAGCTGAAAAAGCTGGTCGTGAGTTTAAGTACGAGCCGATTCGTTTCGCTATCAAAGCTGATGGACAAGCAAATTACATTGCAGTAAAAGATGTAATTAAAGTATTTACCGACAAAGAAATATACAGGTTTAACCTGATTACTAACCTTGAAAAAGGTGATGAATAAAAAAATAAAATTCTTTTATGGAATTTATCTTTTTATGCATCTAACTAGTGAATAAGAAATTTAGTACTAACAGTATAAAAGTAGTATAAAATGGCAGAAGTAAACACCGATGATGGTGGTGGCAGTGGCAAACATGGTAAGAAGCGCGCCAAGAAATCATCAACCCGAATTGATATGACGCCAATGGTGGATTTGGCGTTTTTATTGCTTACCTTCTTCGTACTTACATCTACGTTCAGTAAGCCGAAAGCGATGGAAATTAGCTTCCCGGCCGACCCTAAAGATGAAAAAGACAGACAAAAGGTAAACAATGCGTTAACTTTTATTATGTCGAAAGACAACAGTCTTTATTATTATTCAGGCGAGTTTTATCCAGCTGGTAATAAAGACGGTAAACCAGCTACCGTTTTAACTAAAACCGATTTTTCTAAAGACGGCTTGCACAAATTGTTGTTGGATACTCATAAACCAACAATTGACGCCATTCACGAATTAGAAGAAAAATACAAAAGAAAAGAAATTGCAGATACTACATTAAGACGCCTTTCAAATCTTGAAAAAGGGAAGAAAGAAGCACTTACCGTGCTTATCAAAGCTGATGATAAAGCTACTTACAAAAACGTTATTGACATGATTGATGAATTGAACGTTTGTTTGGTTGGTAAGTATGCCGTAGTAGATATGATGCCTACAGAGTTAGAATTGTTAAACGCTACAAACCCTCAATAAAAGATGGCGGAAAATAAATTATTTAATAGCTGGACAAACGTTATCTCTGAAAGTCGTAACGAACTTGTCTTCGAAAACAAAAATAAGGTTTATGGCGCTTACGATTTACGTAAAAAGTACAATCGTACGGTTACCATTGCCCTTATTATTACATCATTAAGTTTTGCTTTTATTGTTTGTTTTCCAATGATATTGGATTGGATTCAACAAAAAGAAGAGGAAGTGGTTTTACCAGTTGATAATACCCTTGTTGACTTAACAGCTCCGCCTCCAATTGACGAAACGGAGCCACCACCACCACCGCCACCACCACCACCCGTGATGGAAACGGTGAAGTTTACACCTCCTGTTGTTACAGATGAAGAGGTTGTTGAAGATCCTCCACCAATTCAAACGGAGGAAACTCCGCAAATTAGTACCGTTACACAAGAAGGTACAGGTGATGATGAAATTATTATACCAGAACAAACTACAGGAGTTGTTGAACCTGTAAAAGAGGAAATTTTTACCATTGTTGAGCAAATGCCAGAGTTTCCAGGTGGAGCAGCGGCTATGATGAAATGGATAAAAGATAAAATTGAATCTATCGGTTATCCTCAAATGGAAAAAGAAGCAGGTATTTCAGGTACATGCTACGTTACCTTTGTGGTTGACAAGGATGGTAATGTTACAGACGCTAAAGTATTGAGAGGTGTTTCTGGAGGTTCTGGATACGATAAAGTGGCTTTACAAGTTGTAAAAGCAATGCCTAAATGGGGTGCTGGTAAACAAAACGGTCGTTCGGTATCGGTTCAATATAACTTACCTATTAAGTTTACGATTAGATAAGCTATTAATAAATCAAACAATTCGGAATCCTAAATTCTATAAGTACTTTAACTCTTAGAATTTAGGATTCTTTTTTTACAACACTATACTATGTTTTCTTCGGGCAATACTACTGCAATTACTAAAATACGCTACTACTTTGGTTTTTTCATTGTAGGCCTTTATCTGATTATTGGATTAGGCTTTTTGTTTACGGATATTGGTATTCAGATGTTTCCTGTATACCGGCAGGCAGTGGGTGCTATAATGATTGTTTATGGCACATTTCGCGTTTATTCATTGATAAAATCCAACAAGAAAAGGGAGGAGGAGAATTAGTTCGTGAAACTAGCGTTTTTAGTACTTTTTACTTTTATTTTAAATTTTTTACCCATCAACATAAAGGCCATGAATAATAGTGTTGCTCAAACAAAAACTGTAGTATTTATCCATGGTTTATTTCAAAACCCCAATGCATGGACCGAGTGGAAGCAATATTTTGAAGCGCAAGGCTATACATGTTATACGCCAGCCTATCCTTACCACGAAGGTGATCCAGTTGAGTTGAGAAAAAATCAAAATCCGGCTTTGGCTAAATTAACTTTTGCTCAGGTAATTGATAGCTTAATCGTATTCATTGATAAGCTTCCCGAAAAACCCATTCTTGTTGGGCATTCAATGGGTGGGCTTGCTGTTCAAAAATTGATTAGCTTAAACAAAGGTGTTGCAGGGGTTTGTATTGATGCAGCACCGCCCAAAGGGATTTTTAGTTTTAAGTGGAGTTTTTTAAAAGCAAATTTGCCCACAGTTAGTCACTTAAAAGGAAATTCTATTTGCTTGCCAAGTGTAAAGTGGTTTCATTATGCTTTTTGCAATACGATGACCCTAGAACAAACAGAAATAGAGTACAATAAATTTGTAGTGCCAGAAAGCCGCAATATTCCTAGAAGTAGTACAAAGCAAGATGGTTATATTGATTTTAAGAAACCACATCATCCATTGTTATTTATTGCAGGCGAAGAAGATAATATTATTCCTGCAGCACTCAATAAAAAGAATTTTGATGCATATAAAGATATAAACAGTAAAAAAGAGTTTAAACAATTTGCTGATAGAACCCACTACATATGTGGACAAAAGAATTGGCAAGAGGTTGCTGATTATATTCTCGTTTGGATAAAAAGGCTTTAATGGAATAAATAAGTTTTTGCTTGCTACTACTTCATCAGAAATGCTTTTAATTCATTAAAATCGGGTTTAATTAAAACACTTTTCTTTTTTAGTTCCAGTAAATGCTTTACTGATTCAGGTAATTCAATTGCATCATTATTGATTATTTTTTTGACAACATCATCAAACTTTATCGGATGTGCGGTTTCGAGAATGATTCCTTTTTTGTTTGGGTTTTGTTCTAAATATGTTTCCAACCCTTTGTATGCCACCGCACCATGAGGTTCTAATAAATAGCCATATTTCTTATAAATGCGTTTTATTGTTTCAGCCGTTTCTTCATCATTAATGCTATATGCACTAATAAAGTTTTTTATTGCACTATGATTATGTTTAAATAATTCGAGCAAACGCACAAGGTTGCTCGGATTGCCTACGTCCATAGCATTTGAAATAGTGGCTACCGCTTGTTTGGGTGCAACTATTTGATGAGAAATATAATTCGAAAATATGTCATTTGCATTACAAGCCGCAATGAAATGTTGGAATGGTGCGCCTGAAACAGAAGCCAAAAGTCCTGCACAAATGTTTCCAAAATTTCCACTAGGTACACTTATAACAGGGGCGTCTTGCTCTTTCCATTGTTGTAATGCATAAAAATAATAAAACTGTTGTGGTAACCAACGTGCTACATTTATTGAGTTTGCTGAGGTGAGTGATAGTTTTTTGTTTAATTCAGAATCTGCAAAAGCAAGCTTTACCATTGCTTGGCAATCATCAAAGGTTCCTTGTACTTCAAGTGCTGTGATATTTTTTTCAAGTGTGGTAAGTTGTAATTCCTGTATTTTACTCACTTTTCCTGAAGGATAAAGTATTACAACGTTTACACCCTCTACGTCTAAAAATCCATTAGCAACAGCACTTCCCGTATCACCAGACGTTGCAACAAGTACCGTTATTTCTTTATCACTGTTTTTTGAAAAATATCCTAAGCAACGACTCATAAAGCGTGCGCCAACATCTTTGAAAGCAAGTGTTGGTCCATGAAAAAGCTCCAGCGAATAAATGGAATTGTTTATTTTTTTTAGTGGAAAATCAAAATCAATAGTTTCTGCACAAATTGAATAAAGGTCCGAGCTAGATATACAATCGCCAACATATGGGCTCATTACTTCAAATGCAATATCCGCTTTTGTTTTTTGTTGTAGTTGTTCGAAAAAAATTGACGGAAGCCTATGTATTTTTTCTGGAAAATATAAGCCTTTATCGGGTGCCTGACCTGTAATAGCGGCTTCTTTAAACGATACAGATGGTGTTTTTTTGTTGAGGCTGTAGTAACGCATTTTTGCTTTTTTGAGTACACAAAAATAGATTTTAGTTTTGTAATAATGTTTATTATCTTGTAATTACTTATTTAATTAAATCATAAAAATGAAATTGAAGAGTTTTTATATTTTTTGTTGTTTTCTATTCGTGTCTAAACTACTTGTTGCCAAATCGCTTACTGATAGTTTAGAGTTGGAGTTGGAAAAAGCAACGGACACCAACAAAATAAATATTTTAAATAAATTGAGTACCGCTTATGCGGATAATAAAAGTGCAAAGGCGCTTGAGTATGCACAACTGGCAATTGATTTAAGTAAGCCACTAAAATTTGATATGGGCATAATTCAAGCGTATAATAACATTGGTATTGTATGTGATATTACGGGCAAATACGATTCGGCTTTAATTAATTATAATAATTCGCTAGCGTTAAGTAAAAAAATAAATAATAAAAGACAGATGGCCAATACATTAAACAATATTGGTTTAGTGTATTGGAATAAGGGCGATTTAGATTTGGCATTAACTAATTATTTACAATCATTAACGCTTTTTGAACAAATTGAACATAAAAAAGGACAAGCGAATACCCTTAGTAATATTGGACTTATTTATACTGATTTAAAGAAATTTAAAGAGGCTTTAGATTATCATTTTCGTGCTTTAAAAATAAGAGAACAACTTGGCGATACTTATGGAATAGGCGTTTCGCAAAGTAATATAGGAATAACTTATGGCTATTTACAAGAAATAACAAAGGCGCTTGAGTACTTAGAAAAAGCGCTTGAAACAAAACAGCGAAACAACGACTTGTATGGTCAAGGAATTACTTTGAGTGATATTGGCGTTATTTATGGCGGATTCAAAAAGTATGATTTAGCAATTGAATATCAGCAAAAGGCGTTGGCAATTCGTACTCAGCTCAATGATAAATTAGGAATGGCAAAATCATATAGCATGATTGCCACAGATTATTCAAAAAAAAAGGATTATAAAAAAGCATTAGAGTACAATTTAAAAGCGCTCGAAATTGCTTCGCAATTAAAAGCCAAAAACCGACTTAAAAAAATTTATTACGATATTTCTGACAATTATAGAAACAGTGGAGATTTTCAGCAAGCCCTTACATATTACACGAAATACGCTAAGTTAAACGATACTATTTTTTCGGAACAGAGCGCCTCTAAAATTGCAGAAATGCAGACAAAGTATGAAACTGAAAAAAAGGATTTACAATTAACCAAAACCAATTTAGAGCTTAGTAAAAAAGAAATTGAGTTAAATCAACAAAAAAACCTTAGAACAGTTTTGATTATTTCTATTTTGGCAATTGTTGTAATCTTTTATTTGTTATACACTCGATATAAATTCAAGCAAAAATCCTTATTAAATCAGCAATTGTTAAATCAGCAATTATTGCGCTCAAAGGCTATTGTAGAAGCAGAAGAAAATGAGCGTGTGCGCATTGCTCGCGAGCTTCATGATGGTGTGGGGCAATATCTTTCGGCAGTAAAATTAAATTTGAGTAATCTTCAATCCACGCTCCACCTCACAAGTGAACAAGAAATAAAGTTGATGAAAAATGCACTCACTATTATTGACGATTCTGTAAAAGAAGTACGTTCTGTATCCCACAATATGATGCCAGGTGATTTATCAGAAAAGGGGTTAGAGGTAGCTATTGTTAATTTTATTGATAGAATACGGTCGGAAAGGTTGATTGTAGAACTTGATATACATCTTTTAAATCTAAAATTAGAATCGACCGTAGAAATAATTGTTTATAGGATAATTCAAGAAATTGTAAATAATATTATTAAACACGCACAGGCAACATCTGTTAATATACAACTTATACAACATGAAGAGGAGTTGATATTAATGGTTGAGGATAATGGAATAGGTTTTGATATTAATGGTTTGAAAAAACCTGGTATTGGAATAAAAAATATACGCTCTAGAACCGAATTTTTGAACGGTGTAGTTAATATTGATTCCCAGCCATTAAAAGGAACTACAATTACAATAGAAATACCTCTAAAAAAATCATTATCTTTAAGCAATGCTTAAGGATAAAATAAAACTGTTTATTTTGGACGACCATCAAATGTTGATTGATGGGCTAAAATCGCTTTTAGAAACTGAAAAGGCTTTTGAGTTTATTGGCTCCGCCCAGAATGGTGTTCAAGCATTGGTTCTGATTTCAAAAAACGTACCAGATATTGTTTTAAGCGATATTAATATGCCAATAATGAATGGGATTGATTTTACTAAGGAGTTGAAGAAAAGACATCCTAACGTTAAAGTTATTGCCCTTAGCATGTTTAATGAAAAAGGTCCTGTTTCCGAAATGTTATCAGCAGGCGCTAGCGGTTATATATTGAAAAACACTGGTAAGGAAGAGTTGTTGAGTGCATTGCAAAAAGTTGCAGCTGGGGGATCTTTTTTAAGCGATGAGGTGGCTGTAGAGCTTGTGAAATCAATTCATCAGCCAGCAGATAACAATTTACAAAATAATCCAATCAACATCACTAAACGCGAAAAGGAAATTATCCAGTTGATTGCCAAAGAGTATAGCAATGCTCAAATTGCTGAACAACTCTTTATTAGCGAACGAACGGTAGAAACCCACCGAAAAAATATTTTTCACAAATTAAATGTAAAATCTGTTGTGGGCCTTGTGAAATATGCAATCGAAAACAAGTTGATTGATTAAATTTTTCTTCCTGTACGTGCTAGTACGGATAAAAAAATACCATTCTGTACGGGTTGACTCTTTATTTTTTATGTTATTTCTTTGTACTTAACAATGGTAATAAATACTAAAAATTTAAAGAACAAATGAAACACAATTACACACTATCAATTTTTCTTTTATTTTCAATAGCCTTGTTTGCACAACCTCAGTTTAGTTCAATCAATTGTTTTCAGGTAAACGATAGCTCTAAAATAGGCTTTGCTATTGTTAGTCAAAGTTTTGACGATTTTATTCCTGCTACAGGAAATAATTACACTTGGGATTTTACCACAACAGGAACTCCTGGTCCATGGACAACGTGGACTGCTCCAACGGTTTCTTATTTATTTCAGCCTTCATCACAAAGTATTCATTCTCCTTTTCAATCTACTGAAATAAATGAGTATGCACAGCTTTCGTTTTCACGAGATTTGTTTTACACATACTCATCTAATCAGGATACCTTGTACTTTAATGGTTTATATTCAAACGCAAATTATGCATATAAACCAAGCATTCCGTATCTAACGTTTCCACTTAATTACATTGATAGTGTTTATTCATATACAAAACAATATGCTAATCCAAACCAGCCTACCAATGCAACCGGCTCAGTAACTAGATATTGGATATATGATGGATACGGCACCGTAAAGCTTCCATATGGTACAGCAACTGATGTTTATAGGGTACGAACAAAACAAGTTGATAGTTCTTATATTATTAATTTTGTTACGCCTTACGAAGAAATTATTTGGTTCAGACAATCAGACGGGATCCCTATTCTACGTTTTCTAAAAAATGGAACCATGATAAGCGCTTACTTTGCTTCTGTTGATGCAACAAGCAGTGTTAAAGAAAATAATAATTATGATACTTTTAGTATATATCCTAATCCTGCTCAACAAAATATAAATATAAAATATAAAGGCGTTGCAGATATTACAATTTCCGATTATATGGGTAAGGTTATTTATCAAAAATTAAGCTTAAATACTTCTGAACCAATTGATGTGTCTACTTTTCCTACTGGTTTGTATACAATAACATTACAAAATAAAACAACTCAATATGTGTCACGTTTTATAAAACAATAAAAGTATTATTAATAATTTTAAGCCCTTCGATACATTGTGTTGATGGGCTTTTTTTATTTTATTGGGGGTAACAAAACATTCATTATGTTTGTATGATAACAGAATTAATTTTATGAAAAAAAATATACTATTTAGTTGCTTGTTTTTGTTTGCTCAAATTACTGCTTATTCTCAAGTAGTTGCTTTTCCTAGTGCCGAAGGCTTTGGTGCTAATGCCAGTGGCGGTAGGGGAGGGCAAGTTATATATGTTACAAATTTAAATGACAATGGACCGGGTTCTTTAGCAGAGGCCTTAGCCACTCCTGGACCTCGTTATATACTTTTTAAAGTGAGTGGAATTATAAATACGAATCTTGAAACTGTATATGGAGATTATACATTGGCTGGGCAAACATCTCCATCAGGTGTTATTGTTCGAGGGTTTGTGATTGATGAAATATATGATACAATAGGTACTGGGAGTAATATTATTATTCGTCATTTACGTTCACGACCACATGATCCGAATGTGTTTTCTGGAACCCCTTTGGACGATGGTTTTCGATTAGATGGTGCTAGAAACGTTATTGTAGATCATTGTTCATTTGCAAATGCCATTGATGAATCGGTTCAAATTTCTCAATCATCAAATATTACTATTCAAAATTCAATGTTATCCGAAACCTTAGGTGAGCATTTTTATTTAGGGGGTATGTTGATGAATTATTCTTCTGCAGAACACCCTCAGGATAGTATTTCGTTGCATCACAACACTTGGAATAGAATTGGAGGTCGCTTGCCTGAGCTTAGTTGTGAGTCCGCATATGCTAGTCAAAGACCTTTGAATATTGAACTCTCAAATAATTTATTGTGGGATCAAAAAATAAATATTTGGTATAATTCCAATATCGATCCAAGTGCTCAAAATCCTATTGATTCTTTTTTCGTAAACTTAAATTGGGTGAATAATTATAGCGTAGGTCGCACAGATTATACTTCAGGTATGATTGGCCACAATTTTTTAGAAATAGCCGGAAACTCTATTTATTCATCGGGAAATAAAATGAATTTATATCCTGCACTTTCAGATTATGATTTGTTTTATTGTTGTAATGATTTTGATCAGCTAGGTAATAACCCTAATACCGATTTAGGTGTTGCAAATAAACGAACTACTCGCCACAACTTTCCAACAATTACCTATACACCAACCGATTCTTTAATAAATTATATGTATAAAAATGTTGGTGCTTTCCCTCGCGATAGTATGGATAGGCGACTTGTAAAGCCATTCCTTTCAGGTGTTCCATATATTGCTCCTGTTGATTCTGCGGATCATTTTAATGATGCCTTTATTTTACCATCAAATCAAGGCGTAGCTCCTTCTGATTCGGATAATGACGGAATGCCTGATTATTGGGAAACCGCAAATGGATTAAATCCCAATGTGCAAGACCACAATGGAACTAATTTATCAATGGCAATAACTGGTGTAAGTGGTTATACCAATTTGGAGTGTTATTTAAATTGTTTGTCGGATGCTATTGTAAATGGAAATAGCACAGCCACATGTTCTATTGTATTAAACGTAAATGAATTGTTAATAAATCAACAAGCCATCACTTTATTTCAAAACATCCCAAACCCTTTTATAAACGAAACAACTATTTCTTTTAATTTACCCCAATCAGAACATGTAGATTTAACTATTCTAGATTTTTTAGGCCGACCTATAAAAACATTAATCAGCAAAAACTGTCACGCTGGAACGCATGCTGTTCTACTTAATACATCAGAATTAAGCGCAGGAGTTTATTTTTATGAATTACGAACACCTAAAAATGTAGTCGTTAAAAAAATGATAAAGTAGTTGTTTGTTTCGGTATTCTTTTGGGTGGCTTAAATCAAGCAACTACCAGTCATTTCTTGTGGTGTTTGTATATTTAAAATCTTTAAAATTGTCGGTGCTATATCGGCCAACTTTCCGTTTTTAATATTTTTATAGTCTTTATCAATTAAAATGCACGGAACAGGATTGGTTGTGTGTGCTGTGTTTGGAGAACCATCCGCATTAATAGCAGTATCCGCATTTCCATGATCTGCAATAATTATAAATGAATATCCGTTTTCAATACCTGTTTCTACAACGCGTTGCAAACAGTTGTCAACTGTTTCTATTGCTTTTAAAATAGCATTATACACTCCAGTGTGTCCTACCATATCAGGGTTTGCAAAGTTCAAACATATAAAATCAGTTTGGCCTTTTTTTAGTTCAGGAATAATAGCATCGGTAAGTTCAATGGCACTCATTTCCGGCTTTAGGTCATAGGTAGCAACTTTGGGTGATGCAATCATAATTCTTTTTTCGCCAATAAATTCTTTTTCTCTACCACCAGAAAAGAAAAACGTAACGTGCGGATACTTTTCTGTTTCAGCAATTCGTATCTGTTTTTTATTGTTTTTTTCAAGTACTTCACCTAGCGTATTTACTAAATTATCTTTATCATACATTATATGTACATTTTTAAATGTAGCATCGTAATTGGTCATTGTTACGTAATACAATGGTATAGTGTTCATGCCAAAATCTGGCATAGCTTGTTGTGTAAGCACTTGTGTAATTTCTCTGCAACGATCAGTTCTAAAATTGAAACAAATCACTACATCATTTTCTTGAATAGTTGCTAATGAATTACCTTGTTTATCGGTTATTACAATTGGCTTTATAAACTCATCAGTAATATCGTTAGCGTATGATTTTTCAATTGCTTCAATGCTGTTTGTTGTTTTTTCTCCAATCCCTTTTACTAATAAATCATAAGCTAGTTTTACACGTTCCCAACGTTTATCTCTATCCATAGCATAATACCTGCCAACAATACTTGCTATTTTTCCTGAAGAGTTTTGTAAATGGTTTTCTAAATTTTTAATGTATTCTAAACCGCTTTTGGGGTCAGTATCTCGCCCATCTGTAAATGCGTGAATAAAAACATTTTCTATATCATGCTGTTTAGCTAAGTCGCATAAATAATGAAGGTGTGCTTGAGAGGAATGGACTCCCCCTTCCGAAACAAGTCCAATGAAATGAACCGATTTGTGATTTTTTTTTGCGTACGAAAATGCATTTACTAATGCCACATTGTTATCGATTGTTTTTTCTCTTACCGCTTTATTGATAAGTGCAAAGTCTTGATAAACTATACGTCCTGCACCAATATTTAAATGCCCAACTTCACTATTTCCCATTTGCCCTTCTGGCAAACCAACGTTTTCGCCCGAAGTTAATAGTGTGCTGTGAGGGTGTGTTTTATATAAACTATCAACAAAGGGTGTATTTGCATTTGCAATTGCATCTGATTTTGTTCCATCGCCAAGTCCCCAACCGTCTAATATTACTAATGCTACTTTTTTCATTTTTTTGATTTTCTTAGTTAAATTGTATTTCAAAAATAGTGCCTTTAGGTGTGTTGTTTTTTACAGAAATTATACCACCATGTTCTTTTACTATATAATCAATTATATATAGACCTAATCCTGTACCCTTTGTTTTTCTGGTGTTTTCGTTCCCTGAGCGATAAAATTTGTCAAATATTTTTTTCTTGTCATTTTCACTTATTCCAACTCCTTGATCCGAAACACGTAAAACGATTTTTTGATTTTCTTTTTTTAATTCAATACTTATTTCTGAATTATCTTCTGAGTATTTTACAGCATTTTCAACTAAGTTTAAAACAATTGATGGGAAGGTTGTTTTATCAATATTTAAAAAAATAGAGTCGTCAATGTCGAGCTTTATATTGTTTTTGTAGTTGAACGAACGAATCGTTTGTTGCATGCCATCAAAAATAAATTCGGATAGATTACATTTTTCTCTGTGAAGTAGATAAACTCCATTTTCTATTTTAGCAGCCAATAAAATATTTTCTACTAAGTTGTTCAATCGCTCAGTATCGTTTATTGCGTCTGATATAATTTCTAATTGTTTTTTTCTGTCAAGTTCGTGTTTATACAATGTTTGAAGCTGTAGCTTTGCCGATGCTATTGGCGATTTTAGTTCGTGTGTAACAGATAGTAAAAAATTCTGTTGTTGACGAGTTAACTCAACTTCTTTTTTGAAAGAGCGTAATACTTGATAAATTCCAATCGCTAAGGCTCCAATAAAAACAACCCCTTCGCCTACTATCATCATCCAGCGCTTGTGAAGTTTTTGGTTGAGCTCATTCCCTTTAATAACAACTTCTTCCGGACTTGCTCCTTTTAGTAAATTTAGCTCAGTTTTTAATGCGTAAATTTCATTGTTTAGCTCAACCATAAGGTAGCTCCACCATACAAATTGAATAACAACGTATGTTACAAGTATCGAAAACCAAAAAATAGATTTGTTTTTAATCATAGTCTCTTTATATCACAATTATTTATTTTATTATCAATAAATAACTCTTACATAATTTAAAACAAAGGTACTAAAAAGTAATGCTTACAATTTAGTGCATTAATACAATTCATTGAGATAAATTTTGCACATTTGTTATACTAAAAACAAAAATAATATGGATACTTCATATATTTTAAATCATTTGGGCGAAGAGCGCGATGAATATTATGGTTCGGTAACGCCTCCAATTTTTCAAACAAGTAATTTTTCCTTTAAAACGGTTGATGCAATGCGTCAGCAATTAAAAAGAGAATTAGAAATTCCCTTCTATACAAGAGGCTTTAATCCTACAGTTTCTGTTTTGAGAAAAAAAATTGCAGCACTCGAAAAAACCGAAGATGCACTTGTTTTTTCGAGTGGTAGCGCTGCGGTTACTGCTGCTATTATGAGTGTTGTAAAAGCTGGAGACCATTTGGTGTGTGTTGAAAAACCATATAGTTGGACATACAACTTGTTATCTAAATACCTATCAAAATATGGTGTAACAACCACATTTGTAAACGGTACAAATCCCGAAAATTTTGAGCACGCAATTCAAGCCAATACTAAACTTATCTATTTAGAAAGCCCAAATTCATTAACCTTTGAGTTGCAAGATTTGGAAACAATTGCAGGCATTGCAAAAGCAAAAAACATTACAACCATTGTCGATAATAGTTACTGTTCGCCACTCAATCAAACACCCGTAGATTTTGGTATAGACATGATGGTTCACTCTGCTACAAAATATTTAAACGGACATAGTGATGTTGTTGCTGGTGTGGTGTGTGCATCAAAAGAACGCATCAAAAAAATGATGCAAGAGGAGTATATGACTATTGGTAGTATTATTTCGCCTTACGAAGCAGCAATGATTATTCGTGGTTTGCGAACACTTGAAATACGCGTAAATAAAAGCAATGAAACTACCCAAAAAGTAATTCAATTTTTAGAGCAACACCCAAGGGTACAAAATCTATATTATCCTTTTTCCGAAAAAAATCCTCAGCTATCGCTAGCAAAAAAACAAATGAAAAATTCGGGTGGTTTGTTTTCCGTGACTTTAAATGTGGATAATGTAGAGCAGTTAGAAAAGTTTTGCAATAGTTTGAATTATTTTTTAATGGCAGCCTCTTGGGGTGGTTATGAATCTCTAATGTTTCCTGTTTGTGCATTAACAGCAAGCAAAAGTTTTGAAAACCCATTGCCATGGAATCTAATTCGTTTTTACATAGGGCTAGAAGATGCTGATGTGCTTATTGATGATTTTAAACAAGCTTTTGAAAAAATAGAAGCATAGTTTTTTGCTTTTTTTCAAAAAAATGATTAAATTTATCAAAACCATAAATCAATGAAACAATTATTTTTTGTAACAATTTTTATTTTTGTTACGCTAATATCCTTTGCACAAAAACAAAATTATTCTAGAGCAAAAATATTTTTAAACGATAAGGATAAAACACTTAATTCGCTTGCTGCTTTGGGGCTTGCCGTTGATCATGGCGAATACAAAAAAAACACCTATTTTATTTCTGATTTTTCTGATCAGGAAATTGCAAAAGCAAAAGAAAACGGTTTTGTTGTTGAAATTTTAATTCAAGATGTTTCTGCGCACTATAAAAATCAAAACAAAGAGTCGGCTTCAAAAAAAAAAGAAAAAAGTGTAGGTGGTTCTCCAGATCGAAGCAGTAGTTGTGCTACATCTGCTATTATAGCAACACCTACAAACTTTCAATTGGGTACTATGGGTGGTTTTTATACATACACTGAGTTATTAGCTATTTTAGATAATATGGCTAATCAGTTCCCTAATTTAATAACAGTTAAACAACAAATAGGCAGCAGCACTTCCGTAGAAGGTCGTCCAATTTATTGGCTTAAAATCTCTGATAACCCCTCTGTTGATGAAACAGAACCCGAAATATTGTATACCGCATTACACCATGCTCGTGAAGCAGCTTCTATTTCTCAAATGGTTTTTTACATGTATTATTTGCTCGAAAATTATGGTTCAAATCCCGAAATAACTGCTTTAGTCAATAATACCGAAATGTACTTTATTCCATGTGTTAATCCTGATGGTTATGTTTATAATGAAACAACCGATCCAAATGGTGGTGGGATGTGGAGAAAAAACAGAAGAGATAATAACGATGGCTCTTGGGGAGTTGATTTGAACAGAAATTACGGATATCAGTGGGGCTATGATAATTTTGGCTCTTCTCCAACTTCAAATGACGATACGTATAGAGGGCCATCAGCTTTTTCTGAGCCCGAAACGCAAGCTGTCAAGGCGTTTTGTGAATTACATAATTTCAAAATGGCGCTTAATTATCACTCATATAGCGATATGCTTATCTATCCTTGGGGCTATATTGGTAATTTTTATACTCCCGATTCTGCTGTGTTTGTAAATCACAGTATGTTAATGACTTCCCAAAACAACTATTTATTTGGAACAGGAAATCAAACCGTAGGGTATAATACCAATGGCGATTCTGACGATTGGTGTTATGGCGAACAAAATACAAAGCCCAAAATTCTTTCAATGACGCCAGAGGTTGGCTCCTCAAACGATGGTTTTTGGCCTACTCAAGAGCGTATTATACCAATTTGCGAAGACAATCTTTGGCAAAATATTTATGCAGCGCAATTGATTGGAAAGTATGCTGACGCCAAAGATTTGTCATCTCAAATAATAAACACAACAACTGGTTTTATCAATTATTCAATACAACGCTTAGGGCTTGATAGTCCAGCTGTTTATACTGTTTCAATAATACCGCTTGATAGTTGGATCACTTCAGTTGGTGCGCCCAAAACATATTCAACAATGGCTTTGCTCGAAACTAATTTAGATTCAATTAGCTATACACTTAACTCGTCTATTGTGGCAGGGCAATCGTTTAAATTTGTAATACGTGTTAATAATGGTTTGTACGATACCAATGATACGATTACAAAGTTTTATGGCCAAACTGTACCTGTTTTTTCAAATTCAGCATCTTCAATGGCTGGATATACTTCCTTTTCAGGAAACTGGAATACGAGTACAATTTATTATGTTTCTTCACCAACTTCCATTACCGATAGCCCAAACGGAAACTATAGTGATAATACCAATAAACTGTTGAAGCTAAATACTCCAATTGATTTAAGTAATGCAACGTGGGCAAATTTAAATTTTTCAGCACTATGGGAAATTGAAACCTCTTACGATTATGCTCAAGTGTTAGCATCCGTAAATAACGGAACATCGTGGGTGCCTTTGTGTGGAAAATATACAAAAACAGGTAGTCCTTATCAAGATCCCGGAAACCCTGTTTACGATGGTCAGCAGCTTAATTGGGTCCAAGAAGAGGTAAGCTTAAACGATTATTTAGGTAGCACCATTCACATTGCTTTTAGGATGGTTAGTGATCAAGGTTTAACTTACGATGGTTTTTATTTTGATGATCTTCAAGTAAATACAATCACATCAACTGTTGGTATTGAAGCACAAAAACAATCGCCAATTTTGCTTCAAAATATTCCAAACCCTGCAACAAATCAAACTACCATTTATTATAGTTTAAACGAACTAAAAAATCCAGAGTTGAAAATTTATAATGTGCTTGGTAAGTTAATAAAAACAGAGCTTTTAACGGATAAATCAACTAACACAACGATTGATTTAAATGCATTCGAAAATGGCACCTATTTTTACCAGCTCTCTGCCGATGGGTACCGTTCATCAACAAAAAAAATGGTTGTGCTTAAATAGCACAACCATTAGAAGTTTTAAATTTATACGCACAAGTATTTTTTACAAATATTCATTTGCTAAGTTAGCTAGTTCTGAACGCTCACCTTTTTGCAATGTGATGTGCGCATAAAGGTTTTGTCCTTTTAGTTTGTCTATAAGGTAAGATAGTCCATTACTTTGTGTATCCAAGTAGGGCGTATCAATTTGATAAATATCACCTGTGAAAACTATTTTAGTGTTTTCTCCTGCACGCGATATAATTGTTTTCACCTCATGTGGAGTAAGGTTTTGAGCCTCGTCAACAATAAAAAACACATTCGATAAACTTCTTCCTCTAATATAAGCTAAGGGGCAAACCACTAGCTTTTCATTCTCCACCATTTCGTTTATTTGTTTGTATTCACGGTCCTTTTCGGTGAATAAGCCCTTAATGTATTTCAAATTATCCCACAGTGGTTCCATGTATGGGTTTAATTTTGATTTTATATCGCCTGGCAAATAACCAATGTCTTTATTACTTAATGGCACAACTGGTCGAGCTAAATAAATTTGATGAAAATTTCTTCGCTGTTCCAATGCGCCTGCTAATGATAACAATGTTTTACCTGTTCCTGCTACGCCTTGTATCGAAACTAATTTTATATCTGGATTTAAAATTGCATCTAATGCAAACGCTTGCTCTGCATTTTGAGGCGATACGCCAAAGGCAGTCACTTTTTTTATACGCTCTATAACATCTTTACTTGTACTATAGGTTGTAAGTACTGATTTTGAGCTGCTTTTTAAAATATAAAAATGATTTGCTTCTGGTTTTTGTTTTTTTAATAAAACAGCTGGTTCACAAAAGCCCTTTTCATATACTTCATTAATAACGCTATCAGATACTTTTGTTATTTCACTGCAACCTGTGTAAAGTTCACTTACATCTTTTATTTTCCCTGTTTCATAATCCTCTGCATTTAAATTCAGCGACTTTGCTTTAATCCGCAAATTAATATCTTTTGTAACCAATACCACCTTGTGCTTCGGGTATTGCTCGGATACATAAAGAGCCGTGTTTAAAATGCGGTGGTCGGCTTTTCGCTCTCCAAAAATTACTTCTGCATCAACTGAAGAACCATGGTGCATCTCTATTTTTATCATACCATGTCCTTTACCGTTTATTGGTATCCAGTCTTGAAGTGTATTTGCTTTCGAAATTTTATCAATATATCGGGTAAATTCGCGCGCTGCGAAATTTTTCATGTCGTTCCCCTTTTTAAAGTTGTCTAACTCCTCTAAAACGGTTATCGGAATCACCACATCGTGCTCCTGAAAGCTTTTTGCTGCTGTGTGATCATAAATAATTACCGAAGTGTCTAAAACGAAAATCTTTTTTTCTTTTATCATTGTGCTCTTGGTTAGTTTACATATGCTAAACTATACAAACAAAAATTATGTTTTATTATTGCTCAATAAAGTAATGAACATAACAATGTTTACATGGTGTTTTCTTGTTCCTTATACTCTCTATTGGTTCAATTAGTTCGGATATTCCTGTTTTTTTATTTTTTTAATTAGTTGTTTAAGTTTTCTTTTTCTTCTCAATTGTAGCATTTTTTGGTCATAATTTACTCTTTTTAAACGAAATATTTGTTTTAATGTCTTGATATTGAGTGTGTTAGGTTAAAAACACAACCTGTGCATTTGAATTATGTTTTCAGCAGCAAAACATTCATTTTTTCATTATTCACAATCATAAAATTAAATTTTGAAACCAAATATATCTCCATTCGTTATTTTGACCCTTTTCTATTTGTTTATTTTCAATAAAATCAGTAATATTACGTTTCGTTTTGATGTAGATTTTTATGTCCAATTGAATGAAATCGTTTGCACTAAAATATTTTGTAGCTTTTTTACTTTCAATCTTTTTCATTTCAGGCTTTGCTCAGGAGTGTGGTTATGTTTATGTAACACCTTCTGGTGCATCTAGTGGTAGTGCTGGAACAAAAGCAAACCCCGCTAACTTTGCTTATGGGTTAACACTAATGAATCCGTCCAATAATATTATGCGAATGGCTCAAGGGGTTTACAGTCTTAGCAATTCATTGAGCATACCAAGTAATGTTACTATTGAAGGAGGCTATAATGCCACTACTTGGGTTAAAAGCAATACCACTGCTACTGTTTTTGAGCGCGATAATGCTAATATTCAAACCAACCCTAATAGTCTTATTGCTTTTTCATGTGTAAATGTTTCAGGTTTTCGTTTGCTCGATCTTACAATCAATGTTGCTGACGCTGTAGGCGATGGCGTTAGTGTGTATGGAATTTATATAAACAATTGTACAAATTACGTTATATCACGATGCAAAGTAAACACAGGAAACGGATCTGATGGTACGCCTGGCGCCCCAGGTACCCCTGGTATGGCAGGCGCCCCAGGAAGTGCTGGAGAAACTGGTGCCGAGGGCGATCATGATACCCCAGGAAGTGGTATTTGTTGTCGCCTTGGAGGTGTTGGTGGTAGTGGTTCTTTTGTTGGTAGTTATGCCGGAGGGCAAGGAGGTACAGGGGGCGAGCGAGGTGGTTTTATTGTTGATACAAACTCAATACTTGGTTATACTGTTTACAATGCTGAGGGCGATTATACAAATGATGGTTTACCCGGTTTTGTTGGTTTAGGTTACGGTGGGGTTGCTGGTGGTAATGGTGGTGCAGGGGTTTGTCAAATGCAATATTTTCAACAATGTTGGGGCGACCCCAGTCAAAATAATGGAAAGCCTGGTAATACAGGTATAGATGGCTTGCCAGGATTAAACGGAACTCAAGGAGTGCATTCTTATACTGGTGGATACTATGTGCCTGGAACAGGAACCATTGGTACACAAGGTAAACCTGGTGGTGGTGGTTCTGGTGGTGGCGGTGGTGGTGCTAAAGGCTGTCAACCAGCAATAGTTAATCCTACTACAGGTGATACCACAAGTTACGTGTTTGGAACCGGTGGCGGTGGCGGTGGCGGTGGCGAAGGTGGCGAAGGTGGTTATACTGGCTTCGGTGGCACAGGTGCTGGGGGCTCTTTTGCAATTTTTGTGTGGGCGAATGGAATAAATGGCGTAGTGCGCGATTGTTCTTTAAATCCAGGAAATGGCGGTACTGGCGGACCTGGTGGGCCTGGTGGTGCTGGCGGTGCTGGTGGTGCTGGCGGTGCTGGCGGCAATTTAATGAACGATTCTACGGGTTTACATAGCTGCAACATTGGTGAGGGTGGTGTTGGTGGAACTGGTGGGCAAGGTGGCGCTGGTGGTAATGGTGGCGCTGGGTCTGATGGTGTTAGTAAGGCATTGTATCAACAACAAGGCCAAAATCCTGTTATGTACTCAAATATGTATAACCCCTTTGAGCCTGATGTTACAGCAACTTTTTCGGGTTGTGCTAATTCTGATGTAACCTTTACAACTACTGCAACTGGTAATGTTGATTGGGTTTTTGGTGTTGGTGCTAATCCAGCAAATGCATCGGGAAACAATGTTACTGTTCAGTACGATAGTGGAATGCCCGGATTTAGAAGCATTACGCTTGTTGTTGATGGTGTGCCTTATCCTTTGGCAAACTACATTAATTTACCAACAAACTTTACTCCTCCTGCTGTTTCAACTTCAAAAGATATTGTTTGTGTGGGCGATGATGTAAACATATTCACTACTGGTACAGCAAATACGTATAGCTGGAACATCCCTGGTGGTTCTATTACAACGTCTTCTTCTCAAACTCCTGGAAATGTTTCGTTTGCAACAGCTGGAACCTATACAATTACGCTTACCACTACTAGCTGTTGTGGCACCTCAGTAAAAACAAAAGTAATTGAAGTTATTACCGAACCAATAGTTGATATAGGACTAGATACTGTAATGTGTTTCACTGATCAAAAACCACTTTTAAATGCTGGCAATCCGGGTGCTTCTTATCAATGGACGTATAATGGTGACCCTGTTGGTACAAACGATGCTACTTATCAAACCGCATTAGCTGGAACTTATGGAGTTACGGTAAGCTATGGTAGTTGTTCTGCTTCTGATGAGATGGATTTGTCAATATATAACGAACTTCCTGTTGATATTGGTCCAGATTTATTGCTTTGTACCACGGATGCTTTGCCTTCATTAGATGCTGGTATTGCTGGAATGCAAACTTATTTATGGACAAGAAACGCTAATCCTGTTGGTGTTAATTCTCAATTTTTACAAACCGTTGCAGCAGGCACCTATCAGGTAACAGTTACTAGCGAATCAGGCTGTGTGGGTAAGGATACGCTTATTTTAACAATTAAAGACCCTGAAGTAGATTTGGGCAATGATTATACTGTTTGTTCAAATGAGCCATTTCCAATACTAAATGCCGGAAATCCTGGTTGCTTTTACGATTGGCGATTAAATGGAAACCCGGTTGGTAGTGGAACTCAAACATTACAAACTACTGCTGCCGGACTTTATGAAGTAACAGTTACTAGTCCTACAGGCTGTGTTGCACAAGATAATGTTACACTGAATGTACTACCAGTAATAAATGCCGCATTTAATGTGCCTGCAACCGGAACTGTTGGTTCGTCTGTTTCATTTACTGATAATACATCTCCAACTCCTTCGGCATGGAATTGGAATTTTGGAGATGGTTCACCAAATGATGCAAATCAAAATACAACTCATACATATACTGCTGCAGGAGAATATCCTGTGTTTTTAATAGTAAGTAATGCCAATTGTTCTGATACGATAACAGATGTTATCGTTATTAATAATAATTGTAGCTCTGCCGGACTTACTGCTGCCTTTACGCAGTCTGACGATACAGTATATTTAAATGGTCTTGGCTTACTTTCTTTTACTAATTTAAGTACAAATTCTACTGAGTGGAATTGGAATTTTGGCGATGGTACCACTTCTTCTGAGCAGCATCCAACCCACGTTTATACTACCGAAGGAACGTATACAATTACTCTTACGGCAATTAATTTCAACTGTACAACTTCTGTTGTTTCTTCTATTATTGTGCTTCCTTCTGCGTTGGGGGTTAATAATTTTATAGAAAATGAATACGCAATTAAAATGTATCCAAACCCCAATGATGGGCGGTTTACTTTACAAATAGATAATTGTTATGGTTGTACTGAAAATATAGAAATGGTAAGCATTATAAATACAATTGGTGAGGTTGTATGGCAAAAATCAAACATTAAAACAACCTCATATTTGATAGATTTAAGTGGTCAACCTAAAGGAATTTATTTTTTAAAAATGGTAATTCCTGCTTCAACACTAAGCATTGAAAATGCCAATGTACAACAGCTAATTGTTAAAAAAATAATTGTAAATTGATAGTAAAACAAACATATAGAATATTAATTACCATTCTTCTTTTCTCCCCTATCCTGTGGAGAGGGCTTGGGGGAGAGGTTTTTGCTCAACAATGTACAATCATATACGTTACACCTAATGGAGCATCTTCTGGTACCGCAGGAACCAAAACAGTTCCAGCTTCGCTAACCTATGCACTTACTCTTGCAAATGGTACCGATAATAAAATTTATATGGCTTCAGGAACATATAATATTTCTAATCCAATTGATATGAAAGCCAACCTTAGTATTGAAGGGGGGTATAATTCTCTAACATGGAAAAAAAGCAATGCTAGTGCTACTACAATTTATCGTGATAATTCAAACATCGAGTCAAATCCAACTCGTATCGTAGCTATTTATTGTACAAACATTTCCAATTTTCGTTTTCAAGATTTAACTATACGTACCGCAAATGGTTTTGGTAATGGTACATCTACTTACGGTATACGTTTAAGTGGTTGTTCTGATTATCAAATTGTGCGTTGTAAAATTACTGCTGGTAATGCTGGTGATGGAACAATTGGTAGCAATGGCTCTAGTGGTATTTCTGGAGCAGCAGGCTTGCCTGGCGATGATGGTTCAAATGATGATGCAGGACCTCGTTCTGGTGGATTGGGTGCATCTGGTTCATTTCCAGGTAGCTTAGCTGGTGGAAATGGTGGCGATGGTGGCGAAAGAGGAACCGCTGATTGTGCTTTATGTGGCGATCCTACCCATGGTAAAAATGGATATCCTGGACTTGCGGGGCAAACCAGCGGTAGTGGCGGTGGTATAGGTGGCGGTGGCGGTCAAAAAATTGTAACGTGTATTTATCCTACAACTCCTCCACGTACAACATTAAACGATGGAGCTCATGGCACCGATGGTGCGAATGGGCTACCTGGTACAAATGGTGTGGATGGTGTTGCTTCGTTCAGTGGGGGCTATTATATGCCAGGTAACGGAACTTCGGGAGGTATTGGTACCAACGGCCATGGTGGTGGTGGTGGTGGCGGTGGTGGCTCAATAGGGGGTATTCCGTACGATTGTCTTTTTGGCTTACCTCCAAATAAAAATGGAACTGGCGCTGGTGGTGGTGGTGGTGGCGAAGGAGCTCAAGGTGGTACTGGTGGTACTGGTGGTACTGGCGGTGGTGGCTCATTTGCTGTGTATATTCATAATAATGGTGCAAACGGTGTTATTAAAGATTCTAAATTAGTTTCTGGCAATGCTGGTTTTGGTGGTATTGGTGGAAATGGTGGTGCTGGTGGTGTTGGTGGTGCTGGCGGTGTAAGAGGTGGTGCTGGAAACGGATATGTTGGTGCTGGTGGTACTGGTGGTAAAGGTGGCGATGGTGGTGTTGGTGGAAATGGTGGTAAAGGTTCCGATGGTGAAACATATACATTGTACGAAGATGGTGGAACCGCTGTTTCTGAGCAAAATGTTTATTCCCTTCAACAACCTTTTGTATACGTTCAGTACTCGGGTTGTACTGATGCTCCCGTAACATTCTCTACTAATGCTACAGGTACTGTTATTTGGTTTTTTGGTGCTGGTGCTACACCTGCTTCAGGAAGCGGAATTACCGCAACAACCAAATATACAACACAAGGCAGAAAAACATTTACCATGGTAAACAATGGTATTGCCTATACGTATACTGATTTTATTGAAATATTTAGCACAGGTGCTGGCATTGTACCTGATATCAACTCTACCGATACAGCTGTATGTGCTGGTGCTCCAGCTACTTACACTTCTTCTGTTACTGCTGACGAATATCTTTGGTATTTTATAGGAAACAATGATGTGGATACAGTTGTTGGTACTGCATTTCAAACAGCAACCTATACGTTTGATTCTGCAGGAACATATCAGGTTATTCTGCGTATTGTTGATGAATGTTGTGGAGAGTCATTCCCTGATACAATGATTGTGCAGGTGGAAGGAATTTCCAAACCTTACATCGAAATATTATCAGAAAGTCCTAGTAATATTGCTTGTACAGGGGCTACATTTACTTTTAGTGCTGGCGCTACTAATGCAGGTTTTTCTCCTACTTATCAATGGATGGTAAATGGTAATCCTGAAAGTACTTTCCCTGTTTTCATCTCGTCTTCCTTAGTTGATGGCGATAGTGTTTCATGCATCATCACTTCTGATTTAGGTTGTTCTGCCGGGCAAATGGATACATCTAATGTTATTGGTGTTACTGTAATTGATCCTCCTCTTGTTTCATGTACTGCCGAAAATTTTATTGCTGGCTCCCCAACAACGCTTGTTGCCGAAATTCTTTCTGGTGGAAGTGCACCGTTTTCTTATCAGTGGAGCTTTGGCGATGGTGCTTCTGGCGCTGGCGATACTGTATCTCATATTTATCAAACAGCAGGTGCTTATGATTATCAGGTAAATGTTGTTGATTCTAACGGTTGTGTGGGTTCGTGTTCTGGTGGACTTATTGTAACCGCTCAATTAACTGCTGGGTTTAACTCTTCCGTTTCCGCAGGATGTCCTGTACTTAAAGTTGATTTCTTTAATACCAGTGTTTACGCAATAACTTATTTGTGGGACTTTGGTGATGGTTCAACCTCCGTTTTAGAAAATCCTTCCCATAATTATGTAAATTCGGGCTTATATACGGTTACTTTAATGGCATTTGGTGCTACAGGTACTGATACATCTATTGTTACAGGTCAAATTTATGTATATCCTCGTCCTGTTGCCAATTTCCAGGCTTATGTTTCTGATGATGCTGATACTGTTTATTTTGCAGATAATTCATTAGATGCAATTGACTGGACATGGAACTTTGGCGATGGTAATTCAAGCGATATTCAAAATCCCGTTCATTCATATGACGTAAATGGAAACTATGATGTTTCATTGATGGTTACAAATACTTATGGTTGTACAGATACAACTTCAAAACCAGCTTTTGTTTTCATAAATGTTGGAGTAGAAGATTTAAATTCAGCATCAGAAATAAGTGTTTTTCCTAATCCTTTTTATTCCAACTTTACGATTGCTATTGATGCCCCTAAAGAAGGGATTGCAAATCTAACTATGTATAGCATTGATGGGGTTAAAGTATTTACGGATAAAAAACCTATAAATATTGGTTCGCAAACAATAAGAATGGAAAATGAGGTCATTCAAAATCTAGTTCCAGGAATGTATCTACTTGAATTAGAGTGCAATAAGCAAAAACAGTACATAAAACTGATTTATCAGAAATAACATATTTATTTTTATTGTTAAGCAACCTTTGGGTTACTTTTTGTATCAGTTATGTTTAAATGTTTGCTGTTGTTGGTAATAACAGAACGATTTGTAAAAGTTAAGAATGAATTTTTTTAAGTTGAAATATACATACACCTCATATTTTTATAAGCTTTTAATTGCTTGTGTGTTTTTGTTTTCAAAGTATAACACAATAAG
>JBASCV010000088.1:0-4594 GCA_049651825.1 Bacteroidia bacterium
GATTCGGCATTGGCATCAAAAAAACAAGTGACGCAAGATAGCAGCACAAATCAAGCTTCGATGGTTCAGAACAATAGCAATTTAAAGGATTCATCTGTTAGTTTTTCAACAAATACGAATACTCAACCTCAAACTACATCTGCGGTTGTAAGTAAACAAACTTCGTTAGATGCTACTAATAAAACATTTGCTGATGTAGTTAACGCTTCAAGTGCAGATAAAAAAAACACTACTAACAATAATGAAGAAACGCTAGATAAATTAAAAAAGGATGCAACTACAACAACCGTTGCAAATAATAACTCAACAACAACAGTTACTAAACTTAAAAATGAAGACGTTTTAAATTCATCTTTAGTTAAAAATCCGTTGTTAAAATCACCATCTACTTCAAATAGTAAAGTGTCGGCTAAAACAGACGAAAAGGTAGTAAATACCAATTCTTTAGCCAATAGTAAGCCATCAGTAAAAACTGATGATAAAGCAGAAAACACGCTTGCGAAAAACAATACATCTTTGGCTGTTTCAAAAAATCAATCGTTGGTTGAGCAACAGCGTGTAAAAGCAAATGAAAATAATAACGTTGATGTAGCTAAAGCAAATAACAATGCGAGCGTTTCTGCTGCTAATACCACTGAAGCCGTAACTATAAGTAGGCGAGATAGTTTGGCCGCAAATTCAACCATTCAAAAAGATTTGTTTTTTTTAACAGGGGTTCCTATGGGGCAGTTTAAAACTAATTTGCCATCGCCTAATCCCGAAATTAAAAATTCAGAAACGTACGATGTGGATAAAGTTTATTCTACAAACAGCGAACGAAGCCGATTGCTTTCTGAAAAACAACGTTTTGAAAGGAAGAAAGCTGAGAACTTTGCAAAGAAGCTCGAAACAAATAATACGCTTACTAGCTTGATGAACGAGGTGGATGAATTTGATAAGAAGAACAAATAAATAGATACTTAAAACACTTTATTCATTGCTATGAACCATTTAGTTAAATTAAACACCATGCGCCTGTTGTTGATTTTGCTTGCACTTGTTGCGTTAGTAAATATTCAAACAATGGCTCAAACACTCAATTTGAGTCAGTTTGGTATTGAAGAGGGCTTGCCACAATCCAGTGTTTATACCATGCTACAAGATAAGCAGGGAAACATATGGGTAGGAACCATGAATGGAATAAGTAAGTACAATGGTTTGAACTTTGAAAATTACACTAAAAAAGAAGGTTTAGCAGAAAATAGGGTAACTGCTTCCTGTTTGGATAATGCCGGAAATATTTGGTTTGGGCATTGGTCGGGTGGAATAACAAAGTATGATGCAGCAACTAAAAAATTTACTGAAGTTGTTCCCGATAAATACAAACTTTCAAAAACAATTACTTGTATTGTGTCGGATAAAACCGGTGCATTACTTTTTGGAACCGAAGGACAAGGTATGTTAACCTATTTTAATGGCACCTTTAGCCAATTAACAACAAAAAACGGACTACCTGCTGATGGTATTACTTCGTTGATGTTGAATAAGGACGATGCTGTTTGGATTGGAACTACTAGAGGTATTATTGCTTATAAAAATGATAAGTTTACTTCTGTAGATATAAGTTTGCCCAGCCAAGCCATAACAACATTGTTTCCTGATGTGCGAGGCAATGTTTGGATTGGCACTGCTGATGCAGGTTTGTTTCGTATAAATGCTACCGATAAGCAAATAAAGCAATACACAACAGCTCAAGGTTTGGCAAGCAACAATATTATTACTTTATATCAGGCCGAAAACGAAAGTATTTTTATTGGTACTTATGATGGTGGGGTTTGCAAATATTTACCACAGTTGGAGTTGAATAATTATAAAGGTTCAATTTTTCAAACCATCTCAACTCAGCATGGGTTAAGTAATAATAGGGTGTTATCAATTATTCAGGATAGAGAAAAAAATATTTGGATAGGAACATTTTTTAATTTGAATCAATATTTTGATGAACAATTTGAGATATATGGCGAAAATGAAGGCTTGCCCAATAGCCTTGTGTGGTCGGTTATAGAGGGTGCAAATAATGATTTTTGGCTAGGTACAGAAGGTGGTTTGTTTCAATTTATTCCGGATGCATACGAGGCGATAGGACCAGAAACTAAAGATTTAGTAATAACTCCTCAAAATCCGTTAAACCTAAAAAATAACAAAAGTAAATCGGCCTACCGTTTTATTAGGCATACAGGTAAAGATGGACAGGTATTAAACACCAGTGCTCTTTACAGAGATGTAAAAGGGAATATTTGGTTTACTGATTTTGGGCAAGGCGTTTCGCGTTTAAATCCGTCAACAGGTAATATTAAGCAATATACTACCGATAATGGATTGCCCGTAAATGAAGTGTATTGCATTAATGGCGATAAGGATGGAAATGTTTGGATTGGTACCAATAAAGCAGGTGTATTAAAGTTTGATATCAATACCGAAACTTTTGTGCAATATACTACTGAGGAGGGATTGGGTAGTAATCAAATTTACACCATTTATCGTGATAGCAAAGATAGAATGTGGTTTGGAGGTTTAGCGGGCAATCTTACTTTATACGACCCCAATAATTTACCTAAGCAAGGTGGGTTATTTAAAACATTTTCCGAAAAAAATGGTTATGCAACAAAGTTTACAATATGTATAACTGAGGATGGGCAAGGGAATATTTGGTTTGGTACTTACGATCAGGGTGCTTTTAAATATGATCCGTTAGCATTGTTGGAGCAAGGCGGGCAACTTTTTAAAAACTACACTACTAAAAATGGCTTCAGCTCAAATACTCCATTTTTGTTGATTGCCGACTCTAAAAGTAATTTATGGATAGGTTCGGGCTTGGGAATTGATAAGTTTGATTTAAGGAACGAAACGGTAAAACATTATGAAAAAGAAGACGGTTTTCTTGGTGTAGAAATTAACCCCAATGCAGCTTGTAAAGATAAAGATGGCAATCTTTGGTTTGGCTCTATCATTGGTTTGGTTAAATACAATAGTCGTTTGGAGCGTAACAATTTAATTGAGCCTGTTACTTCTATCCGCAATCCTCGTATTTATTTCGAAACAGTAGATATTCCGCAAGATCATGTGTTTTCGTGGACGCAGAATCATTTTACATTTGATTTTGTTGGTACAAGTTTAACTAATCCGAAAAGAGTAAAGTATCGCTATATGCTCGAAGGCTTGGATAATGATTGGTCGCCAGTGGTAAAAGAAAATTCGGTTACCTACCCTAATCTTGAGCCTGGTGAATATACATTTAAAGTGCGCTCGTGCAATAATGATGGAGTTTGGAATAGCTTGCCGATGACCTACAAATTTGTTATAAAACCACCTTTTTGGCAAACTAGTTGGTTTTATGTTGTTTTAATTGTTGTTGTATTTTCTGCTATTATTTTCTTTATAAAAGTGAGGGAACGAGTGCTACGAAAAGAAAACATTATTCTAGAACAAAAAGTTACTGAACGTACCGAAGTAATTAGCAGACAAAATATAGAAATTGAAAAAAAGAATACTGCTATTACTGATAATATAGAGTATGCACAAAACATTCAAATGGCAATATTACCGCCTGCCGAAGAGTTGAATCGATTATTTAGGGAGCATTTTATTTTATATAAGCCCAAAGATATTGTTAGTGGAGATTTTTATTGGACACATGAAGATAAAGATCGCGTGTATTTTGCTGTTGCAGATTGTACCGGACATGGTGTTTCTGGAGCATTCGTGTCGCTTATGGGGCACAACTTATTAAACAATGCTCTTAATGAAAATCATTTAGTAAGTCCAGCCGACATTTTGTATTATCTCAACGAAAAAATTATTAATACCTTACGACAAAGTACTAAAAACACATCGGCAAAATATGGTATGGATATTACTTTAATATCGGTATCAAAAACACGTACAAAGCATCCTGAAAATTCTTCAATTGAAGGTTATGAATTACAATTTGCTGGTGCTCATAATCCACTATTGATATACAGGACTGGCGAATGTATTGTGCTTAAAGCAAATCCTCGTTCTATAGGTAGCTATAAAAAAACGGGCGAACAGGCATTTACAAATCATGTTTTTCACGTTGTTGAAGGCGATATGTTGTATTTGTTTTCGGATGGTTATGTTGATCAATTGGGTGGGCCTGAGAATAAAAAAATATTTACTCAGCCGTTTAGAGAAATTTTAAAATCAATAGCCGATAAACCAATGCCAATGCAGCAGCAGTTACTTGATGAGAAAGTTGAGGCATGGAAAGGTAATCAAAGTCAAACAGATGATATACTTGTTGCGGGTATTCGAATTTAATAACTGAAGTTTGATTATTATAAAGTAATAAAAAGGGATAATCAGGTTGTTGTATTTTATCTTTATTTGTTTGACCCTTTTAGGGTCGTATATTTATAACAGTATCGTAATTTCTATGAATGTTTGACTCCTTCGGAGTCGAGTATAGGTGTAACCCCTCCTAAAAGTCGGACTGTATAAAAGTAGACTAAAAATCTTAATTTTATATGGTTATGAAAAAACAAAAATTCACAGAGAGTCAGATTGTAAATGCAATCAAAGAACATGATGCAGG
>JBASCV010000089.1:0-18850 GCA_049651825.1 Bacteroidia bacterium
GTATTCGCATGTGTTAAACAAAATAGATTGTTTGTAAAAAATTATCAATATACATTTGCATAAGACATAGAAATCGAAGACTGTGCGAGGGCTTTTTTCTTTCAGTCCTTAGCTTAATTACATAGGCATCCAATCTCCAATCTCCAATCTCCAATCTCCAACATCTAAAATCTAGATATTCCCGTATATTTGTTATGAACAAAGCCTTAAAAAATGAAAAAATGGTTTATTTTGATGTTGTTTTGTAGTGTAAGCGGTTTCGCACAAGAACCTGTTCGATACGTTGCCCTAGGCGATTCTTATACCATTGGCACAGGTGCTCAAAAGGACGAAGCATGGCCAAGTATTATGGTTAAGCACTTGAAAAGCAATAAGATAACGATTGATTTGGTTGCCAATCCAGCTAAAAATGGGTTTACAACTCAAGATTTGATAGAAAACGAACTACCCGTACTGGATAAATCCAACGCAACTTTTGTAACCTTACTTATTGGGGTAAACGATTGGGTACAAGGTGTGGATGCTAAAACCTTTCAAAAGAGATTTGTAACCATTGTTGAGCACATTCAAAAACAATTGCCCGATAAGAGTAAGTTGTTGATTATCAGTATTCCTGATTTTGGAGTAACACCTACTGGCAAACGATACGGTAATGGACGTGATATCTCGAAAGGCATAGCGGAGTTTAATGCCATTATAGTTACCGAAGCTAAAAAACGTAATTTAAAAACAGTTGATTTGTTTGAACCATCCAAACAAATGGTAACAAAAAATGAGTGGGTAGCACCCGATGGGCTTCATCCTTCTGCAAAAGGTTATGCAAATTGGGAAAGTGTAATCTATCCTTCAGTTTATGAGATGTTGGGAGGGAAGTAGTTACATTGCTTCAATCAATTCGAATATACTAGTAATCATGACCACTGCTGAGCAACTTTATATTTTTTTAGCCCTTTATCTCGTGTGATAAGTATTAAATTTTCAGCAATTGCTTGAGAAATGATTAATCTATCAAAAGGGTCATTGTGATGAGACGGAAGTTTTGACAAAACCAAAAGGTGGTCATAGTTGATAGGAATGATTTCTATTTGATTTCTGTCCGCATATTCAAATAATTCTTGAAGAGGAATATTAAGAGTTAATTTGCCAATTTGCTCTTTTATGGTAATTTCCCATAAACTAGCAGCACTCAAAAAACAAGGTTGATGAATATCTTTGATTTTATCTCTTACTGTTGCAGGTAATTGATTGTCTCCAGCAATAAACCATAGAAATGTATGAGTGTCAAGTAAGAAGGCCATTACATATAATTTTTAAATTCATCCAATGGCTGGTCGAAGTCAGATGAAAGTTTGATTTTTCCTTTAGCAAAACCAAATTCGCGAGCTTTTAGCTTAGATTTTGTTTTAGATTTCTGTTTTAAGAATTCAACAAAATTAGCAACTTCCTCTCGCAGTGCTTTTGGCATGGAATTAATTTCCAATTTTAATGAAGTATTTGTCATTTTTTAACCTTTTTTCAAAGTTACCAAAAATTGGTAAATAATCCAAATTGTGTTTCGTTTTTAGAAGGAGGGGGAAATTTTATCCAATGGCTTATGAGATGTTGGGAGGGAAGTAGTTAGATTATTTTAGTAAAGGCTTGAGAAATAATTAATCTGTCAACTGGGTCGATGTGATGAACGGATAATTTTGATAAAACCAAAAGATGGTCATAGTTAATAGGAATTGTATATTCTAATTCGTTATCTAGATTCTAAAAGTAAAGATTTACTTCTAAAAACTTTGTTCTTTATCGTTTATGTAATAAATATTACATAAACGATAAAGATGTTGTCCGTCAACTGATTTTAGCGTCAAGTATTGCCGTTCCTTAAACAGTCTACCACTTTTTTTGTAGTACTTCCAATCTCCTTTTTCATAAGGAGCATCACTCCAGTTGTATTCTGATTCCCAATAGTTCGCTTTTTCATAACCAAATTGTTCGATTCGTTTAATTCTACCATTATTATAATAATATTTTACAGTCCCTTGTATAGATCCATCTTGTATTGGACCTTCCCAACTAATATTATTTAAACGATTATAGAAAATAATATAGGTCGCTGTGTTAACGCGCTCATGAAAGTACTTGTCTTGCTTTGTCCATGGAGAATATCCATAACTATTTCGAGGATGTTTTGGGGGAAACCAATACAATTTCCAAATGTACTTTTTGTATTGCATTCCGCACTTATTCCGATAAAGTCTAAGCGTATCAGATTTGTTGGCCTGCAACCAATGAAAGCAAAAAATGAAAGAAAATGTTAGTATGATGCTTCGTCTTTGCATTGTAGCTCGTTTGGTTCTATAACGTCAAAACGTTTAGAAGATACAAGAATAGTTTTATTTCTGTCTTTACATAGCTATAGAATTACAACTATCTTGCAGATCAGCACATATTTTGTGTTTGTAATTATTTACATTTTCTAAAACGATAAAAAAAGGTAGTTAACTTGTTGCTAATCAGTGCTGTTTTTCTCATCTTTCCCTCCACTCACAATACGCGAAATAATACCTTTTTGATTCGTAAATTCGGCCATCAGTACTCCTGCCAAGTGTATAGCAATATAGGGGATGAGGTAGTATAACGAAAGCACATGTATTTCTTCCATAGGTTCTTTCCAATCTTTGGGCCCAAATTCAATAAATAGCCCAGTAGTTAGCGAAATTGCAACGCAAACATAAAACACAAGGTAGCTCCACTTTTGAAACTTTTCTTTTGTTGTTAAGCCCTTTTCAAAAGGGTTTTGAAACTTCATGCTGCCAAACAATGGAAGTAAAAATCGTATACTAAACAAACCCACCAACACATAACCAATATAAATATGCCACTCCACATGGGGTTTCTTATTTTTTTAGCCAATATAATGGCTTGTTCGTCTGATAAGGTTTGGTCGGTAGTTTTAAGGTAGTTTTGAATAATTTCTGCCACATTGTTTTTATTCAACCAAGTTAATCTCAAAAAAATGGTAAATAATAACAATAGAAACGAAATTGCTATTGCCCAGTGGAGGATGCGGTATATTTTAGGGTAGTTTTTAGTGTTCATGATAAATGTTTTAATAAAGAAATTATCTCTAAATGTAGCAATTATTAGAATCAACTTAAAAAAATATAAATTTTGCTTTATTGTCATGCCGAGCGGAGTCGAGGCATCTTTAAAAATTAAGTGAAAAGATTCCTTCGCTTCGGTCGGAATAACGTTTAGATGTGTTTTTATTACGTATCTCAATATTTATCTCTAAGCATTTAGTATATTCGTATTCTAAAAATTTAGAATAATAGATGGCACGTAAAGTAAAAGATACTGATGATTTACCCAAAGCAAAACTCAATAAATCTTCTCTAAAAAAAACGCTTCGTTTGTTTGATTATGTTGGGTCACACAAATGGAAGTTGTATTTGGGTACTGTTTTTTTAATACTTACTGGTGGTACAGCCCTATTATTTCCAATGATGTTGGGCAGTTTAGTGAAAACCGTTGAGCAACATGATTTTTCAAAAATCAATGAAATTGGTTTCTATCTAATAATTGTATTGAGTTTACAATCTGTGTTTTCGTATTTCAGGGTGTATTTATTTGTGAATTATACCGAAAACACATTGGCGCGTTTGCGTCAGGAGGTGTATTATCACATGATAAAATTGCCAATGGAGTTTTTTGCTCAAAAGCGTGTAGGCGATTTAAACAGCCGTATGTCGGCCGATATATCTCAAATACAAGATACACTTACCACTACTATTGCCGAATTTTTGCGTCAATTTATCTTAATAATTGGCGGTATTGTGTTACTGTTATTTATTTCGCCAAAACTAACACTGTTAATGCTTGCAATTGTTCCTTTAGTGGCGGTTGCAGCGGTTGTATTTGGCCGATTTATTCGTAAAGTATCAAAAGAAGTACAAGAAAAAGTAGCAGAATCAGGAACAATTATTGAAGAAACCTTACAAGGCATTACCAATGTAAAAGCTTTTGCTAATGAGTTTTACGAGAATGCACGCTACAAGCGTAGTACCGAAGAAATTGTTCAAAAAGCTATTTTAGGTGGCAAATACCGTGGTGCTTTTGCTTCGTTTATTATTTTTTGTTTGTTTGGTGCAATTGTGGCAGTTATATGGTATGGTGTAAGTTTAGCTTCAAAGGGGCAGTTATTAATTGGCGATTTAATTTCTTTTATTCTATACTCAGCCTTTGTTGGCGCTTCGTTTGGAGGCATTGCAGAGTTGTATGCCCAAATACAAAAAGCAGTAGGGGCGGTGGAGCGTGTGTTCGAAATTTTAGATGAAACTACTGAGGCTATTGATATTTCTGATAAAAAAGCAACGCTTACTCGTGTTGAAGGCAATGTGGTATTCGAAAATGTTGCATTTACATACCCTTCGCGTAAGGAGATACAAGTGCTTAAAAATGTTTCGTTTACAGCAAATAAAGGCGAAACAATCGCAATTATTGGCCCTAGTGGCTCTGGAAAATCAACAATGGCAGCTTTATTACTTCGTTTTTACGATCCTGAAAGTGGGCGCATTATTATTGATGGGAAAGATAGCAAAACATTTTCCTTGACCGAATTACGTAATAACATGGCTATTGTACCGCAAGATGTATTGTTGTTTGGGGGAACCATTAAAGAAAACATTGCTTATGGTAAACCCACTGCCACTATTTCTGAAATAGCCGAAGCTGCTCGTAAAGCCAATGCATTGGATTTTATTGATAGCTTCCCTGAAAAATTTGAAACCGTAGTAGGCGAACGTGGTATAAAGCTTTCGGGCGGACAGCGTCAACGCATTGCCATTGCACGTGCCGTATTAAAAGATCCTAGTATTTTGATTTTAGATGAAGCTACCAGTTCACTCGATTCGGAATCAGAGCGTGTGGTGCAGGAAGCACTTGATAAATTGATGGTGGGGCGTACATCATTTGTGATAGCACACCGTTTATCAACCATACGCAAAGCCGATAAAATAATTGTAATCGATAAAGGCAACGTGCGCGAAAGTGGTACGCATGAAGAGCTAATACAGCTTGAAAATGGTTTGTATAGAAGCTTGAGCAGATTGCAAACAGAAGTAGTATAATTTAAAAATTGATAATAGATAATTGAACGTGTGAAATTTAAAATATAGCACCCAATATCCAACATCTAATAACATTCAACATTTACAACATGGCAGAACAATTACCTGTAATTGACTTAGAAGCAGAAAAAAAAGAAATTTTAAGACGATATAAAGAGCTATTAAAAGCCTGTCGTAGAACACTTGAAAAGGGCGATAAGTTGCTTATTCGTAAAGCATTTGATACAGCATTAGAAGCGCATAAAGATATGCGTAGAAAATCGGGCGAACCGTATATTTATCATCCTATTGCTGTGGCGCAAATTTGTGCCGAAGAAATTGGTTTAGGTACAACTTCTGTTGTGTGTGCATTGTTGCACGATGTGGTTGAAGATACTGATATTACATTGGATGATATACGCGTTTCGTTTGGCGAAAAGGAAGCCCGTATTATTGATGGTTTAACTAAAATGTCGGGTGTGTTTGATCAAAGCTCATCATTACAAGCCGAAAATTTTAGAAAAATGTTGCTTACATTATCAGATGATGTGCGTGTTATTTTGATAAAATTGGCCGACCGCTTACACAACATGCGTACGCTCGAAAGTATGAAGCGCGATAAGCAATTGAAAATAGCTTCTGAAACCCTCTATTTATATGCTCCTTTAGCGCATCGCCTTGGATTGAATGCCATTAAAAGCGAATTAGAAGATTTGGGCTTAAAATATACCGAACCTGATACATACAACGAGATTCAAGAATTATTAAAAGAGGGAGAGCCTGAGCGTAAAAAATTTATTGCCAAATTTATTGATCCGATAAAAGAAATTTTGGAAGAGCAGGGAATGAAATTTAAGATTTATGGGCGTCCTAAATCCATTTATTCCATCAATAATAAAATAAGAACCAAGGGCGTAACATTCGAAAACATTTTTGATTTATTCGCTATTCGTATTATTATTGATTCTAAGCCTGAAAAAGAAAAGTCGGATTGTTGGAGGGTGTATTCTATCGTAACGGATTTTTATCATCCTAGTCCAGAGCGTTTGCGCGATTGGATTTCTACTCCCAAAGCAAATGGTTACGAAAGTTTGCATGCTACTGTAATGGGACCTGAAGGAAATTGGGTTGAGGTGCAAATTCGAACAACACGTATGGACGAACTTGCCGAAAAAGGATATGCTGCACATTGGAAATACAAAGGTAGTGGAAATGAAAGCCAGTTAGACGATTGGTTGAGACGAATTCGCGAAATACTTGAAAGTCCAGAAGAAAATGCAATGGAGTTTTTGGATGATTTTAAGTTGAATTTATTTGCTGAAGAAATTTTTGTATTCACTCCTAAGGGTGAGCTAAAAACCTTACCCGTAAAGTCTACTGCATTGGACTTTGCATTTGATATACATTCAAAAATTGGTGAAAAATGTATTGGTGCAAAAGTAAATCATAAATTGGTTCCATTGAGCTATCAGCTTAAAAGTGGCGACCAAGTAGAAATTCTTACTTCAAATAAACAAACACCTAAGGAAGATTGGTTAAGCTATGTTGTTACAGCAAATGCTAAATCGAAAATAAAAAATGCATTAAAAGAAGAACGAAGAAGAATTGCTGAAGACGGAAAAGAAATGCTAGAGCGCAAGTTTGGACATTTAAAAATTGATTTCAACAATTCAAACATCAACGATTTGGCAAATTACTTTAAACTACCAAGTAGTCAGGAGTTGTTTTATCGTATTGCTGTAGGAAATATTGATTTAAAGCATTTAAAAGATTTCCGTCAGGAACAAGGTAAAATAGTACACAAGTCGGGTGCTATTAAAAAAGATGAAAATACCAAGAGTTTCGACCAAATTGTAGAAACTGCTCGTGGTAAGGCGGATATGTTGGTGATTGGCGAAAATCTGCAAAAAATAGATTATAAGCTTGCTCCTTGTTGTAATCCAATTCCTGGTGACGATGTGTTTGGATTTATTACTGTAAGTGAGGGTATTAAAATACACCGTGTAAACTGCCCTAATGCATTGCAATTGCTTTCAAACTACGCTTATCGTGTAGTAAAAGCAAAATGGACAACACCTGAGTTAATTTCGTTCTTAGCTGGTATTAAAATTACGGGTATTGATGAGGTGGGGTTAGTTAACAACATTACAAAAATTATTTCTGACGAACATAACATCAATATGCGCTCCATCAGTTTTGATACCAATGATGGTACGTTTGAAGGTACAATAATGGTGTTTGTGCATGATACCAACCATTTAACTGAATTGATGAAGAAATTGAGGACAGTAAATGGTGTACTAGCTGTAACACGTATTGATAGTCAGTAGGGTTTTTAGCCAATAATTTTGTATATTTACTTCTTAAAATAGTTTTAACACAAACAATAAAATACCTTTGGTATATGTCAATGGTTGATACGAAAGAAACGGTAAGGCAAATTTTTGAAGAATATTTGGTAAAGCATGGGCATCGTAAAACGCCTGAACGTTTTGCTATATTGAGCGAAATTTATTCTCAGAGTGAACACTTTGATATTGAGTCGCTTTACATTCAAATGAAAAATAAAAAGTACCGTGTGAGCAGAGCCACATTGTACAATACCATTGAATTGCTTTTAAATTGTAGCTTAGTAACCAAACATCAATTTGGTAAAAATTTGGCTCAGTTCGAAAAGTCGTATGAGTTTAAACAACACGATCATTTAATTTGTCAGGATTGCGAAAAGGTATTTGAGTTTTGTGACCCACGTATTCAACAAATTCAGAAAACAGCAGGCGATATTCTCAACTTTCAAATCGATCATCATGCTTTAAACTTGTTTGGCAAGTGTGGCAAACTAGCTAAAAATGGTGTTTGTGAGCACCATACAGCTAGAAATAAAAAATCATTAACATTAACATCTAAAGATTAATATATTTTACTCTTTATATTTATAAACAAACAGCACAAGAGTAAAAATAGTTGATTATGGAATTTAGTTATAGCTCAGATAAACAGCCCAATTACACCGTTTTTTATTTAAACGGTGATTTGATAGATAAAAATCAAGGCAAAGAACTGCTTACTCATATTGAATCGTTTATTACAGAAGGAGAAAAAAAAATAATTCTCAATCTAAAAAATTTAAACTATATCAATAGTAGCGGTCTTAATGTGTTGATACATGTATTAACCAAAACACGCAAAGCCAACGGTGATACCGCAATTTGTTGTGTAAATAAAAAAATTACAGAGTTATTGGTCATCACTAAATTAGATAGTATTTTTAATGTGTGCGATGATGAGGTAGAAGCGCAAGAAGTGTTGTTGAAATAGTTTTTAATGTTTAGTTTTTAATTCTTAATTATTACATTCTGGTTCTGCCATCTTGGTTCTTAGTTCTAAAAAAATAGATTAGTAAATTCGTATATATTCGTAATTCGTAGTAAAATGAAAGTAGATGTATTATTGGGTCTTCAGTGGGGAGACGAAGGAAAAGGTAAAATTGTAGATGTACTAACTCCAAAATATGATATAATTGGTCGTTTTCAGGGTGGACCAAATGCCGGACATACCTTAGAGTTTAATGGTATAAAACATGTGTTGCATACCATTCCGTCAGGTATTTTTCATGATAAAAAAATTAATATTGTTGGAAACGGTGTTGTTATTGATCCGGTAATATTCAAGAAAGAAATTGATGCTTTGCTAAAATTAAATGTTGATGTAAAATCAAAGTTGATTTTATCAAAACGGGCACATTTAATTTTACCTACGCACCGTTTGTTGGATGCGGCTTCTGAAGCAAGCAAAGGCAAAGAAAAAATAGGTTCAACGCTTAAAGGAATTGGACCTACTTATATGGATAAAACTGGCCGTAATGGTTTGCGTGTTGGAGATATTGATAGGGTTGATTTTAAAGCCAAGTACAATGCATTGGTTGAAAAACATAAACAATTATTAAATTTTTATAATTACGAGTATAATCTTGCTGAGCTTGAGCCCGCTTGGTTTGAAGGCATTGAAGTATTGAAAAGCCTAAAACATGTAGAGAGTGAACATTATATTGATGATGCATTAAAAAGCAACAAAGCTATTTTGGCCGAAGGTGCACAAGGCTCATTGTTAGATATTGATTTTGGTTCATATCCTTTTGTAACATCGTCAAATACTATTTGTGCGGGCGCTTGTACAGGTTTGGGTATTGCTCCTAATAAAATTGGCAATGTTATAGGTATTTTTAAAGCGTATTGCACTCGTGTGGGTAGCGGTCCTTTTCCTACCGAGTTGCACGATGAGGTGGGTGATCAAATCCGTAAAATTGGTAATGAGTTTGGTTCTACTACCGGACGTCCAAGACGCACAGGTTGGCTTGATTTACCAGCCTTGAAATATGCAATTATGGTGAATGGTGTTACTGAATTGATGATGATGAAAGCAGATGTTTTAAGTGGTTTTGAAACCATTAAAGTATGTACGCATTATAATTATGAAGGAAAACAAATAGATTATTTGCCATACGAATATTCTCCTGAATTATTGTCGCCTGTATACAAAGATTTAAATGGTTGGAATCAAGATTTAACGGGAATGAACAGTGCAGAAGAACTACCTGATGCGTTAAATGAATACATCGCCTTTATTGAACGCGAAACAGGAGTGCCAATTTCCATTGTTTCTGTTGGCCCTAATCGTACGCAAACATTGATGAGAAGCACTTCGCCTGCTCTGTCTTAATTTTAAACCTCATCCTTAACTGTTTTTTTATAAAAAATAGTTAAGGTACAAAGGGGATATCATGAAAAAAAAAACGAAAAAAAATACAACTAAACTCCCTCTCCCGTGGAGAGGGCAAGGGAGAGGTCTTTTATTTTTTTTATTTCTCATTCCTTTTGTTTCCTTTGCTCAAAAGCGTGTAGAGATTGTAAATGCGGGCTCTTTAAAATTTGCTAATAATATTGCCGAAGGTGCTAAACGTTTAATTGGCGATGTACAGTTTAAACATGAGAATGCATTGTTGTTTTGTGATAGTGCTTATTTTTATTCTGATAATTCGTTAGATGCATTTGGCCACGTACACATTCAGCAAAGCGATGGTGTTAATTTATATGGCGATTTGTTGAAATACAATGGCAATGAAAAGCGTGCAATTTTAACAAATAATGTAGTGGTAGATAAAGGCGATATGAAACTTACTACGCAGGCCTTGAATTATGATACAGAAGCTGGTATAGGATATTACAATACACCTGGCCGCTTGGTTAGTAAAGAGAATGTGCTTACAAGCGAGCGTGGAACCTTTTATTCGAAAACAAACGATGTAAATTTCAAAAAAAATGTAGTGCTTACAAATCCACAATTCACAATTAATTGTGATACGATGCGATACAATACGGTTTCTAAAATGACTTATTTTTTAGGCCCTACAACTGTAAAAAGCAAAGAAAATATTATTTATTGTGAAGATGGATGGTATGATACAAATAATGATTTATCAGGCTTTAGCAAAAATGCATACATTTTTAGTAAAGAGCAAAAGATGTATGGTGATAGCTTATTTTATGATAGAAAACAAGGTGTTGGTCAAGCTTTTGGACATGTTGTGATTATTGATACTGCACAAAATGTGAATATTGGCGGAGATTATGCCATTCACTACGAGCTTACTGATGTATCATACGTTACTGGGCATGCTTTACTTACTCAAAATTACGAAAAGGATACACTATACTTACATGCTGATACGCTAAAGGCATTGGGCGATTCGTATGCTAAAAAAGCCAAAGCAAAAGAACCTATTAAAATTGCGAACGATGATGGTGTAACTGAAACAAAAGCAAAAAAGTCGAAAAAAAACAAAGGGAAATTGCGTGAGATAGACTTTGTAAAAGATTCGGTTAATCGTGTTACACTTGTAAAAAACGATACTGTTCAGGGGAAAAAATTATATGCTTATCATAACGTTAAGTTTTATAAAAAAGATTTACAAGGGAAGTGTGATTCAATGGTCTATGCTACCTCCGATTCGATGATGCGCTTGTATGGAAAACCCGTTGTATGGTCTGAAGAAAGTCAGCTTACGGCTGATAGTATGATAATACAAACAGGTGGAAAAGCAATACAGTCATTGGAATTAACAACTGGTGGTTTTATTGCTTCAAAGGAAGATTCATTGCGTTACAATCAAATAAAAGGAAAATATATAAAAGCTCATTTTAAGAAAAATGAGTTGTACATGATTAAAGTAAATGGCAACGGACAAACTATTTATTATGCAAAAGATAAAGACCGTATTACTGCTGTTAACAGGGCTGATTGTAGCAATTTAACAATTTACTTGAAAGATAAAAAAATTGATCACATCACTTTTATCACGAAGCCCGAAGCTACTTTGTATCCTTTACATCAGATTGATGTTAAAGAATTAAAATTAAAAGATTTTGGATGGAGGGGTGTAGAACGCCCATATTCACTGAAAGATATTTTTGTTTGGTGAAATTATATTCATTAGCCCCATTTTACAGTCGTTTCGAGCGAAGTCGAAAAATCTTTTAGTTTGTGTTAGCATTGTTTTTATTCTCTCATAAAAAAATTTCGCTTTAGTCAGATTGAAATGATAATTTAGTTTGTCATTAAGGCTTAAATACCTTTTAAAATTTCGGTAAAAAAACAAAAGCTCCTATTATAATTGCTACTATTGCTGCACATAATACAGCTCCAGCAGCAATATCTTTTACTTTTTTTGCTAGTGGATGATATTCTGGTGAAGCTTTATCTGTTAAAAATTCAATAGACGTATTGAGCATTTCTGTGATCATTACTAATGCAATTGCTATAATAAGCATGCACCATTCCATGTTATTTACATTTAGTTTATAACCCGAAATTATTACTGCAATTGTTGCCAAACAATGTATCCAAGCATTGTGTTGTGTTTTAAAAAAAGTAACAATGCCCTCTATTGCATATTCAAAACTTTTTAATCGTTTGCCAATGCTAAATGATTTATTGTTGTTCATGTTTTTGGTGTGTTATAAAAGTTGTTAATGTCCAATAGCTGATAATCAAAAATACAGAAAAGAAGAATGTAACGCCCAACATTCTGGTGTTATGCAATGGGTGTATCAATGAACTCATGATGTTTGAAAATAATGCAATTGGGTTGGTAACAATATCCCAGCTATTCCAGCGTGGATATCGACCCAAATAAATACCGTAACTACATAAAATAATTAATGCTGTAATTACATAGTCTAGTTTTTTGCCTTCGAAATAAATTTTTAAAAAATTCTTTACTTCAAACAGTGATGCAAAGCCTAATAACAAACCTGTCCATGCAAATGTAAATACAAGAAGTAAATCATACCAAAGCGGTATTAATGGCCTTACATGTAAATGAAATAAATCGGTTATTATATACGGTGCATTCGGGAAAAATAATAACCAACTACCAAACCAAAAAATATGTAATTGTTTTGAATTTGTTTTTTTTATGGCTTTTGAAAGCATTAGCGAACATATATATGGAATCCATGCTAAAAATAAATTCCATCCAAGAAAATTATAATAGTTACTTCCGCTCCATTGCATTCTAATGCATACTAAAATTAAACTGATTGTTGTGCATACAATCATTGTAAGTGTGATTTTGTTTTTCATGTTTTTATACTGTCAGATTGATGAGTTTATAGTTGATTTAGTTTATAAGTACGCAATTACATTTGTTTTAGGTAATTGCTTTTTTAGTTGCTCAATAATTTGTTTGTTGGCTTTTCCAATGTTCACTTCTTTCAGTTTTTTTAAGTTATATAAAGGAGAAAAATCTGAAATCGAATTGTTTGAAATGTCAAGTGTTTCAAGTTGTTCAAGGTTTTTCAAGAAATCGATATTTTTTACTCCACAGTTACTAATGGATAATATTTTTAATTGTGTTAGTTGATTTAGTTTGAATATATCTTTTATAATATTGCTATCGATATAAAGTTCTTGTAGCTCAGGATAGAGTAGGAGTAAAGCAACCGAATTTACATTGTTTCTAGCAAGGTTTAATGATTGTAGATTCTGGAACAAGGGTAAATATGTTTGTTCATTTTCTGTTCCTTTTTGTATGTTTATATAGGTAAGTACACCGTATAGGTTGTCAATACGGTTGTCTGCAATATTTAAGTAGTTTAAGTTTTTTAGCACTTCCATGCTTTGGAAAAAATACATGTCAGTTGATGTTAATTCGGTGTTTTGCAAGTGTACAATTTCTAAATTGTTCAGCATCGGAAATTCAATCGATTTATTGATTGGGTTACCACTCATGTTAAGCTCCTTTAATTGGGGAAGGTTTATTAATGGCTTTAAATCAGATATAAAGTTGCCATTAAAACTTAGTGTATGTAGTTGTTTAAATTGAGGTAATGTTTTTAAATTAAGCGATAGATTGCCCACTAAATCAAGTGATGTAAGGTTGGGTGCGTTTTTTAGAATAGATACGTCACTAATCCTATTATAGGCTAAGGATAATGATTTTAGATTTTTCATTATTGGAAATGTTTTTATCGAATCCAATGAATTTGAATTTAAGTTTAGCGTTTCAAGTGTTTGAAATTGTTGGAGTTCATCAAAATTGGTCAATAAATTGTTGCTAAAATTTAAGCTTTTTAGATGTTCTAGTTTTGCTAATGGTTTTATAGAATTTTTGTAATAACTCTGTAAATTAATTTCAGTAATGTTTTTTTTCATTAATTCAATTTCTCTTAAAACTCTAGTCTTTTCAGCGCAAAACGATTGCCATTGATGTTGTTGCATTTCATCTAAAAAGCAGTACAATTTATAATGTAATTGTGGTTTATAATATGCCGCAGAATAATTGTAGTATGAATTTGTTGCATCATCATATTCATTGATAGTAGCAGCTTTTGTGGTGTCGTGTAATGAAAGTAATTGAGGTATGTTTTTTTCTGAAAGATTGGTTAAATAAAAAACGTCAAGCGCTTTGTTTTTCCCTTGAGCTTGATGAATATTAAAATCGGTAACAATTACATCCCAATTAATAAAACAACTCGCTACAAGAACACAATAAAACATCCATCCGTTGGTACGAAACAAATACCAGTTGCTTTTTGCTTTAATAATTTTTATAAACGTTGTTGTTAAACCAATCAATACAAGTAATAACCAAATATATACACCAATGCGTTTGTAAGTTAAGCTGTATTCATTTATATATAAATTATTCCGATAGGCAGTAGAAATAATCATGAACGCATTTTGAATGACCCATAAACATGCTAATAGTTTAAGTAATTTGTTGCCCGAATAAAAATTTAGTTCACCACGGAAATAATAAAGTATAATTAGAATTGCAATAATAATAGATGTAATAAGCGCACCCGTACCTTGGTGAACAAAAGCGGAATAACTGAGCTCTTTAGGAAGTACACCGTCAAACCATAAAAAATGAATATCAATTATATTTACACTAAGGAGTAGTGTGTTGAGCATTAAAAACAAAATGATACCTGATCGTTTTTCATTGTCGATTGTTAAAAAACGGGACGCAGCATTTGAATTATCAAAAAGGTCGGGATACAATGTATTAGCTGCGCTTTGATCTTTTTCTTCAATTGATTTTATTGTTTTGTGATAAAAAAATCCATACATCAGAAACAGCCCACCTAGTGTAAAAAAGAACCATTCAATAGTAATAAAATTAATATTTATTTTTTTTGTGAAATTATCAAATACAGGATTTGCTGCTTTGTACATAAAAAAGAAAACAATAGCAATCAATAGGGGTACAATGTACAGCATTAGCTTTACAGATACTGCTTTTTCTTCTATTGATTCGGTTTTATTTTTTCTCCGTTTAACGCTATCTATAATCATAAATACTCCAGATGCTGTTACTGAATAGCACGAAAATAGGAATGAGAGAATGACTGATGTTTTTGAATTGATGCTATATGCTGATAAAATGCCAAGTGAAATGATGTTTGCAAGTATTGACAAACCGTTGCCGTAGTAGGTTATACATGCGGCTGTAATAATACTCCCTATGGCTGCGTATAGCCAATTGTTTATTTTGTATATTTTGTTGTTTCTTACTATTAATAAACATATTAATAGTATATTAAATATTAACCAATTGATGCCCGCATATTGGTTATAAAATAAGTAGCTATATACGGCTACTGATGTAAGTAAAATCCAATCGTTCTTTTTCATGGTTCTTGTTTTTTTTGTTTACAAAAGTACTTTGAGATTCAAAGTTTATGGTTAAAAAAATAGACTATCTCTGTTTTAATAATTTTTCTAAAGCATCTAAGTGTTCATTAAATGCTTTTTTTCCTGCTTTGGTAACAGCATAGGTAGTGTTGGGTTTTTTACCAATAAATTGTTTTTTTATTTCTACATATTCTATTTTTTCTAATGCCGAAATATGCGATGCTAAGTTCCCGTCAGTAATGTCTAGCATTTCTTTCAGTGTACCAAATTCAACCCAATCATTAACCATCAATATCGACATGATGCCTAATCGAATACGGTTTTCAAAAGCTTTATTTAAATGGTGTATATAGTTTTTCAAAGGCTTTTTAAATTTTTATGAGCATATAATATTCCTTTTCAGTTGTTAAATACGCTTAGTACATTTAGTTTCTTTCGTATTTAAAATACATAACGGTTCCGTAAATGATGTGTAATACTCCAAATCCTATAGCCCAAAATAAAAGTCCGTTATGTATGTATATGGATGCAATTAGCCCTAAAATAATTTCAAGAATGCCTAAATAACGTACATCGTTTAATGTATATTTACTTGCGTTGATTAATGCTAATCCATAAAATAGGAGCGTAGCTGGTGCAACCAAACCAACAATACCATGATATAGCATAATCAAACAAAACAAACCTCCAGTAATTAATGGAATCATTAAATTAATTAATAAACGTTTTACTGTTGCATCCCATATTTTTACTCCTTTCTTTTTCGAATTACGTACCGTTAATAATATTCCGGTAGTAACAGAAAATATAAGAACTACAGCTGCTATTGATATTAAATAAACAATTGTATCCATCAGTTCGTTGCGTTCTAATGAACGATAGCTTCCTGAATCAAAACTATTTAATTTTAAATATGCCATTGTTGCTCCACTTAAGGCAAATAGGCCTGCACAAATTCCCGATAATCCGCTTAAGGATATAAAACGTGATGAACGTTCCATCATGGAACGAATATCTGTTATTGCTTTTAAATGTTCTTGTGAATTCATTTAATTGTTTATAAAAGTACTTTGTATTGCAAAGTTAATTTCATTTTTTGAACTAACACTATTTTTTTTCAAAAAAAATGTTAAAGCCGTATTTGTACTCGTGGCTTCAATGTAAAGGATTATTTTTCAATAAATAGTGTAAATTGTAAAAAAATAATAAATCTGTTCAATTATTTCAAGTTTTAACTTGTTGTTTTTCAGTGATTTATGTGGTTGTGGATAACTTAACTTGCATAAAAGCTGTATTGTTATAAATTTGTTGTTTCTAAAATAATAGAAAGAATTTTTTTTAAGATATACATATGAAAAAATACATTTATTTGGGTGCAACCGTATTTGCAACATTAATTTTTACTGGTGCTTTTGCACGTCCTATTGAAAAAACTTCTGGCGTGCCAGCAATTAATATTGTGCCTAACAATATTAGTTCAACTAATTTTCAAAAATATTCAGCAAAAAGAAAACAGTTACAGGCTGAGAGTGATAAACTCGTTGCTGATATTCAGGCTGTGGAAGAAAAACGTAAAACCTTAGAAAAAGGTACAGCTGAAAATAAAAAATGTGCAGAGTTGTTGATTGACTACAATGCTAAATTAAACGAATTAGCAAAGCAGATAAATGATTTCAATAGTACTATTGAAGAGGTTGTTTATAAAGATGCTTCAATTGATCAGTTATCATTAATAACTTATTATTCCTTATCAAAAGACCCTCAGGCTTGGGCCGATTTTCAAAAGAATGTAACACTTGCTCGTCAAAAATTAAAACAAGATAAAGTTGTTATTCAAGAAGAGTTAGCAAAAATAACACCTTCTGCTCAACCATTGGTACCAATTGAATTGCCTGAAGCTGTAATATTGAGTTCAGAAGCAGAGTTTGAGGTTGAAGATAATACATTAACAATTGATAATACAGATGAGTATGGAAGTGTTGAGTTTACTCAAACAACAGAAAATAAAAGTACTGTTATCGCATCATTTGTTGTTCCAAATGTAACATCTGATGGGGTTTTCTTAAATGCCGAAGAATCAAAATTTGTTTCTTTGTCAACTCCTGAATCAAAATTGCAAGTTGAAAAATTGAGAGGTAAAAAATTTGATCGTTTAGTTGCACATGGCGATGGTGCTACTATTGCCGAGATGTTGATTAAAAACTCAATCATTAAAGTAAAGGAATTAGCGATAATGGAAGGCGATAGAGTATTGTTGAACGGTGCTGATTTGCAGAAATTAATTGATTCAAAAATGGTGGAGCGTGTTGTTGTTTGGAATAATTTAGATGATACCAACGTTTGGTTGGTAAGTTCAGATAAAGTAGCTGTACCTCAAACAGAAAAATTTATTTCATACAAAAGAAAGTTTGCTAATATGGCAAATACAGCATCTACCCGTAAAGTAGAATATAAATGGATTGTAGGTAAAGAAAGTTTTGCTAAAATAAGCGAAAACGACCCTCAATTTGCAGAGGCTTATTTCAAAGAAATAGCAAGTGAGTTTAAATCAAAACAATAAAATTGAAAACTAAATTTTGTTTAAGCGTAGAGTAGCCCTCTACGCTTTTTTTATGCACTTTTTTATACGTTTTTATGAATTATTGTAGTGTTCATAAACATCAGCAGTCGGTTTTAGCTTGTCGAAGAACGTGGGGTAATTTTTTAACAAAATCTATACAAGCTCTACGCAGTTGCTAAGAATAATAAGGCATTAAATCTTTGCCAATATCTCTACGGTAATATTTATGCTTATACTGTATACGTTCGGCATTGATAAATGACTTTTGTAAGGCTTCATTCATGTTGCTTCCGTAGGATGTTATAGCCATTACACGGCCTCCGTTTGTAACAGTTTGTGCTGTGTTGCCTGCTAGCGTTTTAGTTGTGCCTGCATGAAATACAATACTTTCTTCAATTGTTTCCAAGCCTTTTATTTCATCTCCTTTGTTGTACTCTTCAGGGTATCCGCCAGCAACAAGCATTACAGTTGTTGCAAAGCGCTCATCTACTTCAAAGCTTTTTTCGTTTAATGTTCCATTACCAACACCTTCAAATAAATCCAATAAATCCGATTTGATGCGTGGTATCACTACTTCGGTTTCTGGGTCGCCCATGCGCACATTGTATTCTATAACGTATGGTTCTCCGTTCATATTCATTAAGCCAATAAAAATAAAGCCTTTGTAATTAATACCTTCTTGTTTTAATCCATTTATAGTAGGTTTTATTACACGCTCTTCTACCTTTTTTATAAATGTTTCGTCAGCAAATGGTACAGGTGAAATAGCGCCCATACCACCTGTATTTAAACCTGTATCACCTTCGCCAATACGTTTGTAATCTTTAGCTGCTGGTAGTATTTTATATGAATTACCATCTGTTAAAACAAATACCGAAAGTTCTATTCCTTTTAAAAACTCTTCAATCACTACTTTGGCTGATGCATTGCCAAATTTAGCATTTGCAAGCATTTCAGTGAGTTCTTTTTTTGCATCATTTAATGTGGTGGGTATAAC
>JBASCV010000090.1:0-9246 GCA_049651825.1 Bacteroidia bacterium
GTAAGAAACTTATGAAAATCGGTATCGATATTATGGGCGGAGATTATGCTCCGGAAGCAACAATAGCCGGCTCCCTCTTAGCCTATAAAGAACTACCTAAGGATGTTCGCCTTGTATTAATAGGTGATGAGGAACAAATACGCAGTGGTCTTGCTAAAAAAGGAGCAAATGCCGCTGATTTTGATATTGTTGCCACTACCGAAATTATAAGCATGGGTGAGCACCCTACCAAAGCATTTACCCAAAAACCCAACTCTAGTATTAGTGTTGGGTTTAATCTTTTAAAAGAAGGTGCTATTGATGGCTTTGCCAGCAATGGAAATACCGGTGCAATGCTTGTGGGTTCAATGTTGAGTATAAAACCTATTTCAGGTGTAATACGCCCTAGTATTACATCACTATTACCTAAAGAAAACGGTGGCGTTGGTCTAATACTAGATATTGGCATGAATGCCGACTGCAAACCTGATGTACTCAACCAATTTGCAGTACTGGGTTCAATATTTGTTGAGCATGTGTATGGTATAAAAAATCCAAAAGTTGCTTTACTAAATTTAGGCGAAGAACCTGAAAAAGGCAATCTTGTTGCTCAAGCTACACATGTTTTGCTGAAAGAAAACAAAGAAATCAACTTTGTTGGCAATGTTGAGGGGCGTGATTTATACAAAGATAAAGCAGATGTTATTGTGTGTGAAGGATTTACAGGTAACGCACTACTTAAACAAGCCGAAACCTTTTATTGGATGATTAAAAAAAGAGGCTTTTCTGACCCTTATTTCGATCGCTTCAATTATGAAAATTATGGCGGAACACCTGTACTAGGGATTAATTCAACCGTAATGATTGGTCACGGCATATCCAATGATATTGCTGTAAAAAATATGCTTCTTTTAACCAAAGATGTAATTGAAGCTAAGCTTTCAGAAAAAATTAAATCAGCATTTGAATAATGACTAAAATAACCGCTGCTATTACTGCTGTAGAAGGTTTTGTACCTGAGTTTGTGCTGAGCAATGAAAAGCTAGAGCAAATGGTACCCACCACTTCTGAATGGATTGAAAGTCGTACAGGAATAAAAGAACGCAGAATACTTAAAGGCGAAGGCTTAGGCACATCAGATTTGTGTGTGCCGGCTATACAAAAATTACTAGAAAAAAAAGGAATTAGCCCACTTGAAATTGATATTGTTATTGTAGCAACAGTAACCCCCGATTATGTTTTCCCATCTACATCTAACGTTATTTGCGATAAAATTGGCGCAACCAATGCTTGGGGTTATGATTTAGCTGCAGCGTGTTCTGGATTTTTATTTGCATTAACAACTGGTTCACAATTTATAGAAACAGGCAAATGCAAAAAAGTACTCGTTGTTGGTGGCGATAAAATGTCGTCAATTATGGACTATACCGACCGCTCAACCTGCATTATATTTGGTGATGGAGCAGGAGTAGTACTACTAGAACCAAACACTGAAGGCTTTGGAGTTATCGACTCTATACTGAAGGTAGATGGCTCGGGACGTAAATATTTACATCAAAAAGCTGGTGGTTCAGTAAAACCACCCACACATGAAACCGTTGACGCTCGTGAGCATTTTGTTTTTCAGGATGGCCAACCAGTATTTAAAAGAGCTGTTGCAGGGATGGCTGATGTTTCGGCAGAAATTGTTGAACGCAACAACCTAAAAGCTGAAGATATTGCTTGGCTTACGCCACATCAAGCCAACAAACGTATTATTGATGCTACAGCCGAACGTTTGGCATTAGCCCCTGAAAAAGTAATGCTAAACATTCAGAAATATGGCAATACTACAGCAGGTACACTACCAATTTGCTTGTGGGAATATGAAAAACAGTTAAAAAAAGGCGATAACATTATTTTAGCTACTTTTGGAGCAGGATTTACATGGGGAGCAATTTATTTGAAATGGGCGTATAATAGTTAATAATGATTAGTTGATAATATCAACTTAAGAAAATAATAACTTACAACAATAAAATAGTTAAGCAATAAAACAATTTAACAATAAAAACTACATCAAATGAAATTAACCGAAATTCAGGATTTAATAAAATTTGTAGCTAAATCAGGAGTAAGTGAAGTAGAATTGGAGACGAAAGACATTAAAATTGTAATCAAAACTCCTGCAAGTAAAAACAAAGATCAAGTTGTTGTTCAATCATTACAACAACCAATGATACAGGTTGCTCAGCCAGTTATACCTACTACACAAGAAACAATTACAGCAACAACAGTTGAAACTAAAGCCGCTGAAGTAAAAACTACAGCAAATGAAAGTTCGGCTAACGATGCAAAATACATTACTATAAAATCGCCAATGATAGGTACTTTCTACCGCTCTTCATCACCAGACAAACCACCATTTGTAAATGTTGGTGATGAAATTGCACCAGGTAAAGTTACCTGCATCATTGAAGCGATGAAACTTTTCAATGAGATAGAATCTGAAATAAAAGGGAAAATTGTAAAAGTATTGGTAAACGATGCTTCACCAGTAGAATACGATCAACCATTATTTTTAGTCGACCCAGCTTAGTTTACTAATTTGATAATTGGGTAATTTGATAATTGGTTAATGAGCATCTTTAACCAATTTCTTAATTTTTAATTACCAAATTGTTGAATTATCAAATTCTCAAATTGAAAAATATGTTCAAAAAAATATTAATAGCAAACAGAGGAGAAATTGCATTACGTGTTATTCGTACTTGCAAAGAAATGGGCATTAAAACAGTAGCTGTTTATTCTACTGCCGATAAAGATTCATTGCACGTAAAATTTGCTGACGAAGCAGTTTGTATTGGACCTCCTGCAAGTAAAGACTCTTATTTAAATATACCCAATATTATTTCTGCGGCTGAAATTACTGATGCAGATGCAATTCATCCAGGATATGGCTTCCTTTCGGAGAATGCAAAATTTTCAAAAATTTGTCAGGAACATAACATTAAATTCATTGGCGCTTCGCCTGAAATGATTAATGCTATGGGTGATAAAGCTTCGGCAAAAGCAACAATGATTGCTGCTGGAGTTCCATGCGTACCAGGCTCTGAAGGCCTTTTAGAAAGCGTAGAACAAGCTAAAGAACTTGCACCAAAAGTTGGTTACCCTGTAATTATTAAAGCTACTGCAGGTGGTGGTGGCCGTGGTATGCGCATTATTTGGAAAGAAGAAGAACTAGAAGCACACTATAACTCCGCATTTAAAGAAGCAGAAGCGGCATTTGGAAATGGAGCAATGTATATGGAAAAATACATTGAAGAACCACGTCATATTGAAATACAAGTTGTAGGCGACCAATATGGAAAAGCCTGTCATTTATCTGAAAGAGATTGCTCTATTCAAAGACGTCATCAAAAATTAGTAGAAGAAACACCTTCTCCTTTTATGACCGATGAATTGCGCGATGCTATGGGTGCAGCAGCCATCAAAGCTGCTAAAGCTGTAAATTATGAAGGTGTTGGCACTGTTGAGTTTTTAGTTGACAAACACCGCAATTTCTATTTCATGGAAATGAATACACGTATTCAGGTTGAACACCCTATTACTGAAGAAGTAATTGATTATGACCTTATACGTGAACAAATACTAGTTGCAGCTGGCGTGCCTATTTCAGGAAAAAATTATTTCCCACAATTACATGCTATAGAATGCCGTATTAATGCCGAAGATCCATTTAATGGCTTCCGCCCATCACCAGGAAAAATCATTAACCTTCATACGCCAGGTGGCCATGGTATACGCGTAGATTCACACATTTATGCAGGTTATACCATACCGCCTAATTACGACAGTATGGTTGCAAAGCTTATTACTGTTGCACAAACACGTGAAGAGGCTATTGCTAAAATGCACCGTGCATTAAGCGAATATGTTATTGAAGGAGTAAAAACAACTATTCCATTTCACTTAAAATTAATGAAAGACGAAAATTTCATTAAAGGCAATTACACCACTAAATTTTTAGAAAGTTTTGATTTAACAGAATAATTATATGCTTGAAACTAAGCGTACAAAAAGATGCTAAGAAAAGTTTTTCTTAGCATCTTTTTTTGTATACTAATACACAACTTACAACTTCACTTGTAATGTTATGTAATAATTACGCCCATCAGAAGGCAAAATTCCTGGCCCTGGATATCCTTCTGAACGTCTGGTAAAATAAATAGCATTGCTTAAATTATTGATTCCAGAAGCAATTGTAAACCAACGATAAGTATATTCTAACGAAAAATCCATCACAGAATAAGCAGGTATCAATCCATTTACAGCATTAGAGGTAAATTCGGCATTTGTTGCGTCAGTGTACTGCTCTGCTGTATATGCATATTGGTAAGTTGCTTTTATGTTTTTATGCTTAAAACTAGCACCTGTTTTAGTAATAATTTGCGGTACTAACTCTACTTTTTTGTTTTCATAAGCCCCTTGTTTGCTATTTATATACGTTGCATTAAGCCATGCAATGTTTGCAAATAAAGATATTCCAGATTTTGCTTTCTCGCCCTTTAACCATTTGTAAATATCTAATTCAAAAAACGATTCTACACCATAGCTTCTGGAGTCGGCAATATTAGTACGAAAGCGATACGTATTAAACAAAATACTATCAACCATAAGTACAGAACCTATTCTGTCATTGTATTTTAAATAAAACAAACTCACATCATAATTAAAAATGTTTTTTAAATTACCTCTCAATCCAATATCAGTGCTATAACCACTTTCGTCTTTTAAATTGGGATCGACTTTTGCATTAGGATTTACAATACGCATATCGTTAAAATTGATAGAACGATAATTTTGTGATGCGTTTGCATAAATTTCGAATCGCTCTGATTGCTTGTAACTAAAGCCTAATCCAGCAAGCACAAAATCGCGAACAGATGTGCGTGAATCTTGTACTTTTTGTTGAAAAATAATATTACCTGCTAAATCTTTGTACTCTTCGTTATAATAACCGTCTGAGGCAGTTTTTATATGCTCATAACGAACTCCAGGAATGACACTAAATTTAGAGTTTACATACAAAATATTTTCGGCAAACACTGCACTATTTCTGCTAGGAAAGACATAATCTGAATGCTCTAAATTTTCGGGATTTACATAATAAAAATCTGGCCCAGATGCGCTATTTGCATTGCCTTGCTTACGCTTTGTGTATCCTTGGTAGTAGCGAGTTCCTACAAGTAATACTGCATTTTTATTTAACACATTGTAGCGGTGCATTAAACGTGTTTCGTTTCCAAAATTTTGATAATCGTCTTGCAGTAAATTACGTTCCTGCATAGGGTCGGCTCTATTAATTGATCCCAAAACACCCAAAGCATCTCTACCTGCAATCAATCCAAAGCTTCTCGAATTTAAAGTTGTTTTATCATTTATTTTATAATCAATAATAAATGCAGCAAGATTCCAGTTTACATGAAACCAATTTCTGCTTCTTACGGATTGCTGTGGGTCTTTATAAAACATCTGATCTGTAAGTCCGCCAGGCTGTTGTGCCAAGTAATTCATAAACGTATAATTAAACGTAAACGATACTTTTTTATTGAATGCGTATGAGAGTGCTAAAAATGCAGTATGCGAATCGAATGTTGAGTTTTTACGCCAGCCATCGCCTTTTTTATATTGATGTGCTACAAAATAATTCCATTTTTTTACTGTTCCGCCAATACTATTAAAAGTGTTGTAAAAATTAAAGGACCCAAAAGTTTGACGCGAAGTATATTGCATTTTTCTATCTTCAGGTCCGCGCTTGAGTTTAAAATTTACCATTCCTCCAAACTGAGTACCGTACTGAAGCGAAGCTGCTCCTCTAACAATTTCAATACGTTCAACAATTTCGGCTGGTGGCGAATAATAACTTTCGGGATAGCCTAATGCATCAGCACTTATATCGTAACCATTTTGACGGGTATTAAAATTTGAAGTGCGATTTGGACTCAAACCTCTGCCTCCAATACCAAGTTGCATTCCTGCCCCATCGCTTTCCCAAATATTTAAACCAGGCACTTTCGCATACATTTGTCGACTATTATTGGTAGCTAAATTGGCAGTGATGTCATCTAATTTTATGACTTCACTTTTTTTGCCTGCGTATATAGCCATCCCTTCAACAGAGCGTAAGCGCGATATACCAAATGCATTGTCGTCAGCCTGAGTTACAGTAACTTCATTTAATTCAACTATGGCAGGCACTAAACTAAAATTGAATAATGTATGAACTGTATCCACAATAATTTTTTCATAAATTGTTTTATAGCCTGTATGTATTACTATTAGCTGATATTCGCCTGTTTTAATTTTAGTGAATTTATACTCCCCTTTACTATTTGTAAAAGCAGTATATGCTCCTGGATTAAGCATAAGTTCAGCACCAGCAAGTGTTGCATGTGAATTAGCATCTGCTACAACACCATTAATGTTTGCTTTTTGAGCAAAAACACTAGTTGCAAACAACATGAATATCACTATAAAATGTATCAAAAAATGCATACACACAAGTTAAACAAATTTACTTTACTTCATTAAATGGTAATATAAAATCTTTAGGCGCAAACGATTCTTTTTGTTTTGCCAAATCAACAGTACTATCAATAAACAAACGGCTACCACTACCGTTAAGCGTTACATAAGCCTCGGCTCTTACCTGTGGATTTTTAAATCCTTTTTTTTCATACTGTTCTTTTAAATAATGAGCATACTGTACAATCATATCGGGCTGTGTAGCCATCATTTTTTCTTGATTTTTTGTAAGAAACTCATCATTCATCACTTCGGACTCAAAACCTGTTTCACAATCTTTTACATAAAAAAACACTGTCCCTGCTTTTTCCATAAGCATTACACGCCACGAGAAACGATAGCCTTGCTCTGTCCAAAACAGATTGCCCGGATACAATAAAAATCGCCAAGGCAACAGGATTTGAATAACAAAATAAATAGCAAAAAAAGTAACAAGCCAATTTGATTTATTATTAACAACCGGTGAAGCCTCTGTACTTGTTGATAGTACTGTAAACCCATTTAGTCGGAACAATTTTATACGCATCAATAGTTCTATTGTTTTTTTATGAAAATCTTCTGAGAAAAAAATAAGCGTTGAAAGTATCATCACATAAGGAAACACGCCTATCGGGAACAACATTTTTGTCATTACATGAAAAGCAATAACAAACAAATAAGCGACCATGCGCGTGCGTTTATTAATTAAGAAAAACACAATAAACAAATCGTAAATAGCGCCAAACCAACTGAAAAAATAAGCAACCCACTCTTCATCTAAAAACGAACCGATAAGAGGCAAATGCGCATTGGCTGGTAACCAAATCTTAAGAGGCATTGCCCTGAACAACCAATCGTAATTAAGTTTTGCAATGCCGGCATAAATGTATACTATAGCCAATTGAAGTTTTAATACATCTATTGTATAACATGGAACAGTTAATCGTTTTAGTGATGGTTTACGCAACACATCCAATGAAAAAAATCTATTGGTAGGCAAAAAAATCAGCAGAAATAAAACGGCACTTACAAAGTAGTAATGATTTAAGTATGTTGACTTATCAATTAATTCAACATAAGTGAAAGTCGAAAATGCAACAATAGTAGCTATTCTGTACCAATAGCCCAAAATGATGCACACATAACTTATAATCATTAAAGCAAATAAGGCATACATCCCAAATTCGCCCAATGGCTTTATCCATTCAAACCCATAATAAGTAAAATAAAATTGTGGCTGTATGTATAAATCATTTACCCACCCTTTTAAAATAAAACGGATAGCAGCGCCCAACATCAGCATTCCGAATATGATACGAAATACCACAAGGGGTGCAATATGCACTGGCTGGTTTATTTTTTTTTGTATGTTGGTAAAATTTATCAAACTAATTAATCTCCATCATTATCCTGATATGTAATTAAAACACCTAAAGCCGAAGGCATATCCGTTTTAAATAATACCACCAGTTTTTGTAGTTCGGTATAAGCAGCATCAACAATAGTAGGGTTTGAAACAATTGTTTCTGCTAAAGGAGATGGTATTGATTCCAATTTAGGAATAGCTATGTTTAGTTGTGCTTTTATTGCATCCGATAATAAACCGCCATTGTATTGTGCTTTTACGTGAATTAAATAATCATCAAGTCCAACGCCATCAACACCTTGTGTGTTTTTTCCTAAATACAAATTTTGTATTGCTTTTAATTGTGCTACTGCTAACTCAACAGAGTTTTTAGCATAATAGCCTTCTACCTTATCAGGCAAAGGAGTACCCAATGTTTTTTTGCCAAGAGGAATACCAATTTTATAATTTTTCAATGTTTCAAAATCGTAATTTAACTGATTAACAATGTATCCGAGCGAACTTCCAACATCACTGCCCAAGGATGAAGTAAACGTAGCAAGATAATTACCTCCACTAGCACTCCAAGCTGTATATACCGTGTTCACATTTATTTTTAGTTCATTAATTAAACTATTCAAATAACTTTTTCGGTTTGACGCATACGTATCAGAAGTGTACAAACTGATTAGCTGTGAAGTGTCTGAAGAATACAACAAGTAATCAATTGCTGGAAACCCCTTTGCATCAATGTTATTGATTGCCGATAAATCATAATTTCCTGAATGGATATTAATCATTACTTGTGCTGTATCAGTTGGGAAAGTATTACTATTGGTTCGTAATAAAGCATTTTCTGCTGGACCAAATTCAAAAACTGAAACCGATTGCCATGCTAAATAGGCTTGTTTAAAAGCCTCTCTTAGTGCAAGCAAATTAGTAGTTGTTGAATTTGAAGTAAACACCATTGAAGCCGAGTCAAGTGAAGTTACTTTTATTTTCAAGCTTTGATAAGAAGAAACAATAATTCCTGAACCTATATTTGTAAGCATTCCCGACTTGTCAAAATCATCATCAGGTGTTGGCTCTTCGTTCTCTTTCTTTTTGCAGGCAACAAAAACAAACACAATGCACAGTAATAAAAGTTGTAAATAATTATATTTTTTCATCTTGTTTTTTTATGGTAAAAGCCACGGTTCAATAACCGTAGCTTTGATTTTTAAAAAATAGTTAATTCCTCATGTTACGCAAATCAATTTAAAAGGCTCGATAATTGCTTTTAATAAAAAACATAAAAGGCAATGTCATTAAGTTACGAATGCTTTCGCACATATTTCGACAGGCTCAATATGACCCGCGCGCAGTCAGTCTGAGCT
>JBASCV010000091.1:0-7224 GCA_049651825.1 Bacteroidia bacterium
GTATGGATTACGATATCCACTAGCACTTCCTAAAATACCTGTCCCTTCATAGTAATGGGTTATTTTTTTACAAGTGATCGAATTTATTACCGTATCATTTACATAAGCTAATTTTGAATATCCAAACCAATCTGCCGAAGCATCAGTATAATACCAAGTAGCCCCTTCTGGACACCACACTTGGGAATAAGCATGGGCTGAAAAAATTAGAATAAGAGGCAATATTATCATTTTTTTTATTATACTCATTTAATATGAATGTTTTAGAAACTATAATTAATTAGAAATAAAATTATTGATATTTGCGAAAATTTTATCATCGAACAACAATTAGCTTATCTAATTTAAACGTATCATTATTATTAACAATAACTTTATAAAAATAAATTCCCTCACTTAAACCAGCTATTGAAATTTCTGTAACACTATTATTTCCATTGAGAATTTGAAAATGCTGAAGTTTGCCCATAGCATTAACAATTTCTATAGTTGCCGTTTCTGATTGCTCTAGATCAAGATTCACATTTAATTTATCGCTTGCAGGGTTTGGATATACCCCCAGTATTCTTTCATTCTTTTCTGATTCTAAAACGCTTGTATAAAAATAATCGCACGTAGTGGAAATTCCTGTTGAATAATTTCCAAATGCACTATCAGAATAACACCTTAACCCATTAAACACCCTTTCGTCCATAGCTTGACAAATCATTGGATAATAAAAAAAAGTTTTGATAAAGCCAAATCCCTCTATTATTGTATCAGAAAGCATTCCACCACCATATGGTGGATAGCCAACTGAAAGCCATTTAAGGCTATTTCCATTTATCGTACTAATCCCTGTATTTAAAACAGTAACATTAATAGAATCACAGGCTGTATCCGCACGAGGCATTTGCCAAGTATCTCCAATGCTTGCGTTTATGTTGTACAAAGTATCAAATTGGTTTTTACCAAATTTGTTATTATACATACGTACAACGCCATTTTGTTCATAACAGTAAAACGTATCAACATCTGCATCAATAGTTGTATAACCATAGCCTTGCAAATGATCTATAATTTTTTTACAACTAACAGAATTGATTACTGTATCGTTTACGTATGTAAGCTTATGATAGCCAGAAAACCCTAAAGCATTCCCATTATAATACCATGTAGCTCCTGCTGGACAAAAAGTTTGGGAATGCAAACTCATTGAAGCAAAAATGGCCATGATAAACAAAATTCGAACAAATAGTTTGTTTAATAACATCTTCTTCAGTTTATTTACCTTTTGTTGGCTTAATAGGTGTTTGCACAACTCCATTTTTTTCAACAATAAGAGCATTTTGTTTTTCACTGATATTAATTTTCCCTTTCGAAGGATAGATAAAATAGTATTTATTAAATCCTTCAACAGCATCTGGTGCAGCAAAAATTGGAATAAAGAAATGGTCTTTGCAGAATTTTACTAACTCCGGACGGTTTTGTTTATCAATAGTTGCAACCTCGTCAATAAACAAGGCTATTTTATTTTGCTCATCAGTAATTGCTAAACGGTTAATGATAGACATAATCATTACCAAACGAATCATACGATCGGTACCATCTGATTCTACCTGATTTGCTAAATCTACACGTTTATCAGTTCCTTTGATATGTAACAATAATTCAATGTTGAACAGCTCATCGAAACCAACTTTTTTACCACTATCCAAATAAGTATTCAACACTTTTAAGTTTTCTGATTGGTCAAACTCAAAGCTCATTTGCCCATTAAACTCTTGAATAGAAGCAATTTGTTTTAACTCCCCAATAATACGCTCATTATCCAACAAATCAACTTTCATTGACTCGATATTGGATATACGTGTTGATGATAATTTTTCATTGAATTTAGTATAAACAAACTGTTTAAACTCTTCATATCGTTTCAACAAAGTGTAAGCAGGGTTTGCAAACTGTGTAGAAATGCTCGACAATAAACCATCAATACTACGTTCTTTATCCGACAAACAAGCTATTTCATCTTCAACAAACGTAATAAACTGCTCTATATCAGCAATGTTGCTACGCAAACGGTACTTCAAATTTTCAAATGCAGCATCCTTTTTAACTTTTAGTTCTGCTCTATCTTTTTGATGAATTTGAATTTTTGAATATAAATAATCCAAATTGTCGTTAGTTTCATACTCAATTGGCTCTAAATTAATTGCTTCTACTTCCAATTTACGTTCTTTTAACTCACGCACCCTTACCTCATAATTTCTCTTTTCTTCCTGTAACTTCTCAAACATAATTTGTTTCTGCGAAATTTCTTTCACCAATGAGCTCAAAAACTCCTCTAACTCTTTCTTTTCAGCATTCAAACCACGTATTTCATCCGTAATTGCGCGTACTTGTTTTTCAAGCGCTGGTTTACTTTCAATACGTCTTATTTTTTCTTTAATCAACTCAATTTCACTTAAAATTACTTTAAGCTTCGAATCAATTTTTTCTTTATCAACAACCGTTTTTAATAATTCTTCTGTTTGTTTTTTCTCAGCTTGCAACACTTTTAACTCATCTTTCAACTCTTTTACAGAGCGGAACTCTTTAAGGGTAATGCCTTTTATATCAATTTCACCATCAAAAACCGATAATATTTTATCTGATATTTTTTTAATTGGCTTTTTAATTTGTTTACTAGGTAAACTAATTACCTGATCAGATAAAACCGAATTTAATAGCTGTTTTACATCTTCATTATCTGAAATTTTATGAATCAATAAATTGTTATAATTATCAATTTGATTTTCTAAAGAAGTAATTTGATAATTTAATTTTTCAATACGAAGTTCTAATTGCTTACTTGATAGTTTTTGAATTTCAATCGTTGTAAAACGATTCTCAATTTCTTTTCTATCCTTATCTAAATTTCGCCACGATTCTCTTAAAAACTCAATTGTTTCGTATTTCTGAAGCTCATTAAGTTCATTTTGCTTTTCGGCAAGAATATTGGTTTTATTTTTAATATCCGAATTTTTTTCTCCAATATATGACGCATAACTTAACTCTTTTGGCTTTAAAATTTCGTTAATCTCGTTATGTATTGCTGCAATATTACGACCTCGCTCTACTGACGAAATTTCAAGCTCTGGAATAGCTGAAGTATATGCATTATTAAAAGCATAAATAAGTTCGCCAACAATTCTTGTTTTTGAGTTATAAACCTTAACTAATTCACGAAACTCCAAAAAATCAGGACGTACAGCTTTTATGCTTTTTATTTCTTCGTTGATACGTAATAAATCGGTAATGTCCTTTTTATTTTTTTGAGAAAAATTTAAGCTTTCATTTTCGCGATTATCCGCAATAATCAACGATTCTTTTAATGTTTTATTGGTAATTAATTTTGAATTAATTAAATAACGATAAATTTTAGAAAAGTTATTACTTAAACCATCTGCTTTTACAGTATCTTCAAGCCAAACAACAGCATTGTTTTTTGTACCACGATGATACACCTGATTAAACACATCTGATTTAGTTGCAAACTTGCTATGTGTAATACCACGCTCATTAATGCGCGCAATAACTTCATCAAAGTTTAATAAACGTTGATGCGCACCTTCTGCTTCAAAGAAAAAATCTTCGCTATACTCACTATCAATTTTATAATACTCAAGCTCTCCATCAGTATTGCGTTTTACAAGAATACAATAATACCCTAGTTTTTTCACTTCAAATATTAAAAAACTCTTATTGTGCGTAGGAAAATAGTGATGAATGGTTTCTTTATCGCCCTTACGTTGGCCACTAAACGACATTTTTTGTCCGTCAACAACAAACAAAAAGTTTAGAGCATAAATAAGTGTACTTTTCCCGATATTGTTCGGTCCCACCAATTGTATTGAATCACAATCGTCCAGTTTCATTTCGGCTTTTCCGTAGCCTTTTGAGTTAATCAGAGAAATTCGTGTAAGCATCGTATCTAATTTTACGTAATTATTTGAAAATCAAATATAGTGAGATGCTTTTGCAATGAACACAGGCATTTTAAATGTTAACAACAAAAACCTGATTAACAGTTAATTACATTTTTTTTTGTTGAAAAAATTAAAGTTGTTAAAAATCGGCTTCAAAGCTTGACTTGATGGGAGAAATTCACTATTTTATTGAAATGATTTTAAAAGCCAACGTAAAATTAAAACGTCATAAATTTAGCAGGTATCAAGCTCTAATTTTCAAAATATTCAAAAGCATCTATAATATCCAAATAAATACCATCAAAGCCAGCATTTAGGATACGGTTAGTGTATGAGTAAGTGCTTCCATATATAACTTTTTGCCATTCTTTGTCCCAATATTTTACTTTATAATTACCAATCCAAGCCGCATTTTCTGCCACAAACCATTGTGGTGGAACAGCTTTCCAAAATGATTGCCAATAAAATCGATAATCTTCGGCTTCACCAATACTCATATAACAAATCACTTTTCGTAAACCTCCATTTGCTTTCTGTTTTATTGAGTTAATTTCTGCAGCATTAAAAAATTCATCGTTAAAGTTTATATCCATGATAATTACATCATAATTTGTATGCTTCACAGCATCAATAAATGCATTTTTACTTTCATAACCTGCAGTATTTATAATGTATAAAAAATTGCGTGCACTATCAAGAGTATTTATACTAATAGAGTTTTCATTAAATATTGGACTAGGATAACCAGGAATATTATCTAAATCACGATGATTAGCGGCAAATGAAATATAGCCTTTTGTATAATTATGTTGATAGCTATTATCAACGTTACTTAGTGTAGAACAATAATCGGTTACCAATACTTTTAGCCCATTTTGTTTTGCAATATCCATAAACGGAATCATTTCGTCTTTGGCTTCTATGGGTGTTTCTATATCGTCAGCATCATAACCATAAAATAAATCTTCACGGCCTATACCGTCAATTGCTTGTATATATTCAGTTGCAGGTATGCCTAAAGGTGTTCCGTTAAGCGTAAGCAGGTTATGTCCATTTTGTGGAATGATAATAAAATTAGGCTGTATTGCTTTAGTATAAGCACTTATACCTTGCACAAACAATCGCATTTCTGAACGATAATCCACCTCAGCAATATGCTCTTTTTTACAACTAATAAATGTTGTAATACACAACAAAAAAATATAATAAAGTGTTTTAAATTTCAACATAAGTTTAAACAGGCTCTTAATTTGTAAAAAACATTTTACCCGGATTTAAAATATTGTTAGGGTCAAACACCTGTTTAATATTTTTTTGAATACTTAATGCCTTTTCAGAAAAAACAATTCCCATGTATTCTTGCTGAATCAATCCAATACCATGTTCACCGCTAATAGTACCATTCAATTGCTTACATAATTTAAAAATAGCTGCGATAGCATCTTTAATGTACTGTCCGTTCCACTGTTCGTCTGTTAAATCGCCTTTTATAATACGTACATGCAAATTACCATCTCCAGCATGGCCATAGCATACACTTTTAAAATGATACGCTTTTCCTATATCTTTTATGCCTTTCACCAATTGAGGCAATTCTGCTCGTGGTACCACAGTATCTTGCTCTTTGCTTATTGCATTTGCCATTACAGCTTCATTTATTTTTCTGCGTAATTTCCACAATTCATCTTTTTGAGCAGCCGATTCAGCAAACAATACATCACCAACATTAAACCTTGTCATTAGTTCAACAATTGATTCAATTTCTTTCATTAGCATTTCTGGATCATTGCCATCAACTTCAATAAGTAAATGCGCTTGAATATCATCTTCAATTTTCACAACGCTGCTTTCAACAAATTTACTAACCCAATCCAAGGCATCACGTTCCATCAATTCCATTGCGCTGGGTATAAAACCAGCCCTAAACACTTCACTTACAGCACTACACGCTTCATCTAAGCTACGAAACGGAACAAGTATCAATAAGTTATGCTTTGGATACGGTAATAGTCTAACAATAATTTTTGTAACAATGCCTAAAGTGCCTTCGCTACCAACCATCAGTTGAGTTAAATTGTATCCAGTAGAATTTTTTAAGGTATTAGCACCGGTGTAAATAATTTCACCCGTGGGCAAAACCACTTCTAAATTTAATATATAGTCTTTGGTTGTTCCGTATTTAACACATTTGGGACCTCCCGAACTTTCAGCCACATTTCCTCCTAAAAAGCAACTGCCCTTACTTGCTGGGTCGGGCGGATAAAACAAACCTTTTTCCTTTACTGCATTTTGAAATACTTCATTAATTACTCCTGGCTCTACTGTAGCTTGTAAATTACGCTCATCAATATTTAATATATTATTAAAGCGCTCCATAGAAAGTGATATACCACCGTATATAGGTAAAGCACCTCCGCTTAGTCCTGTACCTGCACCTCTGGGTGTTACAGGTACATTGTTGTTATTGGCAAGTATTAGTATTTGTGATATTTGTTCGGCAGTATATGGCTTAACAACCACTTCGGGCATAAACATTAGGCGTTCAGTTTCATCATGTCCGTAATTGGCTAAATTTTCATCATCCATAAAAACAGCACTTTCTCCAACAATACGCTTTAAGGTATCTACAATTGACGGGGTTATTTTATTATAATTCATAGTTTTTGCTTTGTAGAGGTAAATTTCAATAAAAAAATTCACTTGCTAGGTAAAATAGTAATTTATATATCAACTCATTTTTAAACACTTATACAACCACAATAGTACAGGTATAATTTTGTATGTTTGCGTTAAATAATAATTTAATAGAAGTATATAAATCGATGAAAATAATTTGTATTGGCCGAAATTATGTTGAACATGCCAAAGAATTAAACTCCGAAGTACCAACCGAACCAGTTTTTTTTCTAAAGCCTGATACTGCATTATTAAAAGACGGTCAAGCGTTCTATTTACCTGATTTTTCTAAGGAAATACACCATGAGGTGGAACTGGTAATTAAGATTAATAAACCTGGAAAAAACATTCAATCTCAGTTTGCTCATAAGTATTTTGAAGAAATTGGCATAGGAATTGATTTCACAGCAAGAGACCTTCAGGCCGAATGCAAAAAAAAAGGTTTACCTTGGGAGAAAGCAAAAGCGTTTGATGGGTCGGCTCCAATAGGTAAGTTCATTGATAAAAAGCAATTTACAGATGAAAAAAACATCAATTTTAAATTGCTAATTAATGGAAAAATGGTTCAACAGGGCAATAGTGCTAATATGCTGTTTGGGTT
>JBASCV010000092.1:0-5382 GCA_049651825.1 Bacteroidia bacterium
GAAAAGGTTAATCCTGGCGAAGAACCAAGAGTAACAGCAGGTGCTGTTAAGTCAACAGTTTGAGGAGCACAAACGGTTTGATCATTTGTAACCAACGTTGGGTTTAAATCAACAGTAACACTTGCTGTAGTTACGACTGAAGCACAGGTGTTTGCTATAGCTGTTACACTAAAGATAGTAGTTTGTGATACACCTGTATTATTGGTTAATGAACCTGTAATTGGGGTTCCTGAACCAGATGCAGCAATACCCGTAAGGTTAACGGTGTTATCTCGTGTCCAAGTAAATGTTGTACCAGGAACGTTGTTTGGATTTGTAATTACAATATTGGTGATTGCATCGCCAGAACAAATTGTTTGAGCCACAGGAGCAACCGCAACAGTTGGTTGACGCCTCACTAAAACGGGAGTAAAAATGGAATATCCGTAACAACCATCAGCTAAAGGTGTAATATTATAAGTAGCGATACCGCCCGTTACGGTTGTTAACGTTTGAGCAATTAGCGCACCATTTCCATTAGTAGCACCAACAGTACCGGAATTAGATACTGTCCATGAAAATGTGGTACCAGTAACTGTAGAGGTTAAAGCAATATTAGTGGTTGCACCCGTACATATTGTTTGGGAACTTGGAGTGGCTGTAACAACAGGTACAGGGTTTACAACGATGGTAACATTTGTGGCAGGAGATGTACAACCATTAGCCGTTGGACTAATACTATATACAACAGAACCAGGGAAAACATCAATAGTTGTTAAGGTATCAGTAATTGATGCACCAGAAGTGCTAGTTGCACCTACGACATCCGTTTGTAAAGAAGTCCAAGTATATGTTGTACCAGGTTGATCGCTAGAAAATGTTATAGCTGTTGTGGTTCCAGAGCAAATCGTATCAGAGGTTACCGTTATTATTATATTGGGACACTGTGCGCTTGATTTAGCAGAAAACAGAACTGTTATAAAGAAAAACAATACACGAAAAACCTTCGAATTTAAAGAAGGGGAAAAGGCTTTAATAGGAGTATTTGTAAAGCTCATTTTCATTCGTTAATGTGTTATCTATTTATTTTAAGTGTTATTTTACAGCAATAATTTATATGTACTGAGACGCTATTTTATAGCACAAAGTTGCACATAACTTGTTGCTTATTCTATTTAAAAAAAACAAAAACTACTGATTTTCAACAACTTCCTTTTCAAAAAGAGGTTTTACTTCTTTATAAACGTTTTTAATTCCTTGCTCTAATTCTATTTTATATTTCCAACCAAAAGCCGCTAACTTGCTAACATCCATCAACTTACGAGGAGTTCCATCAGGTTTAGAAGCATCAAATTTTAAATCTCCCGTATAGCCAACAACAGTTTTCACCAAAAGAGCTAAATCTTTTATGGTAATATCATGTCCGACACCAATATTAATAAGTCCAGCCTCGTTATAATTTTCCATTAAAAAGAAGCACGCATCCGCTAAATCATCTACATGTAAAAACTCTCGCATAGGAGAACCACTACCCCATATTTCTACGAAAGGAGCATTAGCTGCCTTTGCATTGTGAAACTTGCGAATTAGGGCTGGTAATACATGTGAATTTTTTAAATCGTAATTATCGTTAGGACCATATAAGTTTGTTGGCATCACCGAAATAAAATTGCAACCGTACTGACTTCGGTAAGCATCACACATTTTGATTCCTGCAATTTTTGCTATGGCGTAAGGTTCGTTTGTTGGCTCAAGAAGCCCTGTAAGTAAATAATCTTCTTTTAATGGTTGAGGGGCCATTTTAGGATAGATACAAGAGGATCCTAAAAAAAGTAGTTTTTTAACATTGTTTCGGTATGCATTATGAATGACATTACTTTGAATCATAATGTTTTCATAAATAAAATCGGCTCTATACGTGTTATTAGCAACAATACCACCCACTTTAGCTGCGGCTAAAAACACGTATTCAGGTTTTTCGTTAGCAAAAAAAATCAGCTACTGCCTGTGCATTTTTTAAATCGAGCTCTTTAGAAGTACGGGTAATGATATTTTTAAAGCCTTGGTGCTGAAGTTTACGAACAATGGCAGAGCCAACCATTCCACGATGTCCGGCAACAAAAATTGAAGCATTTTTATCTAATCCAAAGGTATTCGTACTCATTTTGTTTAAATTTTATTCAAATTGTTTACAGGTAATCGCAATGGTTTATTTCTCGATGCTTCGACAATTGCTCAGCACAGGCTTAACTCGAAATAACCTTTGCTCAGAGTTATTCAGAGTTTATTGAAAATTTTTAATTACTCATGATAATTCATCACATTGTGACCACCATCCAACAGATACTTGTCGCGTTCAAACAATTTCACATCGCTTTGTACCATTTCTTTCACCAACTGCTCCAACGTATGTTTTGGCTGCCATCCAAATGTATTTTTTGCTTTTGAAGCATCACCAATCAATAAATCAACCTCAGTAGGGCGGAAATAACGAGGGTCAACTTCTACAATCACCTGATTTGTAGCGGTATTGATTCCTTTTTCTTCAACTCCTTTTCCCTCCCATTTAATATTAATTCCAACTTCGGCAAAAGCCAACTCAACAAACTGACGCACTGTTATTTTTTTACCTGTAGCCAATACATAATCATCTGGAGTTTTCTCCTGCATCATTAACCACATACCCTCAACATAATCTTTCGCATGCCCCCAATCGCGCTCAGAATCAAGGTTTCCTAAAAACAATTTATCTTGTAATTTTAGGTGAATTTTGGCAACAGCACGGGTAATTTTACGCGTAACAAATGTTTCGCCACGAATAGGACTTTCGTGATTAAACAAAATACCATTACAAGCAAAAATGTTGTATGCTTCGCGGTAATTTTTAGTAATCCAAAAAGCATATACTTTAGCCACTCCGTAAGGAGATCGAGGATAAAAAGGGGTAGTTTCTTTTTGTGGAACTTCTTGAACGTATCCGTACATTTCGGAAGTAGAAGCTTGGTAAAATTTAGTTTTTTTCTCCAGTTTTAGGATACGAATGGCCTCCAAAATTCTCAACGCACCAATAGCATCGGCATTGGCAGTATATTCGGGCGAATCAAACGACACTTTTACGTGTGATTGAGCAGCTAAATTGTAAATTTCATCGGGCTGCGTTTCTTGAATAATACGAATAAGGTTGGTAGAATCGGTTAAATCGCCATAATGAAGAAAAAAACGAACTTTGGATTCGTGTTGATCCTTATATAGATGATCGATACGACCAGTATTGAACATGGAGCTTCTACGTTTTAGTCCATGCACGGTGTAACCTTTGCTTAATAATAATTCTGCCAAATAGGCCCCATCCTGACCTGTTACTCCTGTAATTAATGCTACTTTACTCATTTACTGTGATTTATGTACGATATAAATGCAATAATACGTTTTTTTAATGGACTATTAAATAGCAAAAACATCTTTTTTCAAGATACAATTGTTCATTATTTTGAAAAAGGGGTATAAAAAGAAGAAGATTAGATAAAAGTTGACGTAAATTTAAAGGAATTACCATCAAACAAGCCCTTGTCGCTTAATTTCAGTTCAGGAATCACCAAAAGTGCTAAAAATGAAAGGGTCATGTAAGGCGATTGCAAGGTGCATTTCCAAGATTTCACTTTTTTATCAAGGGATTCATAACTTTCGGCAACTTTATAACCATCTTCAGGACTCATTAAGCCAGCAACAGGTAATGGCAACACTTGATTAAAGTTTCCGTTTGAAGCGGAAACACCACCTTTACATTCAATTAATAAATTTATGGCATTCACAATATCTTCATCACTTACACCGGTAGCAATTATATTGTGACTATCGTGCGCAACGGTAGAAGCTAAAGCACCTTCTTTTAATCCAAAATTGTGCACAAAAGCTACTGCTGGAGGCGCATTGTTGTAACGATTTACAACAACAAGTTTTAATACATCTTGACTACTATCACTTTGCACAAAACCATCTTTTACAAGCGCTTTGGCATTCATTTGTTTAGTAATTAATTGCCCGTCTTCAACTGTTATTACTTTTAGATTATCAGATAGAGCAGAAACAGCAATATCTTGTTCAGAAATTGGAATACAATTAAAATTATTTACAACTTCGGCTTTTACTGACTCTAAATATGATTTTCCATTTTTTGCAACCAACTTTCCATTAATGTATGTTTCCAACACATTAAAATCGGAAGTATTATCAATTATAATAAAATCGGCAGGGTCGTTTATTTGGAGCAAACCAACATTCATACCATAATGCTTAACCGGATTAACACATGCCGCTTGAAGCACATGCAGCAAAGGAATACCTTTATTTAAAGCACGCTTAACCAATTGATTGATGTGCCCTACTACTAAATCATTTGGATGTTTGTCGTCAGAGCAAAACATCATATTTTGATAATGTTTATGCATCAAACTTATTAATGCTTCAAAATTTTTGGCAGCACTCCCCTCTCGAATTAATATTTTCATGCCCAAGAGTAATTTCTCAAGAGCTTCGTCTTCAGTAAAACATTCATGATCGGTAGCTATACCCGCTGCAATGTATTTTTTTATTGCTTCGCCTCTAAGGCCTGGAGCATGTCCATCAACTACTTTTTTATACTTATGCGCCAATTGAATTTTTTCCATCACCTCCTTATCACCATTCAAAACACCAGGAAAATTCATCATCTCGGCCAGATAAACTATTTCGGGCATACGCAATAGCTCATCCACTTCTTTAACCCCAATAATGGCACCAGCAGTTTCAAAAGTAGTTGCTGGAACGCAAGAGGGGGCACCAAAATAAAATTTGAAAGGAGTTTGTTTTCCGTTTTCAAGCATATATTTTACGCCATCAATACCCAACACATTGCCTATTTCGTGAGGATCGGAAATGGTAGCAACGGTACCATGTGTCACGGCAAGTCGCGCAAATTCGGAAGGAACAAGCATGGAACTTTCTACGTGCACATGCGCATCAACAAAACCAGGCAATATAAAAGTGTCACTTTCAACTGCTTGTTTGGTTATGTTAACAATAATTCCATTTTCAATGGTTATTGCTCCTTGATAGATGTTTTGATTGACAACATCTATAATGTTTCCTTCAATTGTAAACGACATAATAACTGATGTTACGCAAAGTTTTTGATAACGTATTAAAGATTCTTTTTTTGCGATAAAAAACGTTTTTCTTTCAGCTTTTTGTCCTTTTATCTCTTAAGTAAATGAAATAAATGGTACTGATTATCAAACATTTAATTCAATCAACTGAGATTTGAAATTTTAAAAAGCATTTAACTTTCTTTTGCTTGTCCAAAAGAAAGTTACAAAGAAAAAGACACCACGAAAACCAACTACAATTTTTTCTTTCACACAAGTC
>JBASCV010000093.1:0-1951 GCA_049651825.1 Bacteroidia bacterium
GTTATACATCGAACCCGAAAAATTTGGAAAAACAATTCCTCTCGCATTTGAGCAACAGTTTTTTTGGGGGTTGGCTTTTGTGCCCTTTTTTTGGTTGTTGATGTATGTTTTAGCAGGTTCGTATAGAAATATTTACAGAAAATCGAGGCTAAAGGAACTTGCTCAAACTTTTTTACTTTCCCTTATCGGAATTCTAGTTTTATTTTTTATATTAATACTTGATGATGAGATAGTTAGCTATAAAAATTATTACCAAAGTGTGTTGGTACTCTTTGTTTTGCATTTTGGATTTACGGCTATTTTTCGATTTATTTTATCAAGCATTACCAATTATCGTGTTCACAACAGAATTATAGGTTTTAAAACCTTACTTGTTGGAAGTAACCAAAATGCACTCAATTTGTTTATGGAGATGCAAAAGCAACACAAATCTTCTGGTAATCAATTTGTTGGATTTGTTCATGTTGATCAAAAAAACGGTTATTCACACGAACTTATCAAGCATTTGCCACACTTAGGCGAATTAGAACAACTAAAAGAAATTATTCGCAAGCATGAAGTAGAGGAAGTTATTATTGCTATTGAGTCGTTTGAACACGAAAATTTAGGTAAAATAGTGAACGACTTAGATGCGGAAGCAGTAATAATAAAAGTAATTCCAGATATGTACGATATTTTATCGGGCTCGGTAAAAATGACTTCCATTTTTGGAGCACCCTTAATTGAAATATCACGCGAAATAATGCCTGTTTGGGAAATATCAGCCAAACGTATATTTGATATTGTTGTTTCTATTTTTGTGCTCATTGTTTTTAGCTGGATATACATACTTGTTGCCATTGCTGTAAAGTTGGGTTCAAAAGGCCCTGTTTTTTATAGTCATGAACGTATAGGATGGCATGGCAAGCCATTTATGATACATAAATTTCGTTCAATGTATATTGATGCCGAAAAGGCTGGACCAGCTTTGTCGAGCAAAAAAGACCCTCGTATTACACGTGTTGGATTATTTTTACGAAAAGTACGTTTGGATGAAATTCCGCAATTTTATAATGTACTCATTGGCGAAATGTCAATTGTTGGTCCTCGTCCGGAGCGCCAGTTTTTTATTGACCAAATAGTGCAAAAGGCACCGCATTATAGGCATTTACACAAGGTTCGTCCAGGTATTACATCTTGGGGGCAAGTAAAATATGGTTATGCCGAAAATGTAGACCAAATGATTGAACGCCTTAAATATGATATTATTTATATCGAAAACATGTCGCTTGGAGTAGATATGAAAATATTGATTTATACTGCCCTTATTGTTATTCAAGGAAGAGGAAAATAAATTCTATTTCCTTTTTAATAAGTTTACTTGAATCTATTTTTTTTCAAAAAATATTTATATTTTTGCTTTGTAACTATTTATAATTCTGATTGTTAATGCTAGCCTTTTTTAATTTTTTTCATACCTCATAACCATAAAACATGAAAAAAATTACAATTCTACTATTTGTTTTTTGTTGCCTTTTGTGTTTGGATTCTTTAATATAGGGAAACACTCTGTAGGGCATTTATATTCACAAAGTAATAATGTTGGAATTGGAACAATGAGTCCTGAGCCTTCTGCATTATTAGAGTTATCATCGAATAATCAAGGTATACTTATTCCTCGTATAGCTGATACGAATGATGTTGTTAATCCTGCAACTGGTTTATTGATTTACCTTAGTACGAACAATACGTTTTATTATTTTAATGGTGCTTATTGGAAAGCACTTTTAGGTGGCACTGGAATGTATGGAAATATAGGAAGTACAGGTGCAACAGGTGCCGATGGTTTTATGGGTAATACAGGTGTAACAGGCGCTGATGGTGAAGTTGGATATACAGGAAGCACTGGTTCAACAGGTGCAGATGGCTTACTAGGTATTACAGGTGCAACAGGCACAGCGGGAACTAATGG
>JBASCV010000094.1:0-15530 GCA_049651825.1 Bacteroidia bacterium
GCTCAATATGACCCGCGCGCAGTCAGTCTGAGCTTGTCGAATATTGTGGGAGGGCTTACATTTTTTATACGTAATATGAGTTAATTATAAAACTATAACTTACAAATTATCTTTAACTGCATCTAAATTATAGATTGTACTCAATAAATTTTTAGCATTATCTAAATTATTTACACTAACAGTATAAAAATTGTTTCCTAAATAGGCTTTTACTTGATCTAACTGTGTATCAGAAATTGTTTTGTTGATATTATATTTCAATGACATTACAAAGCCTAAACACTCTGAAAGGGCGTGATTACGTAATGCATCATCTGTTAGATTATCTTTAGCGGTATTTATGTAATGTATTGCTGAACCAACAGCTATTTTTTCCCAAGCGCTATTAATAGCATTAATGGCTTCATCACGTGAAGTATAATCATTGTTAGAAATAGCAGCACGTCCTTTTAAAAAGGCTGTCATCATAGCAGTATGATAGACAACACAGAATTGCGCTGATTGCTATACGAGCCCCAATATTTTAAGCCTGTAACAGTAGTAGGAAAATCTGTTGGCACGCCAAAATAGCCAAATGCCTCGTCCCAATTGTGTTCCATTACTGTACCTTGACCATCAACAACAGTAGTATTATCGGCCGTGGTTAAATTTTCGAGATAAACAGAAACGGCTTGATAATAAAAAGTTGCACCCATTAATCCTTTAGTAATTAATTGATTGTACTCAATACCTGTTGCAGAACACAGGTATTTTTTTGTAGCATCGTTGGGGCTTACAACCACACCTGCTGTGCCATTAGTACCCGCCACGGTTGATTGACTATTTAAAGCCAAGCTATCAAAATAGGATTCAAATAAGGCTTGAACAAGCGAATATGTTTTATTTTTAAGCTGCTTTCCACTAGCATTCAAGGTACTATCAGCAAAAGGGTTACCTGTGTTTGAAAACATGTTTTTCATTGTTTGTGCATCCACGGTTACGCCCATTGTGTTTCCTGTTTTCATGTAGGTACTTAATTCGTCTAACATGGCTATACGCTGTGTTTGCCCTGTATAACTTACATTGGAAAAATTGTAAGTAGTAGGTATAGTATAACCTGTAGGAGTAGGAACTGTTGGCTCTGGGGTTTCTTCTTTTTTACATGATGCTATGCTTAGCGAAAATATGCTTGCAACAATTGATATTTTTAAAAGTTTCATTTTTATATATTTGACTTAAAAGTTTAGGTTAAATTTCTGAGGTCAAAACTACGCTCAAATGAGGAGCAACACAATACCTAAAAAAAGGTATTTATAATTATTCTAAATAAGATTTAAAAAGTAAACAGCTGATTTTCAATGAATTAAATCAAAAAAAACAGAAAGGATAATAAAAAAAGAATCTAACAAAAGATAGTATTGAGCAATTATAGCATCTAAAAAGTGCCCGAGACGAGATTCGAACTCGTACGTCTTACGACATACGCCCCTCAAGCGTACATGTCTACCAATTTCATCACCCGGGCAGGGATAAGCAAATTTAAATATATTTTTTAGTTTCTAAGCATTAATATTCAAATTCTTTAATGCATCATCTATATCAGTAACAGGCAATTTGCAATTTTGATTAACGCATACATATATATAAGTTTTATTTTGTTGCCATCTATTCATTAATAGAGGTAAAGAACTAGTGCCAAAACTTGCTGCAAAAATAGCATTGGGTATATAATACTTATTTAATGCTTTATATTTATCATCAACATCGTCCCCTATAATTGCAAGCTCATAAAACGGTTGTATAAAATGTAACAATAACATCCCCCAATTGCTATAGCCTGCGCCATAACTTACAATATCATCTAGCATATTATTTAACATTGTTTTACTTATTTGCATGTAATTATCATTTTGTAAATGATGGGCTAAAACAAACAATGATTTTGCCATGCTTGAATTAGAAGCAGGAATAACATTATCGGCAAGTTCCATTTTTCGGGCAATCAAAGCCACGTCTTCATCGGAAGTGAAATAAAACATTCCGCTATTTTTATCAAAAAAATGATGAATACAATACTGCACTAATTTATTTGCAGTATGTAAGTATTCTTCTTTAAAACTAGCTTCATAAAGCGCAATAAGGGCTTCAATAAAAAAGCAATAATCTTCTAAATATCCATTTATTGTTGCTTTTCCATTTTTAAAATTATGATACAATCCACCATCTGCACGCAACAAATTTGAAAGTATAAAATTTGTATTTTTAAAAGCAACAGCTAAAAAATGAGCTTCATCAAATACTTTATAGGCATCTATATAAGCCTTTAACATCAAGGCATTCCACGAGGTAAGTTGTTTATCATCTAATGCCGGACGTACACGTTGATTACGCACTTTGAGCAGTTGTTGTTTTATGCTATGAATAAGCTGTTGCAAGGTATTAATTGACAAATTATGCTTTTTAGCAATATCTTCATCCGTTTGTTCACGCAACAAAATATAATTTTCGTGTTCCCAAAAACCTGTTTGGTTTACATTAAAATAATCGGCAAACAACTCAAAATTTTCTTTTAACAATTGTTGCAATTCTTCCTTTTTCCAAACATAAAACTTGCCCTCCTCCCCTTCCGAATCGGCATCTAATGCTGAGTAAAAACCACCCTCATCACTCAACAATTCTTTTTCAATAAACGCAAGTGTTTCATACACCACTTGTTTATAAATAGCATTTTTTGTTGCCTGAAAAGCTTCGGAATAAAGCGTTACGAGTTGTGCATTGTCGTACAACATTTTTTCGAAATGGGGTACTTTCCAATAGGCATCAACAGAATAGCGTGCAAAGCCTCCACCAAGCTGATCGTAAATGCCACCAAAAGCCATTTTAGTAAGCGTTAGGTCAATGTGATTCAATAGTTCTTGTTTTACTTCTGGAGCTATTGTAGCAGAATGAGCATAACGCAACAAAAACTGATAATTATTGGGCAATGGAAATTTGGGTGCACGATTAGGTCCTCCATACTCATCATCGAAACCTGTTTTCCATTGTTCGTAGGTTTTGTGAAGTAATTCGGATGTAAATTTATTTTCGGTTTCACTTATTTTTACTAGCTCTGCCATTTTAATGCCTTCGGTAAGTTGCACCGCATATTCAAGCATTCGTTTGGGTTCATTCTTATATAAATCCGACAAGTTGAGTAATATGTTTCTCCAACGTTCTTTCGGGAAATAAGTGCCACCATATACTGGTCGGCTATCAGGTAATGCGAAACAATTGAGTGGCCAACCACCTTGTCCTGTCATTAATTGAACGGCAAGCATATAAACTTGGTCTATATCAGGGCGTTCTTCTCTATCCACTTTTATACAAATAAAGTGTTCGTTCATCAATGCTGCGATGGCTTCATCTTCAAAACTTTCGTGCTCCATCACATGGCACCAATGACAAGCCGAATACCCAACACTAATCAATATAGGCTTATCTTCTTTCTTTGCCTTTTCAAGGGTTTCATCATTCCAAGCATACCAATTTACGGGATTATGAGCATGTTGTAACAAATAAGGACTGGTTTCTCGTATAAGTGAGTTAGTATATTTATGCATAAACAATCATTTTAGATAAAAGTAGATAAAAAAATATCAATTTAGTATATTTGAGCTATTGTGCAACGGAAAGAATGTATTCTACACTACTAGAGAAAAATCCATTTTATATAAATCTATCAGAAAACGGAAAAAAGAAATTTGAAAGCCGATTGATGGAATTTATTAAACAAAAACAGTTTGTTGGTCATCAAAACTTAGTGATAACCGATGAAATGCGAATTCTTATTGGTGCAACAGCAATACAATTAACCTTTGGAATGGACAATTATTTGTTGCCCAATTTACGTACAATCAATGTTTTTCCTGATATATTTCACTCTCCACTATTTAATGCTTCATTCAAAGGGCTTACCTCCAGAAATGGAGTGCTATCACTATCGTGGAAGCATTTTAAAAGTGGCTATGTAAATGAAACGGATAAAATAAACTTAGGATTGCACGAAATGGCGCATGTGCTAAATATTTTTTTGGAAAACAATAATTCCGACAAACGTTTCTCGAACCAATTACTAGTATGGAAAAAAATTGCTGTTGCCGATTTTCACAAACTAAAAAATGGCAACTCTCCTTTTTTACGTTCTTACCGAAGTACTAATTTATTTGAATTTTTTGCGGTATGCGTGGAACATTTTTTTGAAATGCCTGAAGAATTTAAGCGTCAACTACCTAGATTATATAGAAGTATAGCAGCATTACTGAATCAAGATATTACCAATACAAGCAATGATTACTTGTTAACAAACCAGCTTTTATTACCTACAATACAAAACGAAAACGGCAATAATTCAAAACAAACGCAAAACGAAAATTATACAGACATCGTTCGCAAGAATAAAGTAAAATTATTTATTCGAAAAAATGGAGTAGCTACGGCAATAATACTTACCTCTTTAGGCTTCATTGGTATTCCTATTCTTTTTTTCTTTGCTTCTGTTACATCAATAAATACGAGTATTTTGTTAACACTACTATTTTTATTAGGACTTGTAGGATTAGCACAATGGCGATTTGTAAAAAATGAAATTGATATGGAATATCATCAATTTGTGATGTACGCATTTGTTGGTTTTGGTATCTGCTCACTCAATTTATTATTTCTATTGAACTATTCTATAATAATTAAACATCATACAGAAACATATCCTGTAGCTCGGGAAGGCCTATATTATCAATTAGTTATTTTAAACGATGATGATAACGAGGGTCTGGAAAGAGTTTTAAACGAATATATTAAAGACCATGATATAAGTTCGCAAAAAGTACAAAATGTAACTATTGATTTTGAAAAAGGGCTACTAGGTTTTGATAAAATTAAAACATGTACATTCTATTGATTTATAGCCCCCCAATAACTATAATCTTGCAAAACTGTATTTAAAAATTGTATATCAGGCATATTAACATCAACACCCATGGTTGTCTTAGTTTTTGCAGCCAATTTACTTAATGCTTCTGTATTACCTGTTTTTAAGCACAAATTCATTACATCTTTAATAATAGCAATATCGTTATCCGACAATTTTGACACTTGTGAAAAAACAAGTGTATAATCTGGTATTACATTATTTAATATGGTATCGCTTAGTTGCACCTTTTGTTTCATTTTAATAACAGTTGTGCCTGCTGCCATATCACCAACACGTTGGCCTTTACCATTTGCTAATATTACAATAAGAGCTATTACACCGCCAAATATTCGCGTATCAACTATACGAAGCAACCAACGTATCAAATAAGAACCAAATGTTGCCTGTGTACCATCAATTTTTACAACTTTTATTTTCATCATTATTTTACCGAACGAACGACCTTGTAAAAAAGTTTCACACAATAAATCGTACAATAATATGGGAAGTACAATTAAAGATATAATAGCCCAGCTATCAATAAAACTACTGCCTATAATAGCTGCAAGTATGCCAATTAAAAGGAGGTAAGCTAGAAAAAAAAGATAATCGAGCAATGTTGCAAGAATACGATCGCCAACACTAGCCACTTCATATTCAATATCAACATTCTGGGTAGTTTCAATACGAATATTATCCATTTCTTATTTTCTAGATTTTTTTAATGCAATAATCAGTTTAAAAGTAAAGTTTTTGATTAGAAGAACAAAACTATTTTATTTTTTCATAAATTTACAGAAGTATATGATATATATAATACTGTGAAAGAAATAACCTTTCTTAATCAAAATGCTGATAAATGGCAGCAATTTGAAACACTCATTTCTACTAAAGGCAATTCAGATCCTGATTTGATGGCTGATTTGTTTATACAAATTACAGATGATTTATCCTATTCCAAAACAAATTACCCAAAATCAAAAACAACACAATATCTTAACTCCATTGCGGCAAGAGTACATCAAGAAATCTACAAAAACAAAAAAGAGAAAAGTAACCGTATAGCAAGCTTTTGGAAATATGAGCTTCCGTTTATTTTTAAACATTCGCACAAACAACTACTATACGCCTTTTTGATATTTTCGGTTTCAATGCTCATTGGAATTGTATCATCAGCCTATGACGATAATTTTGTTAGATTGATATTAGGCGACCGCTATGTGAATATGACACTAGACAATATTGATAAAGGAGACCCAATGGCTGTTTATAAAAGCATGAATCAAGTTGACATGTTTTTAGGAATTACTATTAATAATATTCAGGTAGCTTTTATGTGTTTTGCATTAGGCCTGTTTTTTTCGTTTGGTACAGGTGCTGTACTTTTTTACAATGGTGTAATGCTTGGCTCATTTCAATATTTTTTTTACTCAAAGGGGCTATTATTACCATCAATGCTTACCATATGGATACACGGAACACTAGAAATATCAGCTATAGTAATTGCAGGTTGCTCAGGTTTAGTGATTGGGAATAGCATACTATTTCCAAAAACATACTCCAGAAATGTATCGTTTATTAAAGGCGCTAAACAAGGTGTAAAAATTGTAATTGGGTTAGTACCAATTTTTATAACAGCAGGATTTCTTGAAAGTTTTGTAACTCGCTATACTCAAATGCCAATATGGTTGAGTCTATTAATCATAGGTAGTTCACTGCTTTTTATTATCGGATACTTTATCATTTATCCAATTTTACTAAATAAAAGAATTGAAAACAAACAGTAATTATATCAACCTGTAGAAAAAAATTAAAAATGAACAACAATGAAAAAATAAACTTTCGACAAGCACGTGATTTTGGAGAAGTTTTTAATGTATCCGTAAAATTTACCAAACAAAATTTTAAACATTTTTTTTCGGCTTTAATTGCAATTGCAGGTCCATTTGTATTAATAAGCTCTATTGCTGGTGCGTTTTATCAATCAAACTCAATAGGCATAATGTCATTATCTAAAATTGGGGGCGAAAACTTTTTTACACAATATGGAATATCGGCCGGTATTTTTATTTTAACAAGTATTGTTTCAAACTTAGTGCTTATTGGAACCACCAATGCTTTTATAATTAACTATTTCAAAAATGGGCCAAATGGATTTTCAATTGCAGATATTAGTAAAACATTATTAAAAAACACAGGAAAAATTACTCGTACATTTTTCTCGTTTTTATTACTACTGGTGTTTATAGTTGGTGCGTTTGTTGGAATAGGCTTATTAATTGCACTTACAAAATCTACAGCATTAATAATATTATCATTTTTAGCATTAATAATAGTTTTAATTATTATTGCACCCCCTCTTTTTTGGCAACTATCTATTAGCTATCTAATTGCTATGCACGAAGAAAAAGGAGGATTTGCTTCAATTACGAGAAGTGTTGTACTATTAAAAGGAAATTTTTGGTGGACTTGGGTCATAATGATATGCGCTACTATGGCCATAGGAATACTTTCCTTTGTTTTTGCACTCCCACAAACTATTTATCAGTTTGTTATAATGTTTAGTCACCTAAAGCCTGATGGTGGCGAAGCAGAAACATCTATTCCATTTATAATTGTAGCCACTATTTGCACTTTTTGCAGTACACTCATCTACTCAATTTTATATATTATTGGTGCGTTTCATTACTATAGCCTTGCTGAGCAAAAAGATGGGCTTGGGCTTTTAGATAAAATTGATGAAATAGGAAGTACAATACAAAATAATGAAGAACAGGATTACTAAATATATTTTTATACTTTTTACCACTTGTTGTTTTTGCCAATTTCAGGCAATAGCAACAAACGATTCGTTACAAAAGCCTCAAGTAATTGTAAACGATTCTTCTATTATCGAAATTCGGAAGCCTGATACCCAAAAACAAAATGAATTATTAAACAATAAAGATTATCAATACGAAAGAAAAAGCCCTGTAGGAAAAAACCCTTGGGAGCGATTTAAAGAATGGCTTTCTAATCAGCTAGACAAACTTTTCAATAGCAAAGGAGGCGAAATCAGTCTGCAAGTATTAAAATATGCGCTTATAATTGCTGCAATTGTAGCTATCGTTTTAATATTATTAAAAAACAATTTACGCTCACTATTTTATGGCAAAAGCGCAACAACTAACATTGACTTTGCTGAACTTGAAGAAGACATACACGCTATTGATTTTAACAACCTTATTTCAAAATCTATTCAAGAAAAAGACTTTAGAAGGGCCGTTCGATTGCACTTTTTAAAATTACTGAAAGAACTTACTGATAAAAATTTAATTGCTTGGAAAATTGACAAAACTAATAAGGATTACTATACAGAGCTATCAAACACTCCTTATAACAAACAATTCAGAGAATTGACATTTTTATATGAATACATTTGGTATGGAAGTTTCGAGTTAAATGAAGATGATTACAATACAACGATTAATAAATTTAAAGCATTTAAAATATAGTGTTTAGGGAAAATAAAAAATATTTATTTTTTATAGTTGTATGTTTTACAGCACTTATTTTGCTGCAAATATATACACCTAAACCTATTGACTGGTCATTATCATATAGCAAAAATGCAAAAAAGCCTTTTGGAACAAGTGCCTTGCATGAAATGCTAACACACATTTTTCCAAACCAAATTATAATTGATTCGAAACGCCCCCTTTATAATACGTTAATAGAAAACACAAGCACGAATCAAAACCTTATAATTATTAATAGTGAGTTTAATCCCGACACTCTTGATACAAGAGAGTTACTTAAGTTTGTTGCACGAGGCAATACTATTTTTATTGCAGCGAATTATTTTGATGAAAAATTTGCAGACACATTAAAAATAGCAACAACAAACATTTATGAAACCCCGAAACAAACAAACAATGATACACTCGCAATACCTAATTTTTACAAAAGTTACGACACACTAAAAACAAATTTTGTAAATCTTAATCTAAAAAATGACACAAGCTACGTGTATGTTAAAGGTATAGAAGGCACTTTTTTCAAAACGATTGATTCCGGCAAAAGCATTGTATTGGGTGAAGATGAAAAAGGCAATATAAATTTCATTAAAACATCAATAGGCAAAGGCAATATATTTATTCATACGGTTCCAGAAGTATATAGCAATTATCACTTTGTAAATAAAAATTATTCGTACGTATATAAAGCACTATCGTATTTACCAAATCAAAAAACCATTTGGGACGAATATTATAAAATTGATAATGTGGAAAGCGATAGTCCTTTACGTGTAATCTTTGCAAACCCTTTATTGTTAAAAGCGTATTATTTGCTACTATTATCTTTGATTTTATTTATAATTTTTGGCATAAAACGCAAACAACGTATAATCCCTGTAATAGAACCATATCAAAACACAACACTCAAATTCATAGACATTGTTGGAACACTTTATTTTCAAACAGGAAATCACAAAAACATTGCCGATAAAAAAATTAATTATTTTTTAGAATTTATTCGCACCACATTTAAAACAAAAACAACTATTTATGATGATGCATTTTTGAGCAAAATATCAGCTATTTCAGGCGTTGATTTCCAACAAAACAAAGACCTATTTTACTACATTGCTGAACTTAGTAATAAAGAAAAAGTTACAGAATATGAATTACTAAAGCTCAACACATTGATTGAAATTTTTCATACAGCAAATCAAAGAAAATAAAAGAAGCTAACATTCATTAAAAAACAAAAAAATGGAAGAACAACTATTTCACAACAGGCTTGATTTAAGCAACCTTCAACAAACAGTTGCAAACATCAAAAAGGAAATAAATAAAATAATTGTAGGCCAAGATGAAATGATTGAACTGCTTATTGCAGCTATATTAGCCGATGGACATGTTTTGATTGAAGGTGTTCCAGGTGTTGCAAAAACACTTACAGCCAAATTGCTATCAAAAACAATGTCGGTAGATTTTTCTAGAATTCAATTCACTCCTGACTTAATGCCATCAGACATTACGGGTACAAGTATATTCAATTTAAAAACATCTGAATTTGAATTTAAGAAAGGGCCGCTATTTTCAAATGTAGTGTTGATTGATGAGATTAATCGTGCACCAGCCAAAACACAATCCGCCCTATTTGAAGCAATGGAAGAGCGACAAATTACGGCCGATGGTACAACCTATTTATTACCACCTCCATTTATTGTATTGGCAACACAAAATCCAATAGAACAAGAAGGCACGTATCGTTTGCCCGAAGCGCAACTTGATCGTTTTCTTTTTAAAATTGAAGTACACTATCCTTCACTTGAGGAAGAAACAAAAATTTTAACCGATTATCATTCGCGTAAAAACACAGTAGATATTAACAGCGTAAATGCTGTTATTAATGCTATTGAAATTAAAAACTATCGTTCAAAAGTAAACGCATTGCACATTGACGACAATTTAATTGCATACATTGCTAAAATTGTAAATCAAACACGTAGCAATAGTGCATTGTATTTGGGAGCTTCGCCACGTGCATCACTAGCAATAATGGCATCATCAAAAGCTATTGCTGCAATGAAAGGAAGAGACTTTGTTACACCTGATGATATAAAACAGGTTGCTACACCTGTACTAAAACATAGGGTTATGCTAACTCCAGAAAAAGAAATGGAAGGTATATCTACAAGCGAAATTATCAAACAAATTATTGAACAAATAGAAATCCCTAGATAATTGAAGTAAACAACAAAAGATGAAAGCTTTTTTCAAGTCGCTTTACTTTACTAATCTGCTATATTATATTACAGCAGCAGAAGTACTATTGCTTGTACTTAGCTTTTTTATTTCTGTATTAGAACCGTTTTCAGCATTTGGACTAATACTACTTCCTAGCCTTTTATTAATTGACATCATTATACTATATGCTAATAAAAATGGCATTTTCGGGAAACGCAATACTTTTGACAAATTATCAAACGGTGACGAAAACCCAATACGGCTATATATCGAAAATCGATATTTATTCCCTGTTTCACTCACTATTATTGATGAATTACCATTTCAATTTCAGGAACGTGATACTGAATTTCACTTAAAATTAAAACCTGCTTCACACAAAACACTCGAATACAATGTGTATCCTAAAAAAAGAGGAGAATATAATTTTGGAGCACTAAATATTTATGTAAAAAGCCCAATTAGTTTTATTCAAAAGCGATATCTCTTTTCTGACAATGCCATTGTTCCTGTATATCCATCATTTTTACAAATGCGAAAATACGAGTTGTTAGCTATATCAAACTATCTGACTAACTCTGGAATAAAAAAAATCAGGCGCATAGGGAATAATTCCGAATTTGATCAAATAAAAGAATATGTTGCTGGCGATGAGTTTAGAACCATTAATTGGAAAGCAACTGCCCGTAAAAATAAGCTCATGACCAATCAATATCAAGATGAAAAATCTCAACAGATTTATTCTATTATTGATATGGGGCGTGTAATGAAAATGCCATTTGAACAATTAAGCTTATTGGATTATGCTATCAACTCAAGCCTTGTTATATCAAACATTGCAATGATAAAACAAGATAAAGCGGGCATCATTACATTTTCAAATAAAGTACAAGCAATTTTACCTGCCGATAGAAAAGCAGCACAATTGCAAAAAATATTGGAATTACTTTACAATCAAAAAACAGGGTATCTCGAAAGTAATTTTGAACGATTGTATATCAACATAAAAACAAAAATTAACCAACGTAGTTTATTATTGTTATACACTAATTTTGAAACGCTTTCAGGCCTGCACCGACAAATTAAATTCTTGAGAAGAATTGCCAAAGACCACCTGTTGGTTGTAATATTTTTTGAAAACACTGAATTAAAAACATTTATTGAAAACCCTGCAAATAGCACAGAAGATGTGTATAATAAAGTTATTGCAGAAAAATTTGCTTACGAAAAAAAGCTAATAACAAAAGAACTTGAACGCTACGGCATTCAGAGTATTTATACCGACCCTAAAAAATTATCTGTAAATACAATAAATAAATATCTTGAATTAAAAGCTAGAGGCATGATTTAACACTGCCAAAGCAGCATTACTTAAATGGATTTCGAACCAAAACCCAAGAAAAAACTAACACATCAACAAGCTTTGCTAAAAGCACAACAAACCTGTGCTTATCAGGAGCGTTGTCAACAAGAGATGAGAGATAAATTATATGAATGGGGCCTATATTCAAATGATGTAGAAAACATTATTACCGACTTAATTACTAACAACTTTTTGAATGAAGAACGATTTGCTAAAACCTATGTTGGTGGCAAGTTTAGAATAAAAAAATGGGGAAGAGTAAAAATTAAAATTGAGTTGAAAAGAAGAAAAATCTCAGACTATTGCATTAAAAAAGCAATGGCCGAAATTCCGGAAAGTGATTATATCAAAACCTTGGAGGAATTAATCCATAAAAAAGCAAAAGAAGTAAAAGAAAAAAGAATTGAAGTTCGTAACTACAAAATAGCGCAATACATCATGTCAAGAGGATTTGAAGGCGATTTAATTTGGGATATTTTAAAAAACGAAGAAAGCTAGTTTCTACTACTCCTTCAACAGCCCAGCTTCCTTCAAAACCGGAATCGCCTCTTGTTTGTATAAAACAGGAATAATTTTACGCAAAACTTTACCTTCTGGCCCTTGAAAATAAATAACCAAACGGGGGAACGAAAATTTAGGGGTTTTAAAATAAACAGTTTTTATTGTACTCCTTCTAATGGTAGGCGTTTTGCTGGTATCAAAACCATTTTTTATTCTTGTAAATGATAAAAACAATAAAAACAAAGAACCGTAATTCAATGGATGTTTAAAAAAATCAGCTCCATAATTTGATAACGAAATTGCCGTATAAACAAATATAAACGCAAAAAACAAATAATTCAAAATACTTATAGTTCCCCAACCTTCGCCCAGTTCATGTTCTAAAGGAACACGAGTAACATCCTTTGAATTAACAACAAAAATAGTGTCATCAGTAATGTGACAATATTCTTTTTTACTTACTCTAAAATATTTTGTTTGCATTTTTTTGAATAAAATTAAAGCTTCTTCCCTATTATCAGCACAATAAACAACAGCTACAAAAATACACCGATTTTCTTCTTCTTTTGTAATTATTATTAACTTTGTACTATGATAACAACAGACCAACTAAAAGACCTTCGGGAACGTAGCGATGCGTTAAGGAGGCATCTTTGACATCGATAGTAAACTCCGCGAGATAGCTGAAGAAGAAGAAAAAGCGCTTGCACCAAATTTCTGGGATAACCCTAAAAAAGCTGAAGAGCTACTTAAGCAAACCAAAATAAAAAAAGATTGGGTAAAGTTGTACAACGCTTTAATGAGTAGCGTGGACGACCTTACCGTTATTTATGATTTTTTTAAAGAAGGAGATGCTACAGAAAGTGATGTAAACAATCAGTTTGACGCTACATTAAAACTACTTGAAGAAATTGAGTTTAAAAACATGCTCAGTCACAAGGAGGATATTTTGAGTTGCGTAGTGCAAATAAATGCAGGAGCAGGTGGTACAGAAAGTTGCGACTGGGCACAAATGCTCATGCGTATGTACAGCATGTGGGGCGAAAAAAATGGCTACAAAGTAATTGAAACAGACCGTACTGATGTTGATGTTGCTGGCATTAAATCGGTAACACTTGAATTTGTTGGTGATTATGCTTTTGGTTATTTAAAAGGGGAGAATGGGGTACATCGCCTTGTTCGTATTTCACCTTTTGATGCGAATGCAAAACGCCATACCTCTTTTGCCTCAGTTTACGCGTATCCACTCATTGACGACACCATTGAAATTGATGTAAACCCAGGAGATATTGAATTTGAAACGTTTCGTGCAGGTGGTGCAGGCGGACAAAACGTAAACAAGGTAGAAACAGCAGTACGCTTATATCACAAACCATCAGGCATCATTATAAAAAATCAAGAATCGCGTTCTCAATTGCAAAACAAAGAGAATGCTATCAAACTTTTAAAATCACAGTTGTTCGAAATTGAATTGCGTAAACAACGTGAAGCCATTGATAAAATTGAAGGAAATAAAAAGAAAATAGAATGGGGTTCTCAAATTCGCAACTATGTTTTTCATCCATACAAATTAATAAAAGACATTCGTACGGATTATGAAACATCAAACATACAAGCAGTAATGGATGGTGAATTAAACGAGTTTATAAAAGCCTATTTGATGGAATATGGGAATTCGTAAAACATCTCTCTTACCCTCTCCCTAAGAGAAGTAACTATACTTAAATATTAAGCAAATGAAATCTATAAAAGTGAAAAAAGAAAACAAAAAAAACATAGAAATTTCATCTTCCAAAGAGAAAAGCCAAGAGAAATACACCATTTACCACAACAACAGATGCTCTAAAAGTCGTGAAGCATGTAGCATTTTGCAAGAAAAAGGTATTGCATTTGAAACAATAGAGTATTTAAAAACACCGCTCAATCAAAAACAACTAAAAGAGTTATTACTAATGTTAGGCATAACAGCTGAAGCATTGGTAAGAAAATCAGAACCTATTTACAAAGAACTATTTGCAAACAAAAAACTAACAAACGCTCAATGGATAAAGGCATTAGCAGAAAATCCTGTACTAATTGAACGCCCCATTATTGTTAAAGGGAACAAAGCTGTAATTGGTAGACCAATAGAAAAAGTAGTTGGATTTATTGACTAGCCTATTTCGCATTCACCAAATCGGGATTACCCATTTTCCCTGAATTATAATCGTTTATACAACGTTTTATTTCATCTTCGGTATTCATTACAAATGGGCCGTATGAATATACTGGCTCATTTAATGGTTTACCACCCAATACCAAAAACTCTGCACCATCCTTACTATATAATCCTATTTGACTTTCGCCTCGCTCGTACAACGCAGCCTGATTGGCTTTCAACTCTTTAGTGCCTTCCAGTTCTAACTTTCCGTTTACTAAATATACAAAAGCATTGTGTGTAGGGTCGGTTGGAATTTGAATTTTACCATCGGCTTTTAATTTTATGTGATAATAAAAAGCTGGCGAAAGGGTTTCTACCGTTGACTTTGCGCCAAACAATTCGCCCAAAATCACTTTTGCCCAGTATTTGGGAGTTTCAACAACGCCCATTTTATCAACCTTATGCACATGTGTTGAAGGATCGGTAAATTTATATTTAGCTGGCATATTTAGCCATATCTGAAAACCATGATAAATACCACCATCGTCATACAACTGCTGCCCCGTTTCCTCTAAGTGTATAGCACCTTTACCAGAGCTAAATACCATAAAATCGCCCTTCCCTATTTGAAAATCATAATTCAAACTATCTTTATGATGACCACTACCCGCTAAAAAATAAGTAGTAGGAATAATACCTGCATGTGGATGTGCATCTACTCGTAATGGTTTGTTTTTAGGATTTAATTGTATAGGCCCAAACTCATCAAATAAAACATAGGGCGAAACATAATCCATTTTATCGCCTGCAAAAGCACGCATAATGGGCAATGTGCCTACCATTGTTTTTTGAGTATTTATTATC
>JBASCV010000095.1:0-8740 GCA_049651825.1 Bacteroidia bacterium
TTCTAAAGGTTTTGCGATGACAGGCTGGCGTATTGGATTTATTGGTGCGCCACTTTGGATTGCTCAGGCTTGCGAAAAAATGCAAGGACAGTTTACTTCGGGCACATCATCAGTATCGCAAATGGCTGCTTTAGAGGCTGTAAAAGCCAACCCAACCGTTACTTACGATATGCGTGATGCCTTTAAAAAACGTAGGGATTTAGTGTTGAGTTTATTGAAAGAAATACCAGGACTTAAAACCAATGTACCTGATGGTGCTTTTTATATTTTCTTTGATATTTCATCGTATTTCGGAAAATCGTATAACTCCGTTACCATAAAAAACTCTAGCGAATTAAGCATGTTTTTGCTTGAAGAAGGTGGCGTTGCTTTAGTTTCGGGAGATGCATTTGGCGATGATAATTGTGTACGCTTTTCTTATGCAACTTCAGAAGATAAACTAATTGAAGCGGTGAAAAGAGTGAAAGAGACATTGGCAAAATTAAAGTAGAACCTCTCCCCTTAATCCCCTCTCCACAGGAGAGGGGGCATTAATTATAGAGGGTTTGGGCAATAATAGCGACTATTCTTTTGAATGAAAAAAATAACAACTAAAATAGCACATAAAAACAACTCGTCCTCCCTCTCTAGAGGAGAAGGGATTAAGGAGGGAGGTAACATCCATTCCATCTTCAATTCATTCAATAAGCTCAATGTATTGATTATTGGCGATGTAATGATTGATGCCTATATGTGGGGCAACGTACACCGAATATCTCCTGAGGCACCTGTACCCATTGTATCGGTTACAAAAAAGGAAAACCGTTTGGGTGGGGCTGCTAATGTAGCATTAAATGTACAAGCACTGGGGGCTACTCCTATTTTATGTTCAGTTGTAGGCAACGATGAAGGGAGCAAAACCTTTACTGAACTATTGAAAAAACAAAAACTTTCGGCTAAAGGAATTATAAAAAGCAAAAAGCGTGTTACCACTATAAAAACCCGCATCATAGGCGCAAACCATCAAATGTTGCGTGTTGACGAAGAAATAGAAAACAACCTTGCTAGTGACGAAACAAAACTGTTGATTGATAAAATCAAGGAAATGATAGTGAGTCAAAAAGCAGATGTTATCATTTTTGAAGATTATGATAAAGGCTGTATTACTCCTGAATTAATTAAGGCAGTAGTTGACTTTGCAAAACAAAAAAAGATGCCAGTGGTGGTTGATCCTAAAAAGAAAAATTTTATGCACTACAAGGGCGTAAACTTGTTTAAACCCAATATGAAAGAACTGAGAGAAGGTTTAAAACTTGATCATTCACCAGAAGGCATCAAAGAGCTTGAAAAAGTTGCAGCTCAATTTACAAAACAGCAACACATTGATACGCTGTTGATTACACTATCCGAAAAAGGAATTTTCACATACAACAATAGAAATCAAGCACTTATACCAGCTCACGTACGCAATATTTCGGATGTTTCGGGAGCTGGCGATACAGTTATAAGTGTTGCGGCTTTGTGCTTGGCACTTAATTTATCGCCAAACTTAACAGCTACATTATCTAATTTAGCTGGCGGACTTGTGTGCGAAAAAGTTGGGGTGGTTCCTGTAGATAAAAATCAATTGTTGGAAGAAGCACTTTTGCTAAACATATAAAAACAAAACACTATGAACCAAGTAGTTACACCATATAAAAATGAGGCTGGTACAAAAAAAGAGCAGGTGGCAACTATGTTCAACAACATTGCTCCTAAGTACGATTTTTTAAACCAACTCTTATCCTTAGGGATCCATAAAGGGTGGCGCAAAAAAGCAATTCGCCAACTGAGCGAATCAAAACCCAAAAACATACTTGATATTGCCACTGGCACTGCCGATTTTGCTATCGAAGCCATGGTACTCAATCCTGATAAAGTTACAGGAGTTGATATATCAGAAGGCATGCTCAATTTGGGGAAAGAGAAAATAATAAAATTAAAACTACAAGATAAAATAAGCCTACAATTGGGCGACTCAGAAAACTTAGTTTTTGCCGACAATACTTTTGATGGTATAACCGTAGGTTTTGGAGTACGCAATTTCGAAAATTTGGAAAAAGGGATTGCCGATATTTACCGCGTGCTTAAGCCAAACGGAACATTGGTAGTGCTTGAATTTTCGAAACCTACGGCATTTCCCATAAAACAGGTATATAACTTTTATTTTAGGTATATAACACCAACAATAGGTAAAATTTTTTCGAAAGATAATTCGGCATATACCTATTTACCTGAATCGGTAAACGCTTTTCCGGCTGGAGAAGATTTTTTGAATGTATTAAAAAAGGCTGGCTTTAAAAATACCAAAGCTATTTCGCTTACTTTTGGCATTGCATCCTTATATATAGGAACAAAATAAATTGGGAAAAATTACGTTATTCGTTGATTAAGTATCTGTTAAATTTGGCACAAAAAACAAAATATATACTTGTAAGCTGTTTTATATTGATTGCACTTAGCTGTTGGGCTCAAGACCCTAACGAAAAAGGCAATTTAGAAAAATATTATCACGAGCCCCTTCATTTTGGTTTTACACTGGGATTAAACCGATCGGATTTTTTGCTTACCCCTACACCTAATTTTGAGCGTTTTGATACTTTAAAAACAGTTTTATCAGAGCCTAAACGAGGTTTTAATTTGGGCATTGTTTCGGATTTACGTTTACACAAATACATTACCCTACGTTTTGTGCCTAATCTATCGTTTACCGAACGGAACCTGAACTATTATTTTGAGGGCGATGATACCATAACCCGTGTAAAAACAATAGAATCTACATTTTTAAATTTTCCAATAAACCTAAAATTACGCTCAAAAAGGGTTCACAACTTTGGTGCATACCTGTTGGCTGGTGGTGCTTATAACCTTGATTTGGCATCGAAAAGAAGAGTTGAAAATGGCAACAATATAAAAGAGCAAATTGTAAAACTTCAGCGCGATGATTATTGTTATGAATTTGGTGCTGGTTCAGAATTTTATTTCGAATATTTTAAATTTGCCATTGAAGCCAAGCTAAGCATAGGCATGCGCAATGTACTAGTACCCGATTTTACGATGTTTTCGCGCTCGCTCGAAAAGCTCAATTCAAAAGTGTTGTTAATATCTATTACGTTTGAGGGCTAAAGAAACGTAAACAGTAATTTACGCCAAAACGGCTTCAGTAAGTTGTTCAACTAACACACAACCATCGGCATCCAATTGTTTAAGCACAACAGGTTTCAACTGATTGATTAATGAGGCATTGAAAGGAATTTTCACTTTTACATAGTTCTCGGTGAAACCGTGCATGAAACCATCTTTGTTATCGCCTTCAAATAAAACAGTGCGTGTTTCGCCTAAATGTTGCTCATAAAAACTACGCAATTTTTTTGCAGATAATATGCGCAACATCTTGTTGCGTTTTTTACGAATTGAAACAGGCACAGCACCTGCTAAATGAATAGCATCGGTATTATCGCGCTCGGAGTAGGTAAAAACATGAAGGTATGAAATTGGTAATTCGTTCAAAAAATTATAGGTATCCAAAAAGTCCTCATCCGTTTCGCCAGGAAAACCAACAATAACATCCACTCCTATGCAACAATGCGGCATTAATGATTTTATTTTAGCAACACGCTCGGCATACAGTTCGCGTAAATAACGCCTACGCATTGCTTTCAGCATCTTGTTGCTACCCGATTGTAATGGAATATGAAAATGGGGTACAAAACGTTTTGATTGAGCAACATACTCAATAATTTCGTCTTTCAACAAATTAGGTTCAATAGAAGAAATGCGAAAACGCTCAATACCTTCTACCTCATCCAATTGTTTTACTAAATCAAAAAAAGTTTCAGATTTTCTATTGCTTGTTTTAGAAGCATTGTTACCAAAATCGCCCAAATTAACACCTGTAAGCACTATTTCTTTTATGTTTTGTTGAGCAATGCCTTTGGCGTTTTTTACTACATTTTCAACACTATCGCTACGGCTTTTGCCACGTGCTAATGGAATGGTACAAAACGAACAATTGTAATCACAACCATCCTGGGCTTTCAAAAACACGCGCGTACGGTCGCCCAGTGAATAGGCATCAACAAAAAAGTTGGCTTCCTCTATCTCACAACTATATATTTCAGCTTTCGATTTTTTGGTTAAATCATTGAGGTAATTCAGTAGCTTGAATTTTTCGGATGCTCCCAGTACTAAATCAACACCTTCTATATTGGCTATTTCCTCAGGTTTTAATTGAGCATAACAACCTACCACCACCACATACGCATCAGGCGACACATTCAATGCCGATTTTACAATTTGTTTACACTCTTTATCGGCATTAGCAGTTACCGAACAGGTATTAATAACATACACATCAGAAGGTTCTTTAAAATCAACCTTTTGATAACCTTGCTCTTCAAACAAACGCCCAATAGTTGAGGTTTCCGAAAAATTAAGTTTACAACCTAGTGTATGAAATGCAACTTTTTTCATGTGTTAAGTTACAAAGATACGAAAATTGTAAATAATAGTGTTTTGTAGCGGATATTTGCTTAAAGAATAATCGATTTTATAATTACCATGAAAATCAAAAATAAAACTTTTGATTTTCATGGTAAAAAAAATCAAAACTCCATCAACTCCTCATACAGTTCTTTAACAGGCAATCCCATCACATTAAAATACGAGCCTATTATTTTTTCAACAGCTATATAGCCAATCCACTCTTGCGCTCCGTAAGCACCTGCTTTGTCGTAAGGGTTGTAATTAGTGATGTAATAATTAATTTCTTGCTCTGTTAAGGTTTTAAAATATACATCAGTTTTGGCATAAAAGGTTTTTATTTTTGAAACTGATTTTAAACATACTCCTGTATATACTTCGTGTTTTTTGCCCGACAGTAGTTTTAACATACGCACAGCATCCTCATAATTTTCGGGCTTATTAAGCACTTGATTATCAACCCAAACAATAGTATCTGCCGTAATTACAATGGTATTTTCGGTTAACTCTTCATCAAAAGCATTTGCTTTTTTCTCACATAAATACAAGGCAATTTCTTGTGCTTGTAAATGTTCAGGAAAACTTTCATCAACGTCTTTTGTTTTTACTTCAAAATTTAGCCCCAATTCTTTTAACAAATATTGCCTCCGTGGCGATTTAGAGGCCAACAGCACATTCATTTTTTTCAACTTTTCCATACACAAAAATTAACCAATCATTGTAAATTTAAATTCAATATCTTTTTTATGAGGTACGGTCATTAAATCCTCCCAAACAGTTATTATATCTTTTCGTTCATATACTATTTTATACGTAGCATCAACAATAGGCATATAAATACCAAGCAAATCGGCTTTTTCTTTAACATTTTTAAGCGTATAAACACCCTCAACAACTTGTCCAATACTTTGAATTGCCTCATCAAATGTTTTACCCTCATGAATTTTTACACCTAATCTAAAATTCCTACTTAGCTCCGAATTACAAGTAGCAATTAAATCGCCAACACCCGCCAATCCTAAAAAAGTAGACGGATTCGCTTTAAAATGAAATGCAAAACGGCTCATCTCGCTCAACGCACGCGAAATCATTAAGCTTTTAGCATTTTCGCCAAATCCGCCTGCATGTATAATACCTGAGCAAATTGCGTATATATTTTTTAAAGCTCCCGCCAATTCTATGCCACACACATCTTCATTGCCATATACACGTATTGTTTTGCCACTTAATGCATGCTGAACGGATGTTATCACTTCAGTAAAACGACTAGCTATTACAGTACCTACAGGCTTACCTGCCAATATTTCAGATGCAAAATTAGGCCCGCTTAACGCACCAATCTTCAAGCAAGGCGTTTCCTCTGCAAGCACTTCAGTCATTGATTTAAAAGTGTGTTGTTCAAATCCTTTAGTTGTTGATATAAGAATTTGATCGCCTGTTACGTATTTTCCCAATTCACCAGCAACACTTCTAAAAGCTTTACTAGGAATACTAATAAAAATAATAGATGCCCCTTCTAAAGCCTCTTTCAAAGATGTTGTTGCTTTAATTGCCGGGGGTAAAATAACACCTGGCGCATACTTGGTATTTTCGTGCTTGGTATTAATATCATTTACTACAGCTTCATCTCTTAAATAAAGTTTAACCGTTTCGTTATTTGCAGCAAGCAAATAAGCAACTGTAGTGCCAAACGAACCGCCACCAATAACCGTTACAATTTTGTTTGTAGCCATATTTCTAAATCTTTTTCTAATCCGTACGAACTAAGCTTATTGTGATAGTAATACAACGTAATTAAATCGTTACTCACGTATGAATCTCTACTTTGGTATAAAATTCTATCGCCATGGTACGAAGTAAGCTGACGTTGGGCATAGGCCACTATTTCTTCTACTGATTTTGTTGAAATAATCTTACCTAATTTTAGTTCACCATTATCTCGCTTTTTAAATAATACATCTTTTAAAAAGGCTAAGGTATCATAAAGCAATTCTTTTTTACATTCAGCCTCATACATTGAAACCAGCTTAGAAACACTGCTATAAGGGTATTTAGTTTGAAATATTTTTAACAATGCAAAGGATACTAAATGCGTATCCATTATAACATTGTTTTTCAAAAATGATTTCAGTATTTTATTACCTAATATAGAAGTGTAAATGCGGTCGCGTTGAAATGAATAATCAGGAACACCATCCACTAAAATGTATTTTTTTATATCAATCACACGTGAATGGTTGTCAACACTTTCTCCTTCATCGTTTACCTGATTACCAAAAATGTCCATTGGTTCGCCATAACATACTGTTATACGGGTATCTACATTTATTGTTTTCTTAGCAAATGCCAATATATTACCAATTTTATTTGACGAATCGTTTGGTAAAATAACTTGGCGGCTACCTTCTTCTATCAAATAATCTTCAATCAAATCGCGAGCCTCCAAGCATAATTCATAATTAATAGTACAAGGAACTACGTATATTTTTTTATCTATACCGCGTTTAGCCTCCTTTATGTATGACGACAATCCACTTCCCAATAAGCCCAACTTTAACTGTTCTTCAATTTTACCACTTCTGCTACGCGTTCCTCCTGGATAAAAAAGATTGTGATATCCATACTCTAAACTTATGGAGGCATAGTTTTTTAAAACATCTTTATACAAATCATTTTTTTTCTCTCTGTCTACTTTATAAGCCCCTAAATTGGTCATCATAAAGCTTAAAAAAGGATTTGTAAATAAGTTTAATCCAGCCCCATATATCAATGGAGGCAGGCCAGTTAAAAAGGTTACATAACCTATTATTATACTATCGAAATTACTTTGATGCGTTGGTGTTACAATCAACGTACCTTTTTCACTCAATCGTTTTATTTTTTCAACTGGCCCAAGAATACTTATATTTTGATTAACTTTTTCTTTACTCTTTTTTGAAAACAATTTCCAAAAAGGTTCATCAACCATTATTGCTTTTAGCAAATAAGGCACTATTCTCTTTGCAAAATTGTATACTTTAGGGCTATAGCCTCCAGCAATTTCATTTGTAAACTTTGCAATAATTTCCTTTACAATGTCTTCTTTTTCTTGGTTATCAGCGGCATAAAACTTATGTTCAATGCGTTGCCAAAATGCAATATCTATTCTTACACTTTTAGTTCGTTTCTTAGTCCTTAATCTTTTTTTCTCAAGATAAATTGTGTCGTAAATAATATTATCCATTGTAAGCTCTTTGTTTCGCTTACAATAATCTTTTTGGTCCTTTAACGTTTGCTCTATAACCAATTCTATAGCCTTACTACGGTCTTCTTTTTTCATACACGTATTGGAATGTATCGATTAATTAAGTTAAATAACTGTTTAATAAAATAAAAATAACAATAATTGCGAATACGCAAAATAATTGTTTTCAACCGTATGTGTACAAGTTATTGATAACTTAAAATTTGCTTTTCACATTTGATTAAACTAAATTTGATTATACAGCAACACCAATCTATTATTAAATAAGCATATAAGCATGAAAAAAATTAAAATCGTAATAAGTACCGTAATTGTACTATCGCTACTAATGGTTAATTGTTTTAATAGTGATGCGCAAATCGATAATGACTTTAATATACCACCTACATCATCTCATTTTTTTCAATTACAAAATAATAGTAGTGATGTTGAAGATTATACCCGACAATTAATATATCCCAAAAGAGAATTTAGATGTGCTTGGATAGCAACTGTACATAATATTGATTACCCTTCAAACACAGGGCTTTCAGTAAATACACTAAAAAATGAATTTATTGCACTTTTAAACAAACTAAAAAAAGCTGGTATTAACGCCATATTTGTTCAAATTCGCCCATCGTGCGATGCATTTTACAATAGTCCTTACGAACCTTGGTCGGAGTGGCTTACCGGAACACAAGGCGTTGCACCTGCAGGAAATTTTGACCCCTTGGTATTTATGATTGAAGAAGCACACAATAGAGGGATTGAATTTCATGCTTGGTTAAACCCATACAGAGCTGTTGTTAGTACAGGAAGTAGTAGTATTTCATCCAATCATATTTCAGTAACTCAACCTAGCTGGTGTGTTACCTATAACTCATTAAAAATTCTAAATCCAGGTTTACCACAAGTACGTGATTATGTTACAAACATAGTTGCTGATATTGTGAGCAGATACGACATTCAAGGAGTTCATTTTGACGATTATTTCTATCCTTATCCTTCAGGGGG
>JBASCV010000096.1:0-6354 GCA_049651825.1 Bacteroidia bacterium
GTTTTTAATACTAAAATGCCACCCGCTTGCGCCATCGCTTCCACTAATAAAACACCTGGCATAACAGGGTTATCAGGGAAATGTCCTTTAAAAAACTCTTCGTTCATTGTAACGTTTTTAACACCTACTACTGAATCAGGCGTAAGGTCAAGAATTTTATCAATCAACAAAAATGGCTGACGGTGAGGTAATATTTTTTGAATATCAAAAATATTCAAAAGAGGTTCTTTATTAAGGTCAAAAACTGGCCCCTCATTTTTTTGAGCTTGTTGTTTTTTGATGTATGCTTTTATTTTTTTAGCAAATGCCACATTGCCTGCATGGCCTGGGCGGGCTGCCAATACGTGCATTTTTAATGGCATTCCCACTAATGCTAAATCGCCAACAATGTCTAGCAATTTATGGCGTGCGGGTTCGTTTATAAAATGAAGGTTAGTGGTGTTTAACACTCCTTTACCTTTTATTTCAACATCTTCTTTATGAAATATCTTTTTTAAGTGATTTAATGTTTGTTCTGATATTTCTCTGTCAACCAGTACAATAGCATTGTTTAAGTCGCCACCTTTAATCAGGTTGTTTGCCAATAAAGCTTCTAATTCGTGCAAAAACACAAAGGTGCGGCACATGGCAATATCGGTTTTAAAATCTTCAATTTTGTATATATGAGCGTGTTGAGTTCCCAATACATCAGAGTTATAGTCTACCATTACTGTAACTCTATAGCTATCTTGAGGCACGGCAAGCATTTCTACATTTTTAACAGTATCTTCAAACGCTAAATTTTCGGTAAGTTCAAAATAAATACGTTCTGCATTTTGTTCAAGCGCTCCAGCTTGTTCCAATGCTTTTACAAATGGCATTGAACTACCGTCCATAATAGGTATTTCGGGGCCATCAATTTGTATTAAAGCATTATCAATTTCCATCCCAACTAAGGCTGCCAAAACATGTTCGGTAGTATAAACACGAGCACCATTTTGTTCTAACGTAGTACCACGTGATGTATCTACAACATTATCAACATCCGCATCAATTATTGGGTTATCGGTTAAATCAACACGTTGAAATTTATAACCATGATTTTCTGGAGCAGGCACAAAAGTTAAATTAACTTGTTTGCCAGTATGTAATCCTGTACCCGAAACAGATACTTGTTCTTTTATTGTTCGTTGTTTAATGCTCATTTTTTAGCTTATTTGTTAAAATAAGGTGTAGTTTTTAAAAATACACGTACAAAAATCCAAATTTATTAAAAAAAACGATAGAAACTGTTTAAATTTTATTTATAAAAAACGTTATAATGCCCTCCCCATTTTCTCGACAGGCTCGAAATGACAGCGCACAAGGTCTTTTCGAATTTATCGAGAAATGAGCCTAGGAGTGACTGTAAATAAATCGAATAAAATTTAAACTGTTTCTTAGCCCTGTTTAAAATTTGAAGTACGCATACCTTATTTAACATTTATTCCAAATACGGCTTCAACAAGCCCTACTTCATCAAATGTAACAGGTAATATGCAGTTGTTTACACCAAATTCAGCAAGTTTTTTTTCTGTTGATTTTCCTATTGCAATTACTTTTTGGTTGGGTGCTAAACTCCATTTTTCATAAAATGACGATACGTTAGATGGGCTTGTGAAAACAACCAATTCTGCTGCAGGCAACAATTCATTTTCTTTTTTTACCGTTTCGTACACCACTAAATCTGTTAGTTGGCTAGCATTTTCAAATTGTTGTTGAATGGTGCGTAAACCGCCTTTTGCTTGTGGAAACAGAACGGTTTCATTGCTTACTGCTTTTGCAAATTTTTTGCCTACAACTTTTGTATCGTTTATCGAACCTACAAATGCTGCATTTTTATTGTATTGCTTTAATGTATGTTCGGTTGATTTACCTACTACACCATATTTTGTTTTGGGTTTTAGTTCGGGATTTTGTTCAAAGAAAAATTTAACAGCATTTGAACTCGCAAAAAATACCCAATCAGTGGCAGGTACAGTAGCTATCTCAACTTTTTTAGTTTCAATAAAAGAAATGCCGTGTACTTTGTAGCCATTTTGTTCCAACACATTTTTAAAGTACGAATCATCGGTTAAATCACGTGTAATTAATACCGATGTTGGTTTTATGTTTTTTATTTTCGAAACAATTTTTTCTGCAAAGCCTTCATCGGTGTACGATTCAGCATATATACGTATAGGCATTTTATGGGCCTCATCGGCTTTTGAAGTCCATACTTTAAATTTATTTTCTTCTTTAATGCAGTATACTCCCAATGGCAATTGGCAACCACCTTCCAGTAAATTCAACACTTTACGTTCAATGCCTATCGTATCTTCTACTTTTTCGGAATTAAGTTTATTGATGTACTGAAATAACTCATGGTCATCTTCACGTATTTGCAGCCCCAATACACCTTGTGCAGGAGCGGGAATAAACTCCTTAGGGTCGATACGGGTAACTTTAAATTCGCTCAAATCAATTTTTAAACGTTCAACTCCTGCTGCTGCCAATAGTATGGCATCATATTTTTTATCGCGTAATTTTTGAATGCGTGTAGGTACGTTACCTCTTAAATCAACTACTTCAACATCATTACGAAAAGCCAATAATTGTGATTTTCTGCGAGGTGATGAGGTACCAACAACTCCATTTTTTTTTATAGCAAATTTCAACGATTTATCTACACACTCTTTTCTAACAATTATAATATCAGCAGGGTCTTCTCGTTCCGAAACAGCCGCAATTTTAAGCCCTTGAGGCGAAGTTGTAGGTAAATCTTTTTGTGAGTGAACGGCCAAGTCGATTTCTTTATTTAATAATGCTTCTTCAATTTCTTTGGTGAAAAAACCTTTTCCCTCCAATTTATTAAAGCTTAAATTTTGTATTTGATCGCCTTGTGTAACAATAACTTTAATCTCAGCTGTAAGTCCCATTTTTTGAACTTTGCGTAACACATGATTAGCTTGCCATAATGCTAAATCACTGCCACGAGAACCAATTATTATTTTTCTATCCATTTTATTTTTTGATGTAATATTTAATAAGTAATATTTAATATTTGATGTGTTTGTTACGCTGTGCTGTTTTTAGATGTAATATATTATTGTGCGTTTTTTCTTGCGCTTGCTAATATACTTGATAATTCCTTTGCTTCTTGATATAATAGCTCCACTTTATCTTTAGGCAAGGTTTCCGTTTCTATTATCATATCTAACCACATATACGATTCATCTGCCTCTTCAAAAGCAATGCTCAATTTGGCTACAAAAGCAGCTCTTGATTGCCCAATACATGCTGCTCTATAATTTGCATAATCCGACATTGAAGAACGCATCAATTGATTTTGAAAATATTTACCTCCAGAAGTTTGAGGTAATGATGAGGTAAGTTTATTGCAACGTAAAGCAAAAGTTTTTAATCGTTTTTGTAATTCTGCTTTATCCATTTCATACTAGATAATTTATACGCAATAAACATTATATCAGGTTGAAACAATTTTGTTTTTTATGAAGATGAATTTGTTTTAGGGATAATACCTATTACTTATTAAATATTACCTATTACATCATTCTATTACTCTTTCGACAACATAATTTCTTTCGCCAACTTCATAGGTACACTGATGTATTTTTTTTCCATGTAAGCCAATATTTTATCCAATACCTCTTTTGATTGCGTATCTAAATTTGACAGGTCTTTTGCAAACACTTCATTAGCTGCTTCTCTGATTTCCTTCACTTTGCGGGGTACTTCGCTCATTGCTAATTCTACTTTACGTGCTTTTAACAATTGTTGAAATTCGGCTACATTTTTTTCAATAATCAAATTGCATGCTTCTAATTCTTGTTCGCGAGCCATTAAATTTTCTTTAGCCACTTCTTGCAGGTTATTAATGGCTATTAAATTAACATCGTAATTATTTAATATTTCGGTATCTAGGTCATTAGGTATAGCAAGGTCAATCACTATTTTTTTTGATTTATCATTACCTACTAAATTTTTGTAGATGGCAGGCGTAATAATACTTTCGGCAGCACCTGTGCAGGTAACAATAATATCAAACCCTTCTTTATAATTTTCTAATGCTGATAATGGATAAGCTTTGCCGTTTAATTCGTTGGCTAGGGTTTGAGCATTGGCTAAGGTGCGGTTGAATATGGTAAAGTTGGCAAACTTGTGTTTTTTCAGGTATTTGGCCATGGTAGAGTTAGTAACTCCTGAGCCAATAATTAAAAAGCGAGCATCTTGTTTTACGTTTAGCTCGCGCAATTTGCGGTATGCTAGCGAAACAACTGATACTGGATTACGTGCAATGTTGGTATGAGTATAAACTTCTTTTGCAACTTCAACCGTTTTTTTGATAGCCAAGCGAATCAAATCGCCAGTTAAGCCATATTCATTACATTTTTCGTAGGCATTACGCACCTGAGTAATAATTTCACGCTCACCAACCACTAAAGAATCGATAGAGGATGCTACACTAAACAAATGTGTTAATGCTGCTGAGCCTTCAAAAACCTGCGCATTTGCTTTCGCCCATTTAATTTCGGTATCCGTCCAAGCGGGATTGAAAGACACAAAAAAGTTATCTAAAAAAATTGAGTTTACGCTTTCAGAGCTAGAAATGATAAACTCTACACGGTTGCAGGTTGAAAGGTAAAGCAGTTCATCTAAGCCTACATTTTGCTTTAAAAACTGCAAACGAGCTTGTAAATCAGCATCTTCAATATGAAACCTGCCAATATCATTGATATCGGTTGATTTGTGAGTAAATGCTATGATTTTGAATTTTTCCACTTCGCCTTTTTATACCTTACAAAGCTCGTTTCTTTTTCCTGTTTGATTGTCATAGAATTGTCATTCAGCTAATTTAGAAACCTTCTAAACTAGCTGATTTTTAAGTATATGGAATAGCCATGTTTGCTGAAAACACAAAAAAATACGAAAATAATTTTTCAAACAGACTTATTCCATACGGCAACTAAAAAACAAATTATCTACATATGAATCGTTTTTTATCAAGGAACAATGGATTTTAAAGAAGCGGAAAATTCAAAGCCAAATTTTAATCTCTATATTTGTTATACAAATTGGTTCATTTGTAGTGTTTTAAGTTGTTGAAAATTAAACAGTTGAAATATGTCCGTATCCACTATTCCCTTCAAAATACTATCCATTGGCGATGATGGGTATCATTTGCTTGTAAAGATGCATGTAAATAGAAAAGTTGCCAAAATGATTGTTGATACAGGAGCTTCTACTACTGTATTTGATTTAAAACGCAGTGCTAAGTACGTAAGTAGCAATACTTTTAAAGAGCATACCAATTTATCATCTGGCTTAGGTACCAATAGCATGAAAAGTCAATTTACTAACTTCAAAAAAATCACTATCGGTAATATTTTGATAGAAAACTATCAAGCCATTTTATTGGATTTAACGCATGTAAACGATTCGTATAATCAAGTGGGGTTACCGGAAATTGATGGGGTGCTAGGAAGCGACATTTTGCTCAAACACCATGCTGTAATTGATTACAAGAAAAAAACACTCAAGCTACAGCAAGTGAAGAAAAAGAAGGTTTAAAACACAAAAAAGGTTTTTGCGTATATTTGTGCTATGCGTATTGATATTATCACCGTTTTGCCACAGTTGTTGGAGAGTCCTTTTCAGCATAGCATTTTAAAAAGAGCCATTGAAAAAGGGCTGGTACAAGTGAATTTAATTAACCTGCGAGATTATTCAACCCACAAGCAAAAAAGTGTTGATGATTATGCTTTTGGGGGCGGAGCGGGGATGGTAATGGGTATTGAGCCTATTGCCAATTGTATTACAACTTTAAAGGCACAACGAGTATATGATGAAATAATTTATACTACGCCTGATGGTGAAACCTTGAACCAAAAAACAGCTAACCATTTATCAACACTCAATAATATTATTATACTTTGTGGGCACTACAAAGGAGTTGACGAGCGCGTACGCCAACATTTTATTACAAAAGAAATTTCTATTGGCGATTACGTTTTATCGGGTGGTGAGCTTGCTGCTGCTGTAATTTGCGATAGCATTATTCGTATTATTCCTGGTGCAATTTCTGACGAAACATCAGCACTTACCGATTCGTTTCAAGATAATTTACTCGCCCCACCCGTATATACCCGTCCGGCCGAATTTAATGGTTGGAAAGTGCCTGATATATTATTATCCGGACATGCACAAAAAATTGAAGAGTGGCGACACGAACAAAGCCTCGAGCGCACAAAAAAAAGAAGACCTGATTTGTTAAAATAAATTTAGTTTTTATAAAAAATGACGTTATGAAACCGTGCGTGAGGATTGAACAAACGC
>JBASCV010000097.1:0-2282 GCA_049651825.1 Bacteroidia bacterium
AGTTTCACCATCACTATGATGAAAGTTCAAGAATAAAATACCATGCATTTGCTGTTAATTTTCAACAAAGTAATCCCTATGCAAGGCTTAATGGCATTAAATCATATGCGTTTCATCGCAATTATTATTTTGGAAACGATTCGTCAAGATGGGCTTCTAATGTGAAATTGTACGAAAGTGCTTTGTATTCTTCTTTGTATCCATTCATTGATATGAATGTTTATAACGAAGGTGAAAATTTAAAGTATGACTTAATTGTTTATCCCGGTGGAAGTCCTAATAGTATCTGTTTTAATTATGATGGAGTAGATGGTATTTCATTAAAAGATGGAAACCTCTATTTGAAAACTAGTTTGGGTGATGTAGTTGAGCAAAAACCATTTTCGTATCAAATTATAAACGGAGTAAAAAAAGAAGTTGCTTGTTCGTATAAACTAAATAAAAACACACTTAGCTTTTCTATTGATGCTGAATACAACAAAACTTTACCATTGATAATTGATCCTGTTTTAGTTGCATCAACCTATACAGGGTCTTTTGCTGATAATTGGGGGTATACGGCTACTTACGATGCTGCTGGAAATATTTATACAGCTGGTATTGCAGCAACAGCAGGTTATCCAACAACGTTGGGTGCTTTTGATAATACCTTTAATGGTGGTATGCCTTGGGGAGGCGGCACTTATCCGTTTGACATTTCTATAACAAAGTACAATGCTAATGGAACGGCTATTTTATATTCTACTTATTATGGCGGCTCTTTAAATGAGCAACCTCATAGCTTATTTGTGAACAATGCGAATGAATTATATGTTACTGGTAGAACAAATTCTACTAATTTCCCAACAACATCTGGTGTTTATGATGCTACGCACAATGGAGGATACGATATTATTGTAGGTAAGTTTAATACATCAGGTGCGTTACTTGCTTCAACATTCGTGGGAGGTACAGGCGATGATGGTGTAAATATCAGCTCTAGTTTTGGTGGATATAATACACTTAAATTTAGTTATGCAGATGATGGAAGAGGCGAAATTATTTTGGATGGTAGCAGTAATGTATATGTGGTAGGTTCAACACGTTCTTCTAACTTTCCTACAACTACAGGTGCTTATGATGCTACGCTGGGTGGTAGTCAGGATGGTTGTGTTATTAAGATGAATAGCAGTCTTACAGCTTTAGTTTTTAGTACTTATGTAGGCGGTTCGGCTAATGATGCTGCTTATGGTATAAAATTGAGTGGTAACAATGTTTATGTTACGGGTGGTACCGCAAGTAATGATTTTCCTACAACTTCAGGTGTTATTAATACAAGTTATAAAGGCGGTACTGTAGATGGTTATATCGCAACTTTTAACAGTACAGCTACAAACTTATTGTATTCTACATTTATTGGTACAAATGCTTATGACCAATCTTATATGATTGAAACTGATGCAAATGGCGATATTTATGTTTTTGGTCAGACGATGGGAGCTTATCCTGTATCATCAGGAGTGTATTCAAATGCAAATAGTAAGCAGTTTATCCATAAACTTAACGGCCAATTGAATTCTACTATTTTTTCAACTGTTATAGGAAATGGTTCAGCAAATCCGAATATATCACCAACTGCATTTTTGGTTGATAGTTGTCAAAGTATTTATTTATCAGGTTGGGGAAGGTGTAGTAGTATAGGTAATCCTTCACCAGCAAATGTTATTGGTATGCCTATTACTTCAAATGCTTTTCAATCAACTACTGATGGTTGTGATTTTTATTTTATGGTATTGCGCCCTAATGCACAATCGTTATTGTATGCCACATATTTTGGTGAAAACAGTTCTGTTCCAGATCATGTTGATGGTGGTACAAGCCGTTTTGATAAGCGTGGGTTTATTTATCAATCTGTTTGCGCAAGCTGTGGAGGGAAGGATAATTTTCCAACAACTTCTACTGCATGGTCTAAAACTAATAATAGTACTAATTGTAATAATGCCGTTGTAAAAATGGATTTGCAGGTAAATCCCAGTGCAATTGCTTCTATTGGTAATTTGCCTAATGGCTGTGCTCCTTATGCTGTTTCATTCAATTCTACTGGTAGCACCGGAACTACTTTTTTATGGAATTTTGGGGATGGTAGTCCAACCGTTAATAATTTATCAGTAAGTCACACCTACACAATTCCTGGTACCTATAAAGCTTTATTGATTGTATCAGACTCAACAGGTACTTGTGGACAAAAAGATACGGCAGAAGTTATAATTAATGTGGGTGCTCCTCCTACATTGGTTACGAGT
>JBASCV010000098.1:0-3607 GCA_049651825.1 Bacteroidia bacterium
GGTACACCGTACGATTATTTTGGCGAATTGGCATATCCTAAAGAAGAGCAACGCTTACTTGCTGAAGGAAAACTAACTAATAAACAAATACTAAATCGTGATATATTGCGCACTGTAATGTACAAAGCTGGTTTTTGGGGCATCGCAACAGAATGGTGGCATTTTAATTCGTGTACACGAGATGTTGCTTATCAAAAGTATAAAATAATAGAATAATGTAATTTTAAACCGTTGGCGTATACAACTTTTAAAATCAAAAATATTCTATAATCAATTTAAAACTGACACAATTTCATTCATTATGTATTAATTGCACAGGGTTTATTAAATTATTCAGCCCATTTGTCATAAAATATTTTTAGCACAATAGTTGTACGTTAAGTAAAAACAGCTTTTCAATCGGAACGTGTTGTAAACTTTAAAATATTACATATTTTCAATTATTAACATTTAGCTCTGTTTTGCTGTTGATAAATAGATAACAATTTAATAGCGTTCAGTTGAATAGCTAATTACTTTTGAATCTAACATAAATACGTTATTTTTGTTAGATATTGATGTTACTTTTAAAACGTTTTTACGTTTTATATACAATTAAACTCATATACCATGGAAGCTAAATTTTCGCCACGAGTAAAAGATGTGATAACCTATAGCCGAGAAGAGGCATTACGCTTAGGTCACGACTATATAGGCACAGAACACTTATTGTTGGGCATTATTCGCGAAGGCGAAGGTACAGCAGTACGCTTATTAAAATCGTTGGGGGTTGATCTAATGGAACTTCGCAAAACGGTTGAACAAGCCATTGGCACGGGCAATCATAAGGTAAGTAATTTAGCAAACATTCCTTTAATGAAACAGGCCGAACGTGCCTTAAAAATTACATACCTAGAAGCTAAACTATTCAAAAGCCCTGTTATTGGTACCGAACATTTAATTTTATCTATTCTTAAAGATGAAGATAATGTTGCTACCAAAGCATTGCATAAATTTAAAATTGATTATGAAGTTATGAAAGTTGAACTAGAATTATCCAAATCAGATCCTAAAGCTGAATTCCCTGGCACCCCACAAGACGAGGATGCAGATGATGATTCCTTTAGTGCTGGCAGTGCTAAAAAGCCTGTTGACAGTAAATCAAAAACACCTGTACTCGATAATTTTGGCCGCGATTTAACAAAAGCAGCCGAAGAAGGTCGCCTAGACCCTATAGTTGGTCGTGAGAAAGAAATTGAGCGTGTGTCTCAAATTTTATCACGTAGAAAGAAAAACAACCCAATACTTATTGGTGAGCCAGGTGTTGGTAAATCGGCTATTGCAGAAGGTTTAGCATTACGTATTGTGCAGCGCAAAGTATCGCGCGTGCTTTTCGGAAAACGTGTTGTTACATTAGATTTAGCTTCACTCGTGGCGGGTACAAAATACCGTGGTCAGTTTGAAGAGCGTATGAAAGCTGTGATGAACGAATTAGAAAAATCGCCTGATGTAATTTTGTTCATTGACGAAATTCATACCATTATTGGTGCTGGTGGTGCTTCAGGTTCATTAGATGCATCCAACATGTTTAAACCAGCATTGGCACGTGGCGAAATTCAATGTATTGGTGCTACTACACTTGATGAATACCGTCAGTACATTGAAAAAGATGGTGCTTTAGAAAGACGTTTTCAAAAAGTAATAGTTGAACCTACTTCTCCCGAAGAAACGGTAGAAATTTTGAATAACGTAAAAGCTAAATACGAAGATCATCACAATGTTAGATATACTGATGAAGCAATTAAAGCATGTGTAACACTTACTTCACGTTATATATCTGACCGCCATTTGCCAGATAAAGCAATTGATGCATTAGATGAAGCAGGTTCTCGTGTACATATTGTAAACATTAATGTTCCAAAAAATATTGTTGAAATAGAAGCGAAGCTTGAAGAAATAAAAGAAGAGAAAAACAAAGTTGTTCGTTCTCAAAAATATGAAGAAGCGGCTCGTTTACGTGATACAGAGCGTCAGTTATTAGAGCAATTAGAAACTGCAAAAAAACAATGGGAAGAGGATAGTAAAAATCATCGTGAAGTTGTAACTGAAGATAATGTTGCTGAAGTGGTTGCAATGATGACAGGCGTACCAGTTCAACGTATTGCTCAAAACGAAGGCGAAAAATTAGCTAAAATGGCAACTTTACTTCAAGGTAAGGTTATTGGGCAAGATGATGCTGTTAAAAAAGTAGTTAAAGCAATTCAACGTAACCGTGCTGGTTTAAAAGACCCTAATAAACCTATTGGTTCATTTATTTTCTTAGGACCCACAGGTGTTGGTAAAACACAGTTAGCTAAAATTTTATCAAAATATTTATTTGATAATGATGATGCGCTTATTCGTATTGATATGAGCGAATACATGGAAAAATTTGCTGTATCTCGTTTAATTGGAGCGCCTCCAGGCTATGTTGGTTATGAAGAAGGTGGCCAGTTAACCGAAAAAGTTCGCAGACGTCCGTATGCTGTAGTATTGTTAGATGAAATTGAAAAAGCACACCCTGATGTATTCAACTTATTATTGCAAGCATTAGATGATGGACAAATGACTGATAGTTTGGGTCGTAAAATCGATTTCAAAAATACAATCATCATCATGACTTCCAACATTGGTGTACGTCAGTTGAAAGATTTCGGTCAAGGTGTTGGATTTAATACTTCGGCTAAACAAGAAATGGAAGAAGAAAACTCTAGAAGTGTAATTGAAGGAGCCTTGAAAAAAGCTTTTGCGCCAGAGTTCTTAAATCGTATTGATGATGTGGTTATCTTTAACTCATTAACTCGTGAGCATATTCATAGCATTATTGATATAGAATTAGAAAACTTATATAGCCGTATTAGCGGCTTGGGTTATACAATTAAAGTATCTGAAGATGCGAAAGATTTTATCTCTGAAAAAGGATATGATGTGCAGTTTGGTGCTCGTCCGTTAAAACGTGCTATCCAAAAATATCTTGAAGATCCATTGGCTGAAGAGATTATTAAATCTCAGGTTAGTGAAGGAGATGTGATTGAAGTTGATTTTGAAAAAGAAAAACAAGAAATCAAAATTAAAATCACAAAACCAAAAGAGAATAAATCTAAAAAAACAAAAAAAGAAGATTAATAATTAAAAATGTCCCGCACGATTGCGGGACATTTTTTTTAGTGAATAACTATCTGTTTAAACTTCATTCGATTTGTATACAACTACGCCTATGCTTATTTCTTGATGGTTCGGCAGGCGTTTTACTTAATTTATTAATATAACTCTTAATTGATATAGAGAATAAAATTGTTTTATGAATGACTTAAACACATCACTCCCAAAACACGACCCTTATGCATCACTACGTGTAAAAGAGTTTCTGTTTTTTTTATCAGGTCGTTTTTTTATGACACTTGCTATACAAATGCAAGGAGTAATAATTGGTTGGCAGGTATATCAATACACAAAAGATGAACTGGCTTTGGGATTAATAGGTCTTGCTGAAGCAATCCCATTTATAATTGTTTCATTATTTTCAGGACATGCGGCAGATACTTACAACAGAAAATATATTATTATAACATTTTCAACATTACTTATT
>JBASCV010000099.1:0-3802 GCA_049651825.1 Bacteroidia bacterium
TTCTGATGAATCGCTTATGCTTTGTTGAGCAACAAGCTGCATGCTTTGGGAAAACATCCCCAAAACAAGAAAAAGAAAAAATTTTAGAAACCCTATTTTAAACATAATAACAAGTTTATTTACCGCAAATTTAGCTTTTAATAACCAATTATTTGATAGTAGCAACTGTAAATTTTAAAGCGTTTTTTTTGCCCACTCCGCTTCAGTTCGACTAACAGACTCTTTTTTTTGACAAAACGCCCAATTTTAAAGCTCAAAAACATGTGCAAAAACCTCGTTATTAAGAATGATTATAAATTAAGTTTTTTTAACATTTTTTGAATCAGAAATCAATGTTTCTTATAATTTTGTGGCTCGAGTTATAAGGTGTACGCTCATTAATGAGTTTTTTTCATAGAAGTTAACAATTAACAATTTATATGGATACAATGTTAAATAGGCCAAAAAGACAGCTTCTGGCAATCATTTCTTTCCTTTTCTTATCTATTATTGGCGTAAATTCTTCATTTGGCCAAGATGGTGAAAAGCTGTTTAAGCAAAACTGTGCGGTTTGCCATAGTTTAGGTAAAAACAAAATTACTGGTCCCGGTTTAGAAGGTGTTGCTTCGCGTGTTCCTCAGCCTGCTGATGCTTGGCTTGCAAAATGGATTAAAAACAACAAAGAAGTTATTAAAAGTGGTGATGCTTATGCACTAAAAATTCTAGCAGAGTACAATGGTGCTGACATGACTACCTTCACTGATTTAAGTGATGCGGAAATTTCAGCATTGATTACCTATATCAAAAACCCTCCAGCTCCTAAAGCTGCAGCTACAGCAGCTACTCCTGCAGCTGGTGCTAAAGCAAAAGAAGATAAAGGTTTAAATCCATTAGCAGTTTTAATTGGTGTTATCGCATTTTTAATTATCATTATTGGTGTATTGCGTGGCGTAACACATTCATTAAAAAATATCCAAAACGAAAAACAAGGCTTACCTGAAGAGGAAGCTGTTGGTGTTTGGGAAGAAATTAAAGCTTGGATTTCTACGCACAAAACTACAACAGGTGTAATTGTGCTTATAATACTTGGTGGACTACTTACCGAAGGCTGGTATGCTTTAAAAGGTATTGGTATCTACGAAGGCTACCAACCAGAACAACCAATTGCGTTCTCTCACAAAATACACGCTGGCGACAATGCAATCAACTGTCAATACTGCCACTCAGGTGTCGAAAAAAGTAAGAATGCGGGCATACCTTCAGTAAACGTTTGTATGAACTGCCACAAAGGTATTTCAAGTGGCCCCAACACTGGAACAACAGAAATCGCTAAAATTTATGAAGCAGCTGGTTGGGATGCAGAAAAAGGCGAATACAACAAGCCACAAAAACCAATTAAATGGATAAAAGTACACAACCTTCAGGATTTTGTTTATTTCTCGCATCAACAACACGTAAAAGTTGGTAAACAGGATTGTGCTAATTGCCATGGCGATGTCGCTACAATGACTGTTGCACAACAAGTAAAACCATTAACTATGGCTTGGTGTATTGATTGTCACAGAAAAACAGAAGTTCCTACAATGAAAGACAATCCTTATTACGAAAGTCTTCACAAGAAACTTGCTGAAAAATACAAAGGTCAACCAATTACTGTTGATAAAATGGGTGGTATAGAGTGTGCTAAATGCCACTACTAAAAAGATTATAAATTAAGAATTGTGAATTTTTAATTATTGATTAATAAAAGAATATAACGCTGAATAACATTCATAATTGATAATTCAGCATTTATAATTAAAGAAAGATATGGCAACAAAAAAATACTGGAAAGGACTAGAAGAATTAAACAATAGTCCTGAGTTTGTTCAAAAAGTAAATAGCGAATTTGCTGAACAAATACCTGTAGAAGAATTTTTAAACGACAATAGCCTTGCTTCAAATAGCGGAACTAATCGTAGAGATTTTCTTAAGTTTTTAGGGTTTAGCGTTGCTGCAGCATCTTTAGCAGCATGCGAAACACCTGTAAACAAAGCAATCCCGTACGTTGTTAAACCTGACGAAATTACCCCAGGTGTAGCAAACTGGTATGCATCAACGTATTTTGATGGGAGAGATTACGCAGCTTTATTGGTAAAAACAAGAGAAGGTCGTCCTGTAAAAATTACAGGAAACAATCTTTCAAAAGTGTCAAATGGTGCTACCAATGCGCGTATTCAAGCATCTGTACTTTCCTTATATGATTCATCACGTTTAACAGGCCCTGTAGCTAACGGAAATGCAGCTACTTGGTCAACTGTTGATTCTGAAATAGGTGCTAAACTTGCTGACATTTCAGCAAAAGGTGGCGCTATTCGTATTTTATCTTCTACAATTATTAGCCCTTCAACAAAAGCTGTAATTGAACAATTTACTGCAAAATACCCAACAACAAAGCATGTTACGTATGATGCAATTTCTTACGCAGCAATAACAACTGCAAATGCTCAAACTTTTGGTCAAGGTATTTTACCTACCTATCGTTTTGAAAATACAAACGTAATTGTTGGCATTGGTGCTGATTTCTTAGCAAACTGGATAGAAAATTTTGCTTCAGGATATGCTAAAAACAGAAAAGTGAGTAAAGATAACGCTGTAATGTCAAAACATTATCAGTTCGAATCAAACCTATCTTTAACAGGTGCTAATGCTGATGAGCGCATTCCAGTAAAAGTTTCAGAACAAGCAAAAGTAGTAGTTAACTTACACAACGAAATCGCTAAATTGGTTGGTGTTGCTACGTTACCATCATCTGAATTGGCGTGCGATGCAATAATTGCTAAAATTGCAAAAGAATTGGTTGCAAATAAAGGAAAGTCTTTAGTAGTAAGCGGTTCAAACGATATTAATGTACAGTTAATCGTTAATGAAATTAACACATTGATTGGTAGCTATGGAAAAACCATTGATATGGAAACGCCTAGTTATGTAAACCAAAGTAACGATAAAGCATTTATTGAATTAGTAGCTGATATGGCTGCTGGTAAAGTAGATGCACTTATTACATATAATACAAACCCTGTTTATACAGCACCTGCATCATTAAAATTTGCTGATGCTTATGCTAAAGTGGGTTTACGTGTATCTTTTGCTGATAGAGCTGATGAAACAGCATCGTTAGCAAATTACATTTGTCCTGATCATCATTACCTAGAGTCTTGGAATGATTTCAATCCAAGAAAAGCGCATTATAGCTTAGCACAACCTACAATTAGTCCACTTTTTGCGGAAGCAAATTCTGGTACTCGTCAGGCACAAGATACCTTGTTGAAATGGGCTGGTAATACAAGCGATTACTATTCATTTATCCAAAAAACATGGGCAGATCAAGTATTCCCTATGCAAGGTAAATATTTAACATTTACTGAGTTCTGGAACAATTCGTTACACGATGGTGCTATTGAAGTTGGTAAAGGTGAAATTGCTCCAACAGAAGATAAAAAAGAAGAAAAAGCGAAAGTTGTTGCAAAAGATAAAAAAGAAGAGAGCAAAGAAGAAATAAAAGAGGAAGAAAAAGCAACAACAGTAAATTTAAAACAAGCAGCACGCGAAATTAATGCTGTAGAAGCAGGAGCATTTGAGCTTGCTTTGTACGAAAAAGCTGCTATTGGTAACGGAAATCAAGCAAACAACCCTTGGTTACAAGAGTTGCCAGATCCAATATCAAAAATTACTTGGGATAACTATGTAACCATGTCACCATTAGACATGAAAGGCAAATACAACATGATGGAGCGTCAAGATATTGAAGCGAGTGTTGTAAATGTTACTGTTGATGGTGTTA
>JBASCV010000100.1:0-1719 GCA_049651825.1 Bacteroidia bacterium
CACCATTGGTAAGTGTACCCGTTTTGTCGAAAACAATGTTTTTTATTTTAGCAAACTCTTCCAATGTGCTTCCGCCTTTGATAAGAATGCCCATTTGGGCGGCTCTGCCAATACCAACCATAACTGCAGTTGGGGTTGCCAAGCCCATAGCACAAGGGCACGAAATAACCAACACGGCTATGCTTCGCATAATAGACTCTTGCAAAGGGCTTAATTCGGGAGCAAACGAAACAAAAAAATAATTTACACAAAACGTAACAACAGAAATAAGCAATACCACGGGTACAAAAATGGCGCTTATTTTATCTCCCAACTTTTGAATGTTGGGTTTGTTTTGCTGAGCTTTTTTTACCAGTTCAATAATTTTCGATAATAGTGTATTGTCGCCCACAGTTTCGGCACGCATACGAATACTACCACTCAACAGTATTGTTCCGCCAATTACTTTGCTGCCCACCTGTTTTTCAACGGGCAAGCTCTCGCCTGTAAGCATTGCCTCATCAATACTGGCATTACCGCTTATTACTTCTCCATCCACAGGTACTTTATCGCCCATATTTACTTGCAAAATGGCACCAATGTGAATGTTCTTATAATCGACTTCCATAAATACTTCTTTTCCAAACTGTAAGCTCAACATTTTAGCCGTTGTAGGCTGAATAGCGCTCAACTCTTGAATAGCTGTGGTAGTTTGTTTTACAGAACGGTGCTCAATAACATTGCCCAACAATACCAGCGTAATGATGGACGCTGTGGTTTCAAAAAACAAATAATTATGCACATCGTGCGCTTGGTACATGAGCATACCGACTATGCTATAAATAAACGCAGCTGTAGAACCTATAAAAACCAATACATCCATGTTGGGTACACCGGCCTTTACCGAGCCCCAGGCACTTTTACCAAACTGCATAATACCAATAATAAATACGGGTAAACATAGAGCAAGTTGAACATAGGCATTGTTCAAAATAAAATCATGCGAGAATAGCATGTGCCCAAAAAACAAAACTACTGTAAACGGAAGCGTAAAGTAAAAACGCTTTTCAATACTTGTCAGTTTACCTTTATTGGCTTCCAAATAATTGCTATCCACCACTTTGTAGCCTAAATCGGTAATGCTTTTTAACATCACCGGCAATTGTTTTTTATCGTCAATAAAAAAGGCCGCCTCCCCCGTGGCAAAATCAACATGCACATTTTCGGCACCTTTTTTTTGCAAACTTTTGGTAATTCCCAATGCACAGGCAGTGCAATCCATCCCCTCTACAAGTAGCGTTATATTAGTTGATTTATTAGTCATTATGTTCTGTAAGCTTTTTTAATAACTCAAACATTGGAGTAAAGTTACGGAATATGAAACGGAATATTGTATCTAGTATAAAAATAACTCTTCGTCCAAGAAATAATATAGATATTTTCAAATAAAATGAACTAAATTGAGTATATGCAAATAATATTTTCATATAATTTTTTTACAATTGTAAAAAATTATATCTTTGCACTCTCAAATGGTGGTCATAGTTCAGTTGGTTAGAACATCAGATTGTGGTTCTGAGGGTCGTGGGTTCGAGTCCCATTGTCCACCCTACAAAAGCAAAAACTCCTGAAAATTCAGGAGTTTTTGCTTTTTAAACCTATCAAAAAAAGAGAACTTATTTTTTTACCTCTTTCTTTTCTTTATTTTCTTTGTAACGTTTGTCTGGCGTACCATCTTTC
>JBASCV010000101.1:0-8292 GCA_049651825.1 Bacteroidia bacterium
GCCATATATCGTACCGTAAACTTGTTAACGAAGCGTGCATTCTTGTTTTTTGCCCGTCAGTGAACATGCTTTTACATCCATCATTGGAATAGTCAAGATAGTTTTGAACCTGGTCATTCACATTCGGGAAATCGTTGGAACAGCTATTTATCGTAGGGCAGCCATAATTAGGATTAATAGCCGGTGGAGTATCACATACATAATCCCCATCTGAACAGGTATCAACTCCACAACCACCGTTAAATGTATGATACAGACCGAACCAATGTCCGATTTCATGCGTGGTAGTTCTGCCAAGCGTAGTTGCTGCCGTACCAATACGTCCAAAATAATCATGCCTAACCACTATACCATCTTCATCGGGTGGTCCTCCCGGATAAGAGGCATATCCTAAAATTCCGCTGCTGCCGTTGATTGTTTTAACCACATACATATTGAGGTAGCGGGTATTATCCCAATAACTCAGATTTTTTAATTGCGCCCGCTGATAAGTGAGATGATTACTTAAAGTAGATTGTATCCGAACAATTCCATTCGTACATTTTCCATCAGGAGTTTTCTTTGCCAGGCAAAATTCTATTTCTGTGTCCACTCCATTTCCATCACCGCTTGTTCCCGTAATTTTTCTGAAATCTTCGTTCAGTACAGTAATCTGACTTTGTATTTGTGCATCGGATATATTTTCTGTTCCACCATTATGAATAACATGCACAACAACCGGAATTATTTTTTCACCGCCTGATGAAGAAGATTTTTTATACACAGGTGCATTATGGATGGCATCGGAAATAATTTTTTCCGCTTTATCAACCTGCGCTCTGTGCTGGCGTTGGTAGTTATCGAAATAACATGGCTCTGTTATGGTTTGTGCATAGCTTTTACAAAGCATAACAGTTGAAAGTAAAATAGGTAGAATTATTTTTTTCATTTTAGTTTTATAAATAGTCTTTAAAATCGCTTATACAGGTTTGGCAAATATCATAGCATCGTTCAAAGGTCGAATCATGCACATATTCTGAAAGCACAATGGCACATAAAGACCAAGATTCAATACAACATTTAATAAGGGGCTTTTCTAATGCAGATCTTCTTTTGATATATTGACTTAATAAAATATTGAGATCAGCGCAATCTCTCAGAATACCAATATGATTCTCGTTTCCTGAAACCAGGAGCAGGGATTCGCACTGAAGGCAATACTCCGTAAATAAATCTAATTGTTGCATCAGCAATAGTTTATTCGTTTTACTATACATGGTTGTATCCATGAGCTTTAGTTTATCGCCTTATATAATGTTAACGTTCCGAAAATTGTTGCGTAGTTTTTTTTTATTTCTACTTTTTTAAAACCTGCATTTTCAATATAAGAAGGTAATAACCCTTTCACGTTGTCATTGGTAGTTTTGAATCCATCTAATAATTGAACAAATAAAAACAGAGAACGCATGAGTATAGACGATGCTTTGCCCCAATCGGCTATGTGTAGCTCTCCATCAGGTTTCAACACACGTTTAATTTCAAGCAAGGAATTATGTTTCTGTTCACTGGTCAGATGATGAAAAACAAGACTTGTTAATACACGATCAAAACAGGCATTGGAGTATGGTAATTTTACTCCGTCATACTTAGTAATGGTAATATTGGCGTTTGCTTTTTTGATCTTTTCTTTTGCAATTGTCAATACCTTTTCGTCCACATCAACTCCATTTACTTCCGTTAACGGCTCAGTATCTTTTATCATAAGAGAAAGTGTTGCCGTACCAATTCCGAAATCAAGTATGCTGTGTTCCGGTTTAATATGGGCTTGTTCAATTAATGCCTTTTTAAATTTGATTTCGGGCATAGTAAATGCAACCAGCGGGTTATAAAATTTTGTTAACCAACTGAAGCGAAGGGCGGGGATATAGTTGTTTTTATTCATTTATTTGCTCTTTGTTAAAAAAATATTGTGTCCAAATAATTTCAGTCCGTGATAAATGGTCATCTTTATGCTTCCATCATTTTGCAGCTCAGCATAACAACTTGCACTATGTTTTTCATTCGGCATGATAAATTCGCCTTCATCATAGGTTCCATCAAGGTAGCTCATATCCCGCATAACAATTTTTCCCACTTCATCTTTCATTTCGGGCTTGGCAACCCAGGTTATTTTACCAAAATAGTTCACTCCCTGTTTATATATATTTATCTTTCGTGTTCCATCATTCATCAGCCAATCACCTAATATTTTATCTCCTTTTGTTTGTGCATAAGTTAGAGTTGACAACATCACAACCGCTATTACCATTAAGAAAGTTTTCATTTGCAACATGATTTTTTTATAAAAATGTATTTTAATACATTCAATAGTTTAATCGTTATTTTAATTATTTGTTTCATTTCAATAAAGTTTCAGCAGTCCCGACCTTTTAGCAGCTAACTTTCTTCAAGAGTTCAAGGAGATTACACTCCTTTAACCGAGTTACGGAAAAGTGAAGTCTCTTAAGTTCGTCATCACAACCACGATGTAGCGGTTGAATCCATGTTTTTAATATATAATGGCATTAATTTCCTGCTTAAATTAGTAGAAACACAAAATCCCCGAAAGTTTACACTAACGAGGTAGCAGGAAAATCAAATTTGAAATGATTGGATATGAATCCTTATGTCCGGTATTTTGGGAGGGGGCAGAGAGTAATTGCCCACCACAGGACTGGTATTTGGAACAAAAGATAAACAGTTTAAAACAAAAACGTTTGCAGCCTGAAACTCCACTAATTTGAAGTTATAATCGAACTGGCTCGGAGTTGATAAGGATTTAAAGATCTGAGCGGCTGCATCATTACAGCAATTACCATCATTTTTTGAAGACTCTTTGGAGTGGTTATGCTCGTCCTGGTGAGAATGAGGTGCAGTTTCTTCGGAATGCTCATTATGCGAATGATGGCTTGAACCATGATCGTGCTGATGCGAGGAATGATGATTTCCGATTTCAGCAAAAAGGTGCCCCCAATTACAGGTAATATTTTTAGCCAATACATTGACATAAATAGCCAGAAAAGCTATTGCAATAAAAGGTCTTATGTATTTTGAGGTTAACAAATCAGTTCAAGTAACGTTTCAAAGATAGAAAAATTGCGTCAAAAAATGCTTATTTTTCAAAAAAATGGCATTTTTCTGTAAAAAAGAGCTAAAATGAAGGGGAACAAAGCCATATTTTCACCCTTTTGTTTCCTCTCATTAATTTCCGAATATTATGCCAACCTTTAGTAGGTAAAAGTGAAACCAGCGCTAAGACCTATAGCACTGTCATAATTGTAGCCTAATGCAGGAATAAAATCTTTTTTCTTTGTCATATTTGTTATTTTTTACGGCTATATGTTTGTGATGAACCAAATAGTCTTAGTCCATGATAGCCTGTTATCATTAATTTATCACCTTTTAATTTTACATAACAACTTGCAGAATGTGACATGTCTGGCAATTGAACTTGACCGTCCGACCACTCTTTCTCTGATTCATTATATTGTAACCCCCAAATTATTAACTTGCCAATTTCTTGTTTGCTTTTTGCATCAATTATCTTGGCAGAGTACTTTCCATTTGTTTTATAAACCTCTACTGTTCTATTATTATCTTCGCTAATCCACTTGCCAATTATCTGGTCACCATTGTTTTGAGCAAATAAATTACCAATTGCTAAGAATAGAAAAACTATGAGGAAGGAAGTTTTTTTTGTTGCTTTCATGTGTAGTTTAATTATTTTATTTAAGTAACAAATCTACAAGAAGAATGATTTCTACATTTGTATAAACTTGCTAACTTTTCAAAATGGCAGAAGGAGTATTGCCAAACACTTCTTAGAAATTCAATCAAAGTGGGGTTGATTAGCAGACCCGAACACTTCATTATTTCTGATCATACAGTTTCAATGGAGAGACAATCATGTTTTGAAGCTGTCAAGAAATCTTCTATTGCACCTACTACTTCTTTAGGCTTATCTTCCGTTACAAAAGGACCTGAGTCTTCAATTACAACCAGTACAGAATTCTTAATGATCTTGTGCAACTTTTCCCCATGAGACAATGGGAAAAATGGCCTTCTTTCATTTGCCCATATTATCAAAGTTGGTTTTTTGAAATCCTTGAGCTTTTCAGCAATCATGACGGTCTGTTTTGGGTCTATGTTCCTGACAAATTTTGCAAACTCCCTCCGTACACTTGGATATTTTCTCAGGGGAGACGTGTAAGATCGCATTATTTCAGGTGGTATTGATCTCTCAGTAAGTCTGCCAAAAGCAATGGGAAGTTTATATATTATCGGGAATCTCAAAAGGTTTCCAAGAATGTATAAACCAAAAGGTGTTCTGCCTGTATATTTTAGGTGTCTTATGATTTTTGGGGGAAAGTTCTTGAAACTGTCACAGGGGGTAAGGACAAGCCTCTCTATAGATTCTGAGTAATTTACTGCTACATACTGACAAATTGAGCCCCCCGTATCATTGCCAATCAATGTCACATTTTCTAAGTTAAGTGCTTCAATTAATTCACCAATCAGGCTGGCTACACCGCGTAAGGAAAAATCGAAGTCCTTCCGCATCGGAAGTTTATGAGCCCCCAAGGGCCAATCAGGAGTAATACAACGAAAATTCTTTGACAACTCATTTACAACATTTCTCCAAACGTCCCCATTTGCAAGAATTCCATGAACAAACAAGAGTACTTTACCCTGTCCTGTTTCTCGATATCGAATCCTTCCAGATGAGAGTACTATTTCCTTTTTGTTACCGAGTGTTTCTGAAATTGACATATCTATTAACAATTAATCTATGTTTAGTCTGTGAACATGAAACTCTGGGTCTACATAAATCAGTTCTTCATGTTTTGCGGCTCGATCATTTGAAAGGATGTAAGGTTCTATAGCCCACAACCTATCTAATGTTCTGTTCCACCTCCCATTTAAAAAGGCAGGGCCTGGATAAAATAACAGGAAAGGAAGTCTACCTTCCGGAACATAATAAGTAAAACGGGGTAGTTTAAGAATACGGTGACCCAGATTGATTACAGGAACCTCTCCAACCACATATTTACCACTTTTTTGAACAATTTTTTTCGTTTCTATAAATATTTCCTTATTAGTCATCTTGTTCTCGACCATTTCTATCATTTTAAATGCCGTTTGCTTTGTGAAATCACAATGTTCCTGTCTCTCTTTGTGATTTCCTACGACTTTAGTGACGGTGTAATCTGAAGGATATCCTTCAATTATAGGTGCAATATCAATCATTATTAAATCATTTTCGCTCAATTTTACTTTCATATTAAATAAACTAACAAAAAGGGATGACACCGATTTGAGTTTATTAGTACCTTGCCCTAAACCAATATAAGGATAATGCCAATGATACTTTAGCCCATAATTTTTAAAAACTGTGTTGGCAATATGATAGGCATCTTTTTCATTCATCCCTACTTCAATTGAATTAGCTATTTCCCATGCGATAGATTTTGCGTGGCTTTGAGCGAACCGTAACTTAGTTAACTCTGAGTCATTTAATCCTTTTTTTTGTCCCATATTTGTTTTATTATTAAGTTAATTAACCTACCATTAGGCAAAATTACCTTAACTAAAATTCAAAATTAGACTGTAATGTGTTTCTAAACTTGTATAAACTTGCTAACTTTTCAAAATGGCAGAAGGAGTATTGCCAAACATTTCTTTGAAAGTTCTATTGAAGTGTGGTAAGTCTGTAAAACCACCATCATAACAAGCAATAGTAAATGAATTTCCGGTTAAAATGGATAATAGTGTTTTTTGTATTCTTAACCACAAGATGTATCTCCTGAAGGGAATACCTACTTGTATTTTAAATAAGTGAGCATATCTGCTTTCAGATAAACAAACGAAGTTAGCAACATCAGATATTCTTATTGCTTTATCTAAGTTGTCGGCTAAATATTCAATACTTTTTATAATACGAATATCTTTATCAAAAGGAACAATAGTACAATCTGTTATTCGCTCTATAAATCTAATTGTTAACTCCTGCAAATCATCGCTTTTCAACTCTAACCATTTATCTAATGATGGAATTGCTTTTAACAGATTGTCTGCAACAATAATATTAGATTTTAATGCAAATTTATTTTTCAGCAACTGTGATAGTCTATTAAAAGGGTCAAGATAAATGAAAACATGATACTCTTCTGAAGCACAATTAAACTGATGAGAAACATTTTCGGGAATAATTACAAACCTACAATTTTTACAAGACTGATTGGGACTAACAATTTCGAACGTCTGATTAAATGAGATGGTTAATTGTATTGCGTGATGATGATGCATTTGAGTTGATACGTCTTTGCCAATATAAATAGCACCTCCGTTGATAAATTTCAATATTTGTTTTTGATGTTTCATTTCTGTTATGCAGTGTGTCGTTATGCTTGCCTATAATCGGGTCACGCAATGGAATTTCACCCTAACGTTCCCACGGAACCGTGCTTGAAACTCTCGCTTCACAAGGCTCTTCTTGTTTAATCACAAATGTAATTATACATTATGGATGTACCAATTTCCAGTGAGGAAAAAGCAAAGGTCGTTCCTTATATTTTTTCTTTAACCATCTTAATGAAGCCATCTTGTAAAGACCCTTTTCCCATTTAACCCATTTTAGTAATCTTGCATTTAGTTGATTCCAGATGTAACGTGTATGACCAATGGAAAATTTACAATAGTAATTTATTACTCCTTGTATTATTGGTTTTAGTTCTTGTGCTATGTCTTCAATGGGCTTGCGCCTCTTATGAATTTCCAACTCTCTGAACTTTTCTAAAATACTACTCTCTGATTTTGTACTAATACTGATACTAGGCATAAGCAGCATTCTTCCGTTTATCTTGGACCAATGTGGCTGAATGGTGAAACCTAAAAAATCAAAACTCTTCGGACACTACTTTTCAGCAGTACCACGAAGGTTTATAATTTGGGTTTTATCGGGGTGTAGAGTTAGGTTGCAATTGCTCAGTCGTTGGCTGATTTGATATAATACAAATTTCGCTTGTTTCTCTGTTTTGCAATGTACCACTAAATCATCGGCATAGCGTTCAAAGAGTTTTTCTGAATGGTTTATTTCCATCCATTTGTCAAAAGATATGTGCATGAAAATATTCGCCAACAATGGACTTATTACGCCTTAAGATACGAATGTTAATTTCTTTAGCGAAAAAGTCCTTGGGATTTTTCTATTATGCTCTATAATTGAGTTATGCAAGGAAAGAAAATATACGGGGAAAAGCTTTTTACAAGCTTTCAGCTATCAGATAGGATACCAATAGATAATTTCTATCGTCAATTGAAAGAAAATCTTGACTTGGATTTTCTACACAATAATAAGCTTGATTTTGTTCTTTATTGTTATGCCTCTTTGGGGAGGAGGTTGAGGCATCATTAAACTCTAATGCTGAAGCTAATCATTAATTTAAAAATAGGTGGAAAACCCAAACTGAAAACCTGCTGTTAAAGAGGCTGGATTCCCTAACAGATCACGTTGCCAATGGTAGCGATAGTTCCCACGTATAACTGTTTGCGGTGAAGGACGAAAACTGATGCCAGGTACTATTGCAATAATGTGGTCGTAAATATTTCCTCCTGTTTCGTTGAAAGTTCCAACATTATAGTCGGTGTACTCTGTTCTGAAAGCAAGATTAATCGTGCTGTTTTCCCACCCGAACATTTTACGTCTTACGATGGGCTGTACAATATCCAAAAATCCCCCCTGCTGTTTGTTGCCGAATTGTTGTGAATAAGTAACTGGTACATCAAGCGTAGCCCATACCCATTCTCCATTAATATAAGTTCTGCTTCCAGGAAGGGTAGTATTAAAGTCAATGGCCAATAAATCTACCCTTCTTCTTTTATCCAGTATTAGGCCATCTTCCTGAAATTTATTATACACACCGCCCATCCAGGAGATACCTATTTCGCCAATGTTTCTGTGTCGAATAGCTGATTTTGCAGTTATCAATGGAACTCCGTTAAAACTTTCTTCAAAGCGTTCGTTGTTTTCCTTGCTGGCAGGGAGCCAGGTTCGGTTCTCCGTATTAGCGATAATTTTATCGTCAAAGCCATTAGTAAAATAAGCTTCGTAAGCCCACACCAAATTGTTGCGCCCGTACTTTCCAAAAACACCAAAACCCACATTGCTCCAGGTGGAAGGAATAATGGTTGTTGCGGATATTGGTCTGCTGATAAATTCCCATTTAGGGCCGTCATGATTCTGATTGAATGCACCGATTGGATTCATTATGACAC
>JBASCV010000102.1:0-2211 GCA_049651825.1 Bacteroidia bacterium
GCCCAGAAATATAAATACTACCAAGGCAACAAGAATAAAAGCTTCTACCAATGTGTGAAGTACTTTTTCGATTGATGCATCAACAAATTTGGAAACATCGTAATTGATTTCGTATGCCATACCCGGAGGAAAATCGCGTTCCATTTCTTTCAGTTTTTCTTTGGTGCTCTCAATTACTTTGCTAGCATTGGTTCCGAAGTTTTGTTTTAGAACTATAGATGCGGAAGGATGTCCGTCTTTGTTTGAATAAATATCGAAAAACTCACTACCCAATTCAACTTCAGCAATGTCTTTGAGTTTCAATAGTTCGCCTTCGGGATTGGCTTTTACAATAATGTTTTCGTACTCCTCTGGTTTATTGAATCGACCTTTGTAGGTTAAAACATATTCTAGTGATTGAGCACTTTTACCAGAGCTTTGTCCTAATCGACCAGGTCGTCCGATAACACTTTGCTCTTCAAGCGCTTTCATTACTTCATCAGTAGAAACGTTGTAAGCACGCATTCTGTCAGGCTTTAACCACACACGCATTGCATACTGCCTGCTACCAAGTATTTGCGCCCTACCCATTCCGCTGATACGCCTTAGTTCGGGTAAAATGTTCGCGTTTGCGTAGTTGTATAAAAACTTCTCATCCGCATTTTTATCAGTACTGTAAAGATTTACGTACATCAACATACTGGGCTGAATGGGAGTAATGATAATACCTTCGCGCTGAACAAGAAGAGGAAGGTTGTTCATTACTTGGTCAACACGCGTTTTTACATTTACTACGGCTGCATTAGCATCGGTGTTTGGTTCAAATACAATTTGAATGGTTGCCTCACCAGCGCTGGTTGCATCCGAAATAATGTATTGCATCCCTTGCACACCATTTATAGCCCGTTCAAGAGGTATTAATGTAGATTCTACCAATACCTGTGCACTTGCTCCAGGATAGGCAATAAATATGTTTACCCTTGGTGGGGCAATCTCAGGAAATTGTGAAATCGGTCTTGTAGTTATGGCCAATACTCCTAAAAAAATAATAGCGAGTGATATAGCAATGGCAAGAACCGGCCTTTGTATAAATTTAGTAAACATGATTATTGTTTTTTTAGGTTCTTACTTTTTATTCGGCATGTAAATGTTCCAACTCGGCAATTATTTTGTTTTGATGCTCAAATTCATATTTAATTGTGTCGTTGTTTTTTACCTTACGTAGGCCTTCTACCAGTATTTTATCATTTTCATTAAGTCCTTCGGTTACAACATACATGTGCGGCATTTCTGTACCAGTTGTAATTTTTCTGGACTTAACAACGTTGTGTTCATCTACTACAAAAACATATTTTTGATCCAGCACTTCAAACGTTGCTTTTGAGGAATAATAAGTGCTTGTTTTAACGATACTGGCATTTGTACGTTGCCCGTTTCTCCATGGCGTAAAATTTTTTGAGGATTTGGAAATGTAGCACGAAACGCAATGTTTCCTGTTTCGTTATTAAAGTCGGCTTCAATGGTTTCTATCACTCCCGTTTCATCAAAAAGGCGATTGTTTGCCATTTTTAAATTTACTTTGGGTTTATCGGTGTGTTTGGTTGTAATGTAATCGAGGTATTCAGCCTCTTGAACATTAAAATAAACCCACATTTTGCTATTGTCGGAAAGCGATGTTAACAATTCACCTTCATCCAAAAGACTTCCCAATCGCACATGAAACCTATCAATAATTCCATCAAATGGCGCACGTACTTCTGTAAACCCAAGGTGGGCTTGTGTTAAATTGAGTTCAGCTTTGTTTTTATCAAGCCTTGCTTTTGCTAGTGCCAGTTCGTTTTTTGATACGATGTTACTATCGGCTAGAGCTTTTGTGTTTTTATATTCAATTTCGGAAAACTCTACCTCAGCTTGTGCTTTTTGCATTTCGGCTTGATAAATCAAAGGCATAATTTGAAAAAGTAACTGTCCTTTTTTAACAAACTGTCCTTCATCTACATAAATGTTTTGCAAATATCCCCTTTCAAGGGCACGCAATTCAATGTGTTGGATAGAGTGTATTTGACAAACATAATCGTTGAAAATTAATGTGTCTTTTTTTATTGGATTGGTAACAATAAATGGAGTTGCTTCTTCTTCATGATGTTTTTCATGATGGCAACCCGTTGAAAATAGCAATACGGCAAATATCGTTGCAATTGATAATAGTTTCATTATCTTAATTTTAAAAAT
>JBASCV010000103.1:0-1536 GCA_049651825.1 Bacteroidia bacterium
GTTTTGTTGTTGATGATTGCGTTTAAACTGTCGAGTTGTTTTTGGTCTTCGGGGCTAAAAGTTTGTGCCCCAGTAGTTATTACAACTAACAAAAAGGAGAATAGTAGCGTTATTATTTTACTGTTTAAAGGCATCTGTTTTTTGTCTCGTTTTAAATAATCGAATAGTAATTTCGTTTTAAACATTTAAACAAATGTTTGCAAACCCTAAAACAAATAATTGTTTGATAATCAGATTTTTGATAACAAAAAAACAACTACACGTGTGTGTGTACACACAACCATTATTCTGTTTTATCTGGAATTAAAATTTCATCACCATTTTACAGCTCATCCGAATAAAAAGCTTTCACGCGTTCTCGTAAATTATATGCCGAACTCATTACCTCACCGTATGCACCAGCGGTTCTAATTGCAATCAAATCGCCACGTTTGGTTTCTGGTAAACTCACCGCCTTACCAAAACAATCAGAACTCTCGCAAATTGGACCCACAACATCATATTTTATGGGATTTGAATTTGACTCAGAATTATTTTTAGAGATATTTTCAATTTTATGATACGCTTGATACAATGCAGGGCGCATCAGCTCTGTCATGCCCGCATCCAAAATTGCAAAATTAGTGTTTATTCCATTTTTTATGTACAACACTCTGGATACAAGTGTTCCACATTGTGCAACAATAGAACGTCCCAATTCAAAATGTACTTTTTGTTCTTTCCTAACCTCTAAAAAATCATTAAATAATTTGAAATAGGCTTTAAAATCAGGTATAGTAGCCGTATCTGGTTCGTGGTAATTCACGCCAAGCCCCCCACCAACATTTAGGTTTTCAATATTAATTTTACGTTGTTCAAACCATTCTTGAATTTCGTTAATACGCAAGCATAGCGATTTAAAAGCGGTTAAATCAGTTATTTGAGAACCAATATGAAAGTGTAAACCAACTAAACGTATGTTGGTAAAGCTTTTTAGCGCTTGAGTTACTTTTTCAAACTCCCAAGCATTGATACCAAATTTATTTTCTTCTAAGCCAGTGGTAATGTATTTATGGGTGTTTGCATTAACGTTTGGGTTGATTCTAAGGGCTATTGAAGCTGTTTTGTTTTTTGCAGCAGCAAGCTCATTGATTACTTCTAGCTCATGTAAACTTTCGCAATTAAAACAAAAAATAGAATTATCCAATGCAATATTTATCTCCGCATCACTTTTTCCAACGCCAGCAAAAACAACATGTTCGGGCTTAAATCCACTTTCAATGGCTCGTTTTACTTCGTTTCCACTTACGCAATCGGCTCCAAGTCCGTAATGTTTAATGGTATTTAGGATAGTTGTATTTGTATTTGCTTTTAATGCATAATGTACAATAAATCCATAGCGGTCGGCTTCTGTTTTTAATTCTTGTAGGGTATTGTTTAATACTTCTACATCGTAATAGTAAAAGGGGGTTTGTATATTTTTAAATTTTTCTATTGGAAACATGCGTTGTTTATCAATCATTATTAAATATTATTGAAAAATAGCCTCCTCTCTCT
>JBASCV010000104.1:0-16433 GCA_049651825.1 Bacteroidia bacterium
ATGTATGTACAACTATCACCGATTAGGTATGGATTTAATGGTTGATAATAAAGAAGCTGCTCGTACTGCCATCTATAACAGTTTATTGAACTTACGAAGCATTCATCAAATAAAGCCATTATCTTACAGCATGCAAGTATTTTTCAATGCAAAATCTGATGAGATAATAAATATTTACACTGGCGCTTTTCCTGACGAGAAAGCCAAGATTATGAATTTACTTAACGAAATTGACCCAACCAACAGTAATAAGTATCAAAAAATAATGTCGAATAAATAATAAACCCAATGAATTGTTTTAAATTTCTAAATGTGTATTCATTTAAAACAGTTGTAAAAGTTTATTGCTTAGTATTTATATTTTTTATAAATATTGATTTTATTAGCGCTCAAACGGATTGGAAACTTCGAAAAAATGAAAATGGTATTTTAGTTTATACCAGAGATATTCAGGGGTCTGATTTTAAAGAAATAAAAACCACCACTAATTTCAAAACAAGTTTATCAAGCTTAGTAGGTTTACTTACTGATGTTAACTCTCATACATTATGGATATACAAATGTAAACAGTCTAAATTAATTAAAACGGTTAGTAGTAGTGAGTTTTACTACTATATGGAAACAGCGGTACCTTGGCCTGCTTCAAATAGAGATGGGGTTATTCGTTTTAAATATACTCAGGATAGTGTAACTAAAGTAGTTACCGTAAAGTCTCAAAATATACCCAATGTTTTACCCGAATTAGATGGCATTGTAAGGGTACCTAAAGCTTCGGCACAATGGATATTTACTCCAAAAGATGATGGTACTGTAGATGGTGAATACCAGCTAAATTTAGACCCAGGTGGAAGTGTGCCCGCATGGATTATAAATATGTTTGTTGTTGATGGGCCTTATGAAAGTCTTACCAATATGAAAAAACTATTGGATAAAAATAAATATGAAAATGCTAAATTTGATTTTATAAAAAATTAGGCAAGCATTACACATTATTAAAAATAATATGTCTAATTTAGGTTTACTATTTTATTATTGCTATAAATGTACAATATTGATTAGTAAGTGTTTACAGTTTAAACTCTTTTGATTTTTAACTTTACCCCTTAAAACTAATAAAAATGGCCGAAGCTTTTATTTATGATGCAGTACGTACCCCACGCGGTAAGGGTAAAAAAGACGGTACTTTGCACGAAGTGCCCGCATTACGTTTATTAACTACAGCTTTTAAAGCAATTAAAGAGCGCAACAATTTGGATACCTCGTATGTTGAAGATGCAATAATTGGTTGTGTAAGTCAAGTTGCAGAACAAGGTTCAGATATTGCTAAAACCGCTGCTATTGCTGCTGGATATAGCAATAATACAGCAGGGGTTTCATTAAACCGTTATTGCGGTTCGGGTTTAGAAGCCATTAATCAGGCAACGGCTTATATTATGTCGGGATTAACCGATTTAATTGTTGCAGGTGGTGTAGAATCGATGTCGCGTGTGCCAATGGGTTCTGATGGTTTTGCTTTGTTTTCGGATCCTAACATGGTTATGAATTACAACCTTGTGCCACAGGGTATTTCGGCCGATTTAATTGCTACAAAATATGGTTTTACGCGAAATGATTTAGATGCTTTTGCTGTAGAATCGCACAAACGAGCAGCTAAAGCATGGGCCGAAAATCGTTTTCAAAAATCAATAATACCTGTAAAAGACATTAACGGAATAACCATTTTGGATAGAGACGAAATGGTAAGAGGCGATTCTTCGGTAGAAAAATTAGCAACTCTAAAACCTGCTTTTGAAGCTATGGGTGCTATGGCAGGATACGATGCTGTTGCTATTCAAAGTTATCCTGAAATAGAAACCTTAATACATCCGCATCATGCGGGTAACTCATCCGGAATTGTTGATGGGGCATCGCTTGTATTGATTGGAAGCAAAAAAATAGGCAAAAAATTAGATTTAAAACCTCGTGCAAAAATACGCTCATTTGCTATTGTTGGTGCTGAACCTACCATAATGCTTACTGCTCCAGGGCCAGCTTCATTAAAAGCGTTAAAAAAGGCAAACATGAAGGTTGCTGATATTGATTTGTTTGAGGTAAATGAAGCATTTGCGGTAGTTCCTATGCGCTTTATGCAAGAACTTAATGTATCGCCTGATAAAGTAAATGTAAATGGTGGTGCTATTGCAATGGGGCATCCATTGGGCGCTACAGGTGCTATGCTTATTGGTACACTGGTAGATGAATTAGAGCGTACAGGAAAACAAACTGGTTTAGCTACGCTATGTATTGGTGGTGGAATGGGTATAGCTACAATTATTGAGAGGGTTTAGTTGTTTTTTTTGTTATTGCTAACGCACAGTCTTCGACAGGCTCAGACTGACCACGTGCAAAGTCACATTGAGTTTCTAGAAATGTGAGCGGTGGTGAGCTAGTCATTTTTTGAAATAAAATTTTAACAGATACTAAAAAGAAGTATACAATGATAAATTATACAACTGATTCAGACGGAATCGCAATTATAAGTTTCAACAACAAAAACTCATCAGTAAATGTAATTGATGCTGATTTTTTAGCACAACTGGAGCAAGTAGTAGATACAATTAGCGCCAACCAAGAGATTAAGGGTGTTGTGGTTACTTCTGCAAAAAAAGATTTTGTGTTAGGAGCCGATTTACGCATGATAATGGGCGTAAACGATGCAGCTGTGATTATGAGCATCGGCACACGTTTACAAAAAGTATTGCGCAAGATGGAAACATCTGGCAAACCCACTGTTGCGGCTATTAACGGTACAGCTTTAGGTGGTGGATATGAAATATGTTTAGCTTGCCATTACCGAATTGCTGTTAACGATTCGAAAATACTGATTGGTTTGCCTGAAGTTTTATTAGGCTTATTACCTGGTGCTGGTGGTACACAAAAATTGCCCCGTATGCTAGGTGTTCAGGAAGCCTTACCATTTTTATTAGAAGGGAAAAAAATACGACCAGAGCAAGCATTGAAAAGCGGATTAATTAATCAATTGGTAGATACACCAGAACAATTGATTGTTGCAGCTAAAGAGTGGATAAAAACCGTTGGCAAAAGCGTTCAACCGTGGGACGAAGAAAAATTTAGAATACCTGGCGGAGAAATTCAAAGCCCTAAAATATTATCTATTTTACCTGCGGCAGCTGGTTTGTCATTGAAAAAAACGTATGGCAATTACCCTGCTGTAAATGCTATTCTTAACTGTGTTTATGAGGGTTTACAATTGCCATTGGATAGAGGTTTAGTTGTGGAGTGCAGATACTTTACACAATGTGTATTATCGCCCGAAGCAAAAAATCTTATTCGTACGATGTTTGTGAATATGAATGAGGCAAATAAAGGCGAAGCACGCCCTAAAAACATTGCACCTAATCAACTAAAAAAAGTAGGAATATTGGGAGCAGGAATGATGGGGGCTGGAATTGCTTATGTGGCTGCTACAAATGGTATTGATGTTGTTTTGAAAGATGTTAGCAAAGAGGCAGCTGAAAAAGGAAAAGCATATTCTGTAAAATTATTATCAGAAAAAGTAGCAAAAAAACAAATGAGTCAGGAAAAGGCTGATGAATTGTTGGCTAAAATACATACTACCAATATTGTTTCGGATTTGGAAGGGTGCGAATTGGTTATAGAGGCTGTTTTTGAAAACCGTGATTTAAAAGCTACTGTTACGCATGAAACAGAAGCTATTTTAACAAAAGAAGCAGTGTTTGCCTCAAACACGTCAACCTTACCTATTACAGGATTAGCAAAAGCTTCTATACGTTCACAAAACTTTATAGGCTTGCATTTCTTTTCGCCTGTAGATAAAATGCAATTGGTAGAAGTTATTGTTGGTAAAAAAACATCCGATTATGCCATAGCAATGGCAATTGATTTTGTAAAAAAAATTAAAAAAACACCTATTGTAGTTAACGATGGCAGAGGTTTTTATACATCGCGAGTGTTTTGTACCTACCTATTTGAAGGCATGGAGTGCCTTGCAGAAGGCGTAACTCCCGCATTGATTGAAAATGCAGGTAAAATGGCTGGCATGCCAGTTGGCCCTTTAGCGTTAGCTGACGAAGTTAGTATTGAACTATGTTACAAAATTAATAAGCAAACCGAATTAGATACCAATAAAAAGAACGATTCAAAAGCCGTAGAAGTAATCAATACGTTTATTGAAAAACACAATCGTTTGGGTAAAAAATCAAAACAAGGTTTTTATAATTATCCTGATGAAGGGAAAAAAATGCTTTGGCCTGAATTAACTAAGCTTTACAAACAGCTTGAAAGTCAGCCTAGTGTGGAAGAAGTTCAAATGCGCTTATTGTATATTCAAGCGCTTGAAGCTGTAAAATGTATGGAAGAAAATATTGTTACAAAGCCAGCTGATGCCGATATTGGATCTGTTTTAGGATGGGGATTTGCACCTTATACTGGCGGTGTAATATCATTTATTGATACTATTGGTGTCGCTCAGTTTGTGAGCAATTGCAATAGTTTAGCTAAAAAATATGGTAAACGCTTTAAACCTACAGCTAAATTGAAACAAATGGCTGAAAATGGAGCTTCATTTTACAGTCATACTTCAAAAAAAGAACTGGAAACAGCTTAGTTTTATTCATATTTACCAATAAAGCGAAAAAAAATCCTTGTGATTAATTTCACAAGGATTTTTTAATTATAAGAACCTCTTTATCTATTTTTTCTTTGCTTTTTCTTCTCCAGTAAATTCAAATTTCTTTTTTTGAACCCCACCTTTCAACATCACACAATTTCCTTCAATGGTGTAATCATTAATGATAGCCTCCCATTTGTAAGTTGTTTTTTCTTCAGTAAATTCTGAATTGAACTCCACTTTGTGAATTTCGCTGTCATCTTCAGTGTAAGTAGTATCAAGCGTAACAACATATTGCATCGGAGGTAGTGTAAGCTTTTCTTCCATTAAATCGCATTGAATTTTACCACCTTTTAGTACAATAGCACTTGGCATTGGTTTGGGTGGCTTTGTTGAAGCTGTCGCTTTTACTTCTGTAAAATTTACATTGTACACTTTGCCTTCTAAAAATTTATTTTTAGGTGCTTTTTTCTCTTTTTGTGCAAATGTGATGGTTGTTAAAACTAATCCTATTCCTAATAGAATCGTTTTAATAGTTGTGGTGTTTTTCATTATTTGTTTTTTTGATGTAAAGTTGTACAGATTTTTAATTTAAACTACAATTTGTAGCTTAATAAAAAATACTTCTAATATGTAAAACTATACTTTTATCTTTGTTTTTAAAAATATTTTATCAATGATTATTCTAAACGTAATTTTATATTATTTAATAATCCTGCCAATTTCGTTACTTCCGTATCCGTTATTGTATGCATTTTCTGATTTTTTATTTGTAATTATCTATTATTTAGCTGGTTATAGAAAAAAAGTAGTGTTCCAAAACATTCGTAACTCGTTTCCTGAAAAATCAGAAAAAGAGTGCAAAGAAATCATGAAAAAGTTCTATAGCCATTTTTGTGATTTAATTGTAGAAGGTTTAAAAACCTTTACCATTTCAAAAAAACAAGTTATAAAACGATTTGTTTGCATCAATCCAGAGGTTATCAATAAATATTACGATCAAAATAGAGGTGTTGTAATTGCTAGCGGACATTATAACAATTGGGAAATGTATGCAGTATCAGTTAATTTAATGATAAAACATACAGGAATTGGAATTTATACTGCCCTTACTAACCAATATTTCGAGAATAAAATGCGTAGTTCCAGAGGCAAATTTGGTTTAGAAATGGTGCCAACCAAAATAATAAAACAATATTTAGAAGATAATAAAAACAGACTAATTGCACCCATTTTCGGTTTTGATCAATCGCCTTCAAATCCTAAAAATGCCTATTGGATGCAATTTTTAAATCAAGATACTGGTGTTCAATTTGGTATTGAAAAGTATGCAAAAGATAACGATTGGCCTGTTTTGTATGGTAGATTAAATAAGGTAAAACGTGGCATGTACACTTTAGAGTTTTTTGAGGTTACAGATAAACCACGAGAAATGGGTTATGGTGAAATTGTAAAAAAAGCAACCTTGATGCTTGAAAAAGACATTATCAACGCACCTCAATATTGGTTATGGACTCACAGACGTTGGAAACATAAAAGACCTACAGAATAATTTTTAAAAAATAAAAGAATGAAAAAAATAGCATCAACACTAATTATTATTTCAATAGTAATTGGCGCGTGTAAAGTGTCAAAAAATCAAAAAGATACGAAAAAAGAAGCCCCTGTTGCAGTAGTTGTAAATTGTGATGCTACTGATTATTCGTACGCAAAAGATATAAAACCCATTTTTGAAGCACATTGCAACAGTTGTCATAGCGATGGTGGGGCAGGAGGATATGATTTTACTGTAATAGCTGACGTAAAAAAATCGGCAAAAAATGGTGAACTGATAGGTACCATTAAATGGGAAAGAGGCTATCCGAAAATGCCAGTTGGAGCATCGCAATTAGATGATGCCTCTATTGCAAAAATTGAATGTTGGATTAATAAAGGATTAAAAGATTAATGGATAATAGATTTTTAAATTGTAAAATGATAAAAAAAAATTATATAAAAAAAGCAAAATTAATAGCGTTGTTTTTTACTGCCACTGTTTTGTTGGCGAACGCTCAAAATCTGGAATGGTGCTGGAAAACTGGGCCACAGTATTCTTTTGAAACATCCGGCTCAAATCCCAACCCTTATAATTTAAATGCTGTTTATAGTAATCAGGGGCAATATAATAGCAATACATTGCCTGGTAATACCGAGCACTGCGTGGGCTGGACAGATATTAATGGTGATTTTTGGGCTTTTGGCGGACAAGGTTTAAATGATAATACAGGGTGCTGCAACGGTTGGCTAAACAGCATGTTTAAGTATAGCCCTACTTTAAATCAGTGGGCTTGGATTAGAGGAAATAGTCAACGTATTGGTGGTCCACCTTTTCCTGCTTATACATCTGGCCCAGCACCAAATTACGGACAGGTTGGTGTTTCTAACCCCGCTAATGATGTTGGAGGAAGACGATCGGCAACCGCTTGGACCGACAAGCAAGGTAATTTTTGGCTTTTTGGTGGAAGCCTTCAGGTAAGCGATGACCCAAATGGAGGTTGGACGATGCATTACTTTAACGACTTATGGAAATTTGTTCCTAATGGAAATGGTGGAGATTGGACTTGTATGAAACGTCGGGGTGTAGCGCCTAACTATAATTATTGGGATGACGATGGAAACGTATCACCTAATGATAGCGACCCTAGTAATGACATGCCAGGTAGCCGAATGCGTGCAAAGCAATGGGTTGATGTAAATGGCGATTTGTGGGTTTTTGGCGGAGCTAAAAATTATGTATATGGAGGTGGAGGCAATAATTATTATACTGATATGTGGCGTTATAATATAGTAAATAATTCCTGGGTGCTTGAAAACGGCAACACTTCATTTGATCAAATCGATGTGTACGGAACAATGGGACAATTTAATCCTGCAAATCATCCGGGTGCGCGTATTGATTTTATTTCATGGACAAGTAAAGACGGAAGATACTTGTGGTTATACGGAGGCACACGTGCAGGCGTATTGGGCTTGCCTACTAGTAATCCTCATGATTATGGAGATATGTGGTGCTTTGACACACAAATAAAGCAGTGGGCATGGATGGGGCCAAACTCTTCCAGTCAGGGAGTTAGTTTTGTACCAGTATATGGCGTTAAGGGTGTTGCCGATATAAATAATCATCCAGGTTCGCGAGTTAATTCGTACTCTTGGGTAGATGATGACGGAAATTTTTGGTTGTTTTCGGGTTTAAGTTATGACGGTATATGGCAAGGCGGAGGAAGTTATATTAATCCTGTTCGCACACAAGATGTGTGGAAATTTACATTTGATGCACCTGGCTCACTTACTGGCAAATGGACATGGATGGCTGGCCCAGACATTTCAACAATAGATGCTGGTCCAAATTATGGCACTAATCCAGGTTTGCCTGATTCAACCGTTTTACCTGGTGCCGGAAACGGTGGTGCTTGCTACAAATCAGGGAACCAATTATATTTTTTTGGTGGATGGGGCTACGGAAAGAATGGAACAGCAGGCGAAACGGGGGATGTGTGGTGTTTAACCATACCTGCCTCATGTCAGCCACCATCAGCACCTTCGTTAAGCGCTAGTGCAAACATTGCATGTGCTAATGACCAGGTTACTATAACGGCAAATGGCTGTTCAAATGGAGTTATACAATGGAGTAATAGTCAAAGCGGATCAAATATTACCGTTACTGGGCCAGGAACTTACAATGCATACTGTAACGAGAATGGATGTATTAGTTCGTCTAGCACTATTACAATAGCACAATGTGATACTACCAACCCTGCATGTAATGTTACTTTAACATGGGACACACAGTCTGATGCGGTATTAACCTGTGATAGTGTAACTACTTTTATTTTGCGTGTTACTGGAGGTAATGCTGAGTTTTCTACTGATAATTTAACATGGAACGCACCCAATTATTCAGGAGGTGCTTATACATACACAATACCTCGTACTTCATCTTGTGTGTCTTTTTGGGCGCGCCCTGTTGGTTGCACCAATAGTAATGCCCAAATTTGGGGCTGTTATACTGGTGAAGGTACCTTAGATTGCGGTATTTCTTTATCAGCAGAAATGCTGTCGTTAAACCAAATCAAAGTTTATCCGAACCCAGCAACACAAACTATTAAACTGGTTGGAGATTTAAATGATATTGAAAAACTGATTATTCGCGATTTTTTGGGACGAGAGATTATTACAAGTAAGTCATCATTATCCGAAGTAAATATCGAACAGTTACAGAGTGGTGCGTATATGATTGAAGTATATGCTAAAAATGGGGGCAGAAAATTTATCAACTTTAGTAAGCAATAAATAGAGAAGGGGATTTGGATTTAACATACGCTGGCGCGAGCTACCCTGCAATAAAAGGCTCGAACGGAAAACTCCTGCCAGCTAGGTTAAGTTACAAACAATGCCTAAATTTTTGTGATAAAAAATAAGCAGAATAAACATAAAAAAACGAAATAATGAAGAACATTAAACAATTAATTGTAATACTATTGTTATTACAACAATATGCAAAGGCCCAGTCTCAACAATATATTGGCTTTATGACAGGTTATGTGTTTTCTGATTTAGTAAAAACAGAAATATCAATGACCAGAGCAGTAAATGCCGGAGCATCACTAGTAGCGTTTGATCTTGAAGTGAAAAGTCTATCTACAGATTACAATGACTTTCTATCAGGAAACATAGACTGGACGCAATTTGATCATTTAGTAAATCACATCAATTCTCTTTCCTGCGATAAGGTCGCTATTAGAATTGTTGTTGGTTACTCCAATGTTGGAGGCCAAATTCCATATTTGGAAATGAATAATCAAACACCTATAATTGGTTCTAGCGATGTAATGTTAGATCAGTGGGGTAATCCTTGCTTGAGCAACTGGAATATTGTTTCTTCACCATCCTTTGCAAAAGCTACCACTACAAATCGCATTAAAAATGTAGTAAATATTATTACTCAGCGGGCATATTCGGTATTAGGCAATAAGTTGTATTGGATTTCGACAAATACAAGCGGTGCTTACGAAACTGAATTTCCTATTACCAATAATGCCAGTCATACCGCTGGAGGTTATTGGGTAAATGACGGAGGTGATTATTCTTGTCGTTTTGATTATCACCCTGATAACATTGCTCAATTCTATCCGTGGTTAGAGACCAAATACTGTTCTGACATCAATAACCTAAACGCTGCTTACGGAACTTCTTATACTTCATTTTCATCTGTTCCGGTGCCCACTGTTCCTGCTGCTACAATAAATTCTTCTAGTTTGTCTCAGATATATACGATGTTTTCAACAGTAATGGGACGAGATTGGTATTATTTTAATGTAGATCAACAAAAAAACTTTCTGCTACAATTGAAAGCTGAAATTAAATCAATATCACCAACAATTAATTTCTGTATCGAAAATGGTGCAACAGCTGATGAGTTATCAATAGTTAGAGGTAATTTAAATACACCTGAGTGGAATTCAATAGCGGATGTGGTAAAACCCGGCTTTACGGGAAGAGATTGGTTTAACAATAGATTTATTGGTGGAGATATTGACAGAACTAATTATACAATTGAACGACAAGTTGAATTAAGCGAGTACGATGTAGTTAATCAAGCAGGTGTTACTGACCCTGCAACTGCAAAAAATTTAATGCGCGATATTGCAATTTATAATTACAAACAAGGTAATAAATGTGTCATATTTATTGGGGACACGGCAACTAGCTTTTTTACAAATACCTTAGATTTAATTACAGAAATCAAACAGCATTTAACAAATAATAACAATGGCTACGGCTCAATTAATATTGTTGGCTCGTATACAACATCTGTAGATAATTTAATTAGTAATTATTATTCTGAGGTTGCAAATTATAATAATATTAAACCTGCAAGTTTTGATGACGGTATCAATTTCTATTTAACGCCTCCAACATGGTGTTCGGGAACTACGGCATGTGCAGATACAGTGGATTGGGGTACGCCTAACAATGAGACCTGCGGAGGAACAACTTATTTTTATGTAAATACAATTGGAGCTCCAACAGAGTTTTCAACCGATAATATTACTTGGAATCCACCTATATCAGGCACAACAAATTCATACAGTTTTTCTGTTCCAGAAACACAATCATGTGTAGATATTTGGATTAGACCTGCAGGTTGTACGGACCCATCAAAAGTTGTTTGGGGCTGTTATTTAGGAAGTGGCTATTCTTGTTTAACAACTAGTATAAATAGTAAAAACAGAAGTAAACTTGAAGTAACTTTATACCCTAATCCTACAAAATCTGAAGTAAATATTTTAGGTGTAAGTAAGGCCGACTTAAAAAAAGTAACTATAACAGATGTTTTAGGAAGAGAACTTATTAAAACGTCTAATACTACAATAATTAATGTTGAAAACCTCGCTCCTGGAAATTATTTCATTCAGTTAAATACTGAACAAGGCTATAGTAATACATTGCGATTTTTTAAAGAATAAGCAAATATTATAATAACAGAGAGTTGCATAAATTGAATGTTTGATTAATAAAGGATTAAAAGATTAATGGATAATGGTGCCCCACTTGCCGAACGTATGCGTCCAGGTAGTTTAAGCAACTACATTGGTCAGAAACATATTGTAGGTGAAGGTGCTATTTTGAGAAATGCAATTGAAGCAAACTTACTCCCTTCAATAATATTGTGGGGGCCTCCAGGAGTAGGTAAAACCACCTTAGCTAATATTATTTCACATCAGTTAAAGCGTCCGTTTTACGCACTTAGTGCTATTAACTCGGGCGTAAAAGATATTAGAGAGGTGATAGAAAAAGCGAAAGATAACAACCTCTTCACTCAAAAAAATCCTATACTTTTTATTGACGAAATTCATCGTTTTAGTAAGTCGCAGCAAGATTCACTCTTAGGTGCTGTTGAAAAAGGAACAATTACGCTTATTGGTGCAACCACTGAAAACCCTTCGTTCGAGGTCATTTCGGCATTATTATCACGCTGTCAGGTATACATACTCAAACATCTTGAAAAACAAGATTTGATGGATATGTTGGAACTTGCAATTAAAACAGATCTTATTTTAAAAAGCAAGAAAATTAATATTCTTGAATATGAAGCATTGTTACGCTTGTCGGGTGGTGACGGACGTAAATTATTAAATGTTTTTGAATTAGTAGTAAACTCTATTGGAGGGAACGACATTGAAATTACCAACGAAAAGGTAAATCGTATTGTACAGCAAAACATTGCCATGTATGATAAAGCTGGAGAAAATCACTACGATATTATTTCAGCGTTTATAAAATCTATTCGTGGTAGCGATCCCAATGCCGCTGTTTATTGGTTAGCCCGGATGTTAAACGGGGGAGAAGACCCTCTTTTTATTGCTAGAAGGTTATTGATATTGGCTTCTGAAGATATTGGCAATGCTAACCCAACAGCATTGGTAATAGCTAACAATTGCTTTCAGGCTGTAAACGTAATAGGTATGCCCGAATCACGCATCATTTTATCGCAAGCTGTAACTTATTTAGCAGCATCAACCAAAAGTAATGCGGCATATATGGCCATTAATATGGCATCAGAAGATGTTCAACGTACTGCTGATTTACCTGTGCCATTGCATCTACGCAATGCGCCTACTAAATTGATGAAAGATATAGGATATGGCAAAGATTACCAGTATTCACACAATTATTCCGAAAATTTTTCGCAACAAGAATACTTGCCCGAAACGCTAAAAGGCACAAAATACTATGAGCCAGGTAACAATGCCCGTGAAAAAGAAATGAGGGATTTTTTGAAAAAACGTTGGGGCGAAAAGTATAATTATTAATCGAAAATAAGCCTTCTGTTAATATTAATTAACTGATGTTACGCATAATTTTGATAGCATAAACATTTATCAATTAGCATTTATGAATCGATAAAAAACTCGTTCTTATTATCTTCTTTTTCTTTTTGCTTGAACAAAAAGAAACAAAAATTCAAGAACAAACGATTCCTACCGCACAGCCGACACGGCAAAGCTTGTCCTGAGCAGGGTCGAAGGACGTTTGTTCAATCCCAACGCACGGTTTCATTATTTTATTCTTTGTAAAAAAGAAATTTTTATCTTGTTTATATCAAACAACACTTAAATTCTCTTTTTTATGCGTAACATGAGTTAATTAATTTATTATCAGTAAATTAAAGCCCCCATAAATAGTTCAAGACTCCGAAGGAGTCGAATGTTAATAGAAATTTTAGTACCAGTACAAAAATCCGACCCTAAAAGGGTCGAATACTAAAATTAATTTCTATAATTGACTATTTTTGAATTAATTAGCTATTGATGCGACCACCTCTTTCAAAAACACATTCATATCAGCATTTTTTGTCAAGCCCATTCTTACAACTACCAAATCGTGTTCAGGAAATATAAAAACGTTTTGTCCCTGAAACCCACTAAAATAGTACATACTTTTCGGAACATTGGGGTATTTGCCCCCTTGGTTTAGCCATATTTGAGCTCCATATCCATTATCCGATGTAGGAGTAGGGGTAGTGGCATATTTTACCCATTCTTTAGTGAAAATTTCTGTTCCATCCCAATTACCATTGTGCAAATACAATAAACCTAATTTGGCCCAATCTCTAGGTGTTGCCCATGCGTATGACGAGCCAACATAATTTCCGTCCAAATCAGCTTCTAAAAGCATGGAATTCATCCCTATTTTATCGATAAGTGCTGAGTACCAAAAATCTAAATACTCTTGATGGGTTTTAAATTGTTGCCGAAGTATGCCACTTAATAAATTGGTTGTTCCTGACGAATAATTCCAACTTTCATTGGGCTTCCCCACTAAGGGTTTATCAATTTGTGGTTTGGTCATATCTCTCGATAAAAAAAGCATTTTTGTAGCATCCGAAATACTTGCATATTCTTCTTCCCATTCTAAGCCCGAATTCATTTGTAATAAATTATGAATGGTTATTGCTTTACGTTCATCATTTTGCCATTCAGCAATTGGTGCTTTGCTTTGCAGGTTTATTTTACCTTGATATTCTAAAATACCAAACATGGTACTTGTTATACTTTTAGTCATTGACCATCCTAAAATTTTAGAATTTTTATCAAAACCATCTGCATATCGTTCCGCAATGATTTGATTTTTATATACAATCAAACCTACCCTTGTTTGGTTGGTATCTTTAAACAAAATATCAATCGCTTTGTTTAGCTGTTCATAATCAACATTACTAAAAACAGTATCTTTTTGTGCTGCATCGCCATACGGATATGGTTTAGAATTATCCGATTGTACTCTTTTAGGAATCAAATATGTTGCATCTAAATCACTTTTTTCTAAAGCAAGTACTGAGCCTAAGCCTTCTCTATAAAATGCAGTTCGGGTTAATAAACCAAATGCACTTGATGTTGCTATTTTCGACTCTACATTTACCTCATTTTTAGCTAAATTGATAGGTGAAAAATTATTATCGGTTTTGTTGGTAAAATCCAAACTTCGTTGCCCAACAAATACTGACGATGCTGTATTTTTGGCAGCATAACCTGCTAAAAGATTCAGCTTGGGGTAGTTATAAATCGCTGCAACTATAATTACCACAAGTAATGCTAATAAAACTCTTTTTAAAATTTTCATAAAGTAATAGTAATAAATTATTGTTTAGTTGGTGTAAACTTTCTTAGCTTGTTTTTACCAGTTGTCTTCTTTCTTTATTACAAGGTGTTGCTCTAAGCTATTAAAATTAAAGCGTTCACCACTTCGCTCTTCACAAACAGTATTACCTAATTCATCAATTTTAATAAATTTAAATTCAATAGGTTTTTGTTTTTCAAAAAACACTTTATAACAATTACCTGCCTCAAATTGATTTACTTCCATTTTATGCATTATTTAACGTTGATACTAAAGTAAGCAATTACTAATAACTACACTAAATATAAATTTAAGAACATTGCATTTCGTTTAAATTGTTATTTTTGAACTAGTTTTATGTAAATTCACACTATTAAAAACGATTAACATGAAAAAACTAACTTCATCACTACTAGTTATAGCTACAGTTATGGTAACAGCTTTTAAACCTGATACTACAACAGAGCTAGCAATAGGCGCAAAAATACCTAAACCCGACTATAAAATGTTGGATGTTTCGGGTAAAGAAATATCATTAAACGATGCAAAAGGTGAAAATGGATTATTGGTTATTTTTTCGTGCAACACATGTCCGTATGTAAAATTAAGCGAAACCAGAATTAAAGAAGTTGCTGCATTTGCTAAACGCAATAAAGTTGGAATGATTCTGGTTAATTCTAATGAAGCACAACGTGAAGCCGAAGATTCGTTCGAAGAGATGAAGAAATATGCACAAGCTCAAAAATATGATTTTTACTATACGGTAGATAAAAACTCACAACTAGCTGATGCTTTTGGTGCTACACGCACACCTCATGTGTTTTTGTTTGATAAAAATGCTTTAGCATACAAAGGCGCTATTGACGATAACATTAGAGATGCAGCCTCAGTAAAAGATGCTTTCCTGAAAGATGCTATAGTTGCTATAGGAAGTGGTAAAGCTGTAAAAACAACTTCTTCTAAATCAGTTGGTTGTTCTATAAAACGAGTTGAATAAATACTAATTTAACCCAAATAAATAACAAACACAAAAGCCCTGAATATAGTTCTGGGCTTTTTTTATCCTTTTAGTAAATGTCGAGTAAAGCCATTCAAATAACGTATTTAAGTCTTTTTGGAAATATTGCAATGGCTTTAATTAAGTGGCTTGTTGGTTATTTTGGTAATTCTTATGCGCTAATTGCCGATGCTATAGAATCTACAACAGATATTTTTGCTTCTTTGCTTTTACTGATGGCACTGTACTATTCGAGCCGACCTGCGGATGAAAATCACCCATATGGGCATGGTAAAGCCGAACCGCTCATTACTTTTTTAGTTGTTGGTTTTTTAATACTATCATCAGTAATAATTACCTATCAGAGTATTCAAAATATACTTACCCCACATGAAACACCTGAAACGTACACCCTTTACGTTTTGGGTATTATCATTATTATGAAAGAAGGCTTTTACCGTATTGTAGCCAAAAAAAGTAAGGAAACCCATAGTAGCGCTTTAAAAGCCGATGCATGGCATCACCGCAGCGATGCTATTACATCACTAGCGGCTTTTATAGGTATTTCTATTGCTATTTATATGGGCAAAGGCTACGAAACTGCCGATGATTGGGCGGCATTACTTGCTGCGGCATTTATTTTGTATAACAGCTATCTTATTTTTAGGCCCGCACTTGGCGAAATAATGGACGAACATGTGTACGAAGATTTGGTAGTAGAAATTAGAGAAGTTGCCAAACATGTATCTGGAGTGATTGATACCGAAAAATGTTTTATCCGTAAAACAGGATTTCATTATTATGTTGATTTACATGTAATTGTAAAATCCACTTTAACCGTAAAAGAAGGGCATGAAATATCGCACCAACTTAAAGATTATTTAAAAATGCAAATTCCTCAAGTTGCCAATGTATTGATTCACATTGAGCCTGATAATGAATGAGTTGTGTTGTTAAGCATTGAATGATAAATTTAGCACTTACACCAAGTCTAATTCGTAAATTTGCACCCTCTATAAATAAGCAATTTCCAAAAAAATAATGATAAAAATAACTTTAATAAGCGGCAAAGACCATAGTTTGAAACGATTCCACCCTTGGGTATTTTCTGGAGCCATCAAAAAAATAAGTGGTGATGTGCAAGAA
>JBASCV010000105.1:0-9935 GCA_049651825.1 Bacteroidia bacterium
CTCCTACTCGACTTTAAAATTTTAGTGCACACAATTTTGATTGTGTTGCAAGGACGGGGGAAGTAAACTTAAGGCGTGTACTTTCACGATTGACAAAAATGCTTTTCAGTCTCGTTAAAAATTAGGACAATCTGTTACAGAAAACACTAAATTAAACATTAAGAGAACTTGCCGCAATGTAAGAAGTGCTCCAAGCATTTTGAAAATTAAAACCTCCGGTAATACCATCTACATCTATTACTTCGCCTGCAAAATATAAGTTAGGCACTATTTTACTTTGCATTGTAGCCAAATCAACTTCTTTTAAACTAACTCCTCCACAGGTAACAAACTCTTCTTTAAAAGTTGTTTTACCTACCACCTTATATTCATCAGCAATAAGAATAGATGCCAACACATTACTACTTTTTTTGGATAAATCGGCCCATCTAACGGTTGTATCAATACCTGCTTTTGTAACAAAATATTCCCACAAACGTTTTGGTAATTCAAATGGGCAATTGTTAACAATTGTTTTGGAACCAAAATCTTCGCGTTGGTTTACGAATTCGACACGAATTTTTTCGTCATTGTATTTGGGTAACCACGATATTAAAGCTGTAAATTGATAATTTAAATCGTTTAATTGACGTGCTCCCCAAGCCGATGTTTTTAAAACAGCCGGACCGCTCAATCCCCAATGCGTTATTAATAGTGGCCCCTCCGACTCTAATTTTATTGCAGGCACACGTACTTTAGCATGTGGCACAGCAACACCCATTAATTGAGTAACAGTATTGTTGGGTATATTAAACGTAAACAATGAAGGCACTGGTTTTATAATTGTATGCCCTAAATTTTGTAACCATTTGTAGCCCTCTTCTTTAGGGTTTCCACCACTTGCTATAATTAATTTATCACATAAAAAATCTCCCCCTCCTTTTACTTTTAGTGTAAAAGAACCATCAGCATTTGCATTAATTTGTTCAATATCAACATTTAACTTTATTTTAACATTTGCTTGTTCGGCTTCACGTATCAAGCAATTTACAATAGTTTCGGACGAATCAGTAACAGGAAACATGCGACCATCAGCTTCGGTTTTTAACTGTACCCCTCTTCTTTCGAACCAATTAATGGTATCAGCAACCGCAAATCGACTAAAAACACTACGTAATTCTTTTTCGCCACGAGGATAATACTTAACCAGCAACGAATTATCTAAACAAGCATGAGTAACATTACAGCGCCCTCCACCCGAAACACGAACTTTAGAAAGCACTTTGGCACTTTTTTCTAACAAAGTAACCGAAAAATTAGGGTGTTGCTGCGCGCAATTGATAGCAGCAAAAAAACCTGCTGCACCGCCTCCAACCACTATAATATTCATATCTGTACTACTATTTTTTTGTAAGTATAACCATTTTATTACATTTGTTTATAATGTGTATTTAGTTTTTTATTAATTCTACAAAAAAAGGAATATGAAAAAATTTACTTTATCTGAAAAATTACGCTATCGTTTTGATAATTTAATGAGTAAAGGCCCTGTTGCAATGATATCGTTATTGGGTATTTTATCATTATTTGTAGTTGTAATTGCTGGTGCACTAATTGCCGTGTTTCAAATAACACCTGAAGGTGATGAACCAATGGGTTTTATAGAAGGTACTTGGCAAAGTTTAATGAGAGCCCTGGATTCAGGTGCTGTTGGTGGCGATGCTGGATGGGAGTTTCGTTCTATTGCTTTTGTAGTTACACTGGGCGGTATATTTATTTTATCAACATTGATAGGTGTATTGGGTAGTGGTATAGAAAGCAAACTTGACGATTTACGTAAGGGCCGTAGCATGGTTATTGAAAAAGATCATACACTGATATTGGGCTGGTCGTCAAAAATATTTACCATTATATCAGAACTGATAGTTGCCAACGAAAATCAAAAAAATCCACGTATTGTTATTCTTGCTGATATTGATAAAGTGGAAATGGAAGATGAGATACGCAACAAAATTGAAAACCTGAAAAACACCAAAATAATATGTCGTAGTGGTATTCCAAATGATTTAACAGATTTAAACATTGCTAATCCGCATGCGGCAAAATCAATTATTGTTTTAGCTGCCGAAGCTGAAAATGCCGACCCGCTTACGATTAAAACAATATTAGCCATAACGAACAATCCAGACAGACGACCAACACCCTACCATATTGTTGCTGAAATAAAAGATGAGAAAAATCTAGAAGTGGCAAAAATGGTTGGTAAAGACGAGATAGAATTAGTACTTACCGATGATATTATTGCACGCATAATGGTTCAAACATCGCGCCAAAGCGGATTAAGCATTGTATATAATGAATTAATGGATTTTGATGGTTCGGAAATTTACTTTAAACAAGAAGATGCATTAGTTGGAAAAACATACTCGGATGCTATTATGGCCTATGATGATTCGGCAGTATTGGGCTTACAATATGCTAATACAGGGGAAGTGAAAATAAATCCACCGATGAACTATGTAATTCAAAAAGGCGACAAAATTATTGCTGTTACTGAAGATGATGATACACTTAAAGTTTCACAAAAAAATTATACGATAAACGAAAACGCTATTTTAAGCATGATTACCGATAATTCTATTGCCGAAAAAATATTGGTTTTAGGGTGGAACAAAAGAGCCAATACGATTATCAGAGAAATGGACAATTATGTTGCTCAAGGTTCGTATATGAAAATTGTTTCCACTTTTGAAGATGCAGCTGAGAGCATAAATGAAATTAAAAAAGAACTAAAAAATATAAGCTTGGAATTTGAACATGCTGATACTACAAGCAGAAAAGTTATTGACAGCCTTAATTTGGGAGAATACAGTAGTGTTCAAATACTGTGCTATAAAGATTATATGGACTTACAAGACGCTGATGCTCAAACCTTAATTACATTACTTCATATTCGCAGAGTAAGTGACGAAATAAAAAAAGATATAAAAGTAGTGAGTGAAATGTTAGATATACGCAACAGAGATTTAGCTGAGGTTACAAAGGCTGACGACTTTATTGTTAGCGACAAACTAATCAGTTTACTTATTTCGCAAGTATCAGAAAACAAATACCTAATGCCTGTATTTATTGATTTATTTAGTGCAGATGGTAGCGAAATATATTTAAAACCTATTAACGACTATGTACAGATAAATTCACCTATCAATTTTTACACATTAGCCGATAGCGCCCGTAGCAAAGGTGAAACAGCTATTGGTTACCGAATTGCGACTCAGGCACACGATAGCGCTAAAGCATACGGAATAAAAGTGAATCCTGTTAAAGGTCAAGAAATAAAATTTACTGCAAACGATAAAATTATTGTTTTGGCTGAAAGTTAATTTTTGATACGTTTAATGATTATCAAACTTATAAACCTGAGTTCGATTATAAAACAGAACACAAAAAATTGATAATCAGGTTAATGTATTTTATTGTTTGTATTCGATCCTTTTAGGGTCGTGTATTTATAAGGGTATCGTAATTTCTATTAAGATTTGACTCCTTCGGAGTCGAACCAAAATCGCAGTTGTTTGATTATTAAACTTTTATATGAAATTAATAATCGAACCAGGTTAGAATAACGACATTAAGCTTGCGCTTATAATTATTTTCGGATAATGTATTCAACCTTTTCGGGCGAAAGTTTAACAGAACGAATTTCGGCAGGAAATTTTACTAATTGTACTTTTAATTTGGTGCTTCCTTGTTCTATCTTTTGGTAATCGACAAGTGCTTTAAACTGAATTTGACTTATTTTTTCGTAGTTTTTAAAGGCAACGTTGTACTTTACGGTTACCTTATCTGGAAATATTTTTAAACTATAGTTATGAGGCAAATTGGCCACTTCAACGGGTAATTCAATAGAGCCTTCAGTAAATTTTGTAGCATCTACAAGTACTTTTACTTTGGGCTGTGATAAATCAATTAATTTTAACTTACCAGTTTTAAGTATATCCATATCAAGCGCTAGTGAATCGCTTACATCTTTTAACGACATTGAAACCGTTTCTACACGGTTTATCTTTGCTATTTCTTCGGCTGCTCCCGAAATGGTAATAAAATTAGGAATAACCTTTATTGAGTCGGCTTGTTGGTAATGTTTATTAAAATCAAGCGTTAAATTTACTTTTACTGGCACCTTTTTACTTACCTTTTTATTAAAATTAAGATGTATAGTATCGGGCGAAATTTTTAAAACTTGAATATTGTTATCTAACTGGTTGGTAATTTTTGCAATACGCGAGTTTGTTGTAATGTAATAACGGTTTCGTGAAGAATAAGGCTTAATATCCCTTAAATCAATCGATAACACTTCCTTTTTATGTTTGAGTTTGTACAATAATATGTTAAATCCACTTGCATTAATTTCAATATCAATACTTGATGGTAAAGTATTGATAATTACTTTATCGGTAGGTAAGTTGGTGTAACTAACTGGAAATCTGAATTCTACCGTATAGTCTTTAGCTAAGGATAACATTAGCCAAAAAAAAGCGGAAATAACCACACAAAACAGAAAAGTAATTACACGCCTATTGAGACGTAAACCACTTTTATTGTTTAGTATTTTGCTAAATGAAAAGCTCATAATTAATTGTTAATCAAACAAATACCCACCAATTCTTTCTTTTTTTGAAATGGTGGGTATGAAATGAGTTATGCATTAATCTTTGTTAGCCTGTCCTTATTTCTCGAAAGACTCGAAATGACCATCACACTCAATGTCATTAAGCTTTAAACCCTTTCGCACATATTTCGACAGGCTCAATATGACCACGCGCAGTCAGTCTGAGTAAGCCTGTTCTGAACTTGTCGAATCATCGAAGAATATGTGAAGGGTTAAATCTACAACCTATTTTTGTTCAGCTCCTAAAAGTGTAGAAGAATCCATTGAAACGGCATTTTTTTCAATTTTAAGCTTATGGCCACCTTCAACTTCTATAATAAATGTAGATTCTTGAATTTCGTATATTTTTCCATGAATACCACCAATTGTAATAATCTTATCACCTTTAGCTAAGTTTTCACGAAATTTTTTCTGTTCTTTTGCTTTTTTAAGTTGAGGACGAATCATAAAAAAGTAAAATACAACGATAATTAATACCAAAGGTATAAATTGTGCAATTCCACCTGCTTGAGCTCCACCAGTCATTAATAAAATGTTATTCATAGTTTTGATTGTTTAGTTGTTAATTTTTAATTTTTAGTTATTGGTACTTAATTCTTGTTTTTTATGTCTTGAATCTTAGCTTAAAAAAATTATTACTTGCCTTCTGGCACATCAATAGTAGCGCTGATAGTTAAAACTGTAGTACTTGGGTTGCAATTGGTATTAATGGTAACCGTTTTTTCTACCAACCCCGATTTTCCTTCACTATCAAACACCACGTCTATTTTTGATTGTTCACCTGGTTTTACTGGCCCTTTTGGATACGTTGGTACAGTGCAACCACAACTTCCTTGAGCATTTGAAATTACAAGCTCTGAGCCTCCTGTATTTTTAAATGTAAATGAATATTCAACTTTTTCGCCTTGTGTAATTCTACCAAAGTTATGTTTTTCTTCAGCAAATGTTATTTGGGGTGCCGAACCTAATTTTACTGATTCGCCAGCAGCTGTTGCAGGTACATTAATTACATCCGTTGATATTTTCTCCTGCTCTTCCTTTGTTGTTTCATTTGTACATGCTACAAATGAACTATACAATACGGCTATAAAAACTAATTTTTTCATATTACTTATTACTGTTTTTTTTTACGAATTTAGTTACGGATAAACGAATTGTTACTAATTAACGAATAAAAACAACCGACTAATAACTAAAAATTAATATTTTGAACTACCGACAACTAACTAAAAACTAATCACTAAAAATTAAAAACTAAACCTACTCCATCAGCCCTCTACCTGTTTTTGTCAATTTATTTTCGGCTTTAAAATCGGCAACTAATTTATCTAATATTCCATTTATAAACACCTTACTTTTGGGAGTGCTATACATTTTTGATATCTCGATAAACTCATTTAAAGTTACTTTAACCGGAATGCTAGAAAAATGTAATACTTCAGTTATTGCCATTTGCATTAACAGTACATCCATCATGGCAATACGTTCCACTTCCCAGTTTTTGGTTTTTTCGCCAATCAATTTTTTGGTTTCTTCATCATTTATTGCTGTTTGACGAAACAGTTCTTTCATAAATTGCTCATCCTCTTCCCTATCCTTGTACAAAGGTAAAAGTGGAAACTCAGGTGTTGCATCTTCTTTAAAACCTTCTATTGTTTTCACAATCATTGGATTAACAATGTAAATATCATCACCCCAATGCAAATTACGCTCTTCATACAAATGATTAAGCAGCTCATAATCAGCAACATACTCCTTAAATATTTCGCCAATAAACTTTCTGTCGGTTTTGTACGAATTGTCAGAAACATTCATGTATTTACCGTACTCATCGCTGGCTTTTATTAGATTGAATACCTTTTTTACAAGCTCATATTCATTGTTCCAACTAATTTTACGGTTATTCATTTCACGTTTCAAATGAATATTTTCAGCTAGTTGATTAATAAATTTATTTTCTATAAACTTAAGGTTGGGCTCCAAATCATCTTTGGTTGGCAAACGTTTGTTTTTAGCATCTTCCATAAGCGAAGTGGCTACATGTTTCAACTCAACCAAAAACGCAAGTTGATAAATGTATAAATCATAAATTTTATCGATTCCATTAAACAGCTCACGCTCGGCTTTTGGCAAATCTTTATTATCCGACTGAAAAAATCCATACAGTGCCTGCATGATTTTTATCCTTAAATACCTTCTGTTTAACATATACCAACTACGAATTACTAATTTGTACGAATTTACTAATCAACTATAACATTATATTGCCTTCCCACAATCTTCGACAAGCTCAGACTGACTGCACACAAGGGCTAAAAAAATCCTAATTCCTAAATAATTTTGGCGCTCACACTTTCTCGACAAGCTCGAAATGACAACACACAAGGGCTAAAAAATCCAAAATCCCAATTCCTCAATCCTTATTCCAAAATCCTCAATCCTAAAATCCTTATTCCCAAATCCTCAATTCTTATTCCTTATACCTAAATCCTAAAACCCTAACTTCACCTTACCAATATCGGCAATACGCTTTTCAGCCAAACGGTTTGCAGCCATATAAGTAGGTATATTTTGCTCTTTCGAAACCTTAAAAATATTTAATGTTGTTTGGTAAATTTTTTCGGCATGTGCTAATGCTCGCTCACGGTTATACCCCTCTAATTCATAATAAACATTGATGATACCACCAGCATTTACCACAAAATCAGGCGCATACAAAATACCTTTTTCAATTACCATTTTACCATGTAAAGCTTCGTCAGCCAACTGGTTGTTTGCCGAACCACAGATAATAGAACACTTTAAACGATTAAGTGTATCCGTATTAACGGTAGCACCCAATGCACATGGAGCATAAATATCCATATCCATATCGTATACTTTATCGGCCGCAATTATTTCGGCACCAGTATGCTTTGCAACTGCTTTTAAGCGCTCTTCATTGATATCGTTGATATATACTTTAGCACCATCTTTCACACAATATTCAACCAAGGCTTCGCCAACATTGCCAATACCTTGAATCACAATTTTTTTACCAGCAATGCTATCGTTACCCGATAGTTCTTTTACCGAAGCTTTCATTGACAAATACACACCATATGCGGTAACAGGCGATGGATCGCCACTACCACCCATATTTACAGGTAAACCAGTAACAAAATCGGTTTCCATTTTTATGTACTCCATATCTTTGGTATTTACTCCAACATCTTCGGCAGTAATGTATTTGCCCGACAGGCTGTTGATGAACTTACCAAACCTACGCATCAAGGTTTCATTTTTTTGTGTTTTAGAATCGCCAATAATTACGGCTTTTCCACCACCTAAATTTAAACCAGCTAAGGATGATTTATAGGTCATCCCACGTGATAAACGCAACGCATCAGTAATGGCCTCCATCTCATTATTATAAGCCCACATACGTGTACCGCCTAAACTTGGCCCTAACACGGTATTATGAATTGCCACAATCGCTTTTAGTCCTGTTTCATTATCATTACAAAACACCAATTGTTCATGATTATTCAACAACATCTGCCCTATAACCGGATTTTCGGCAAGAGGAGAATTTTTTAATTCCTGAACTTCCACCATAAATTTTCTTTATAATTTATAATACACCTCGTTTTATGAGTACTTTTGCACTTACCCTGAATTTACATTCGGGCGCACAAAAGTACTGAAAATAGCGAATACTTAAATTTTTAACTTAAATTTTAAATTGAAATCACTCCAACACATCAATAAATACTTTATAAAGTATAAATGGCGCCTCTTGTTAGGCGTTTTATTTGTTGGGATTTCCAATTATTTTGCTGTTGATAGCTTTGTGTATGCACGCCAAGCGGTTGATTACCTGAAAAACAACTATCTAACAAGCGATAAAAACCTAATAATGAATCAATTAGGCATTTACGGGTTGTTAATTTTAGGAGTAGCTGTTATAAGCGGTATTTTTTTGTTTTTAACAAGGCAAACTATCATTGTAATGTCGCGTTTGATAGAATTTGACCTCAAAAACGAAATATTTGCCAAATATCAAGAGCTGGATATTGCCTTTTACAAGCGTAATAATACTGGCGATATGATGAATCGCATCAGCGAAGATGTAAGCCGCGTACGCATGTATATTGGACCTGCCGTAATGTATATTTTAAATACAGGCTTTAGGGTGGTGCTTACCATTAGTGCCATGATAGCTGTTAGTCCCTTACTAACCCTTTATGTGTTGCTACCCCTGCCCTTTTTAGTAATTTCTATTTATGTTGTAAGCAATAAAATCAATAAAAAAAGCACCGAAATACAAGAGCAATTATCGGGCATTACTACCCATACTCAAGAAGCATTTTCAGGTATACGTGTACTAAAAGCCTATGGACGAGAGGATTACTCAACCTCTAAATTTGCACACGAAAGCGAACTGTACCGCACACGAAGCATGAAATTGGTAAAAGTAGAATCGCTTTTTCAGCCACTGATGCTTTTGCTCATTGGCCTCAGCAACATTTTTATTGTGTATATAGGTGGTAAACTAGCCATTGAAGGCAAAATAAGCTACGGTAATATTGTGGAGTTTATATTATATGTTAACTCTCTTACTTGGCCAATAACTTCACTTGGTTGGGTAACATCCCTCATACAGCGCGCAGCAGCATCGCAAACACGTATTAATGAGTTTTTAAAAACACCTTCGCAAATTACCAATACTGCCAAAACATCTACCCAAATTAAAGGCGAAATTGCCTTTAAAAATGTATCGTTTACCTACCCCGATTCGGGCATACAGGCACTAAATAATATTTCATTTGAGATAAAACCAGGTACATCACTTGCAATAGTAGGTGCTACAGGTTCAGGAAAATCAACCATTGCTAACCTTATTTGCCGATTGTATGATGTTGATGCTGGGGAAGTTACCATTAACAATGAAAACATTAAACAACTGAATTTGGCAGATATTCGTAGTCAAACAGGTTATGTACCACAGGAAGTGTTTTTATTTTCGGATACCATTGCCAACAACATCCGTTTTGGACTAAAAAACAACGAAAACAATAAGGATATTATGGAACAGGCGGCTAAAGATGCAGCCATTTACTCCAACATCATTGATTTTCCTGAAAAGTTTGAAACCATCGTTGGCGAACGTGGTATTACCCTTTCGGGAGGCCAAAAGCAACGTATTTCCATTGCACGTGCCATTATAAAACAACCACAGTTGCTAATTTTTGACGATTGCCTTTCGGCCGTTGATACACAAACCGAAGAAGAAATACTTCAC
>JBASCV010000106.1:0-1789 GCA_049651825.1 Bacteroidia bacterium
ATTATACGTATACTCATTTGTTTGGCTCTACTACTTTTTAAAACGTTTGCGCTTTGTAAAACACCATGTTCTGTAAAACAGAAAGGCTTGTAACGTAACCCCATTTTGTCAGAATTGGAGGTAACAAATTGTGACCTCCAATTTGTAAACTCGCTCTCTGTCATCTCAAACATAAAATGCTCCGGAAACATATCTAAATTCCTTTTCACTGCTTGTTTTAATGCTTTTGTTTCCACTCCATACAACTCTGCAATATCTCTATCTATCATTACTTTTTGACCCCTGATAAGATAAATTTTACTCAGCACTGATTCATCTGGTATTGCTAATATTTTTACTTTTGGGGGCATATATTTATTGAGTATAAAGAGAAATCTGTTTTAATTGACACTTCTATTACATGAGCTAGTCCTTTAAAGGAATCGGAACATATAATTGAACTAGTAATACAAATCATCCGCCTTCGAGCGCAGGTATTTACCCACAGCAAGCGCTGTACTTATGCCAGAAATTACAACCCCAACTACTACTACCAATCCAAATAAGGTAGCAAGCATGGTTTCGTCTTGTAGTTCAACCAACTCTGGCAATTGTTTTTGAGCAAAATAAAGAACTCCTATTAGCATTATTATTGCCATAATGGCTGCATAAATTCCGTGCTTAATTCCTGTGAGTACAAATGGCTTACTCACAAAAAATTGCGTTGCCCCAACCAACTGCATTGTTTTGATAATGAAGCGTTTACTATAAATAGACAAACGTATAGTATTGTTAATTAATGCTAATGCAATAAGCATCAACAAGGCACTAAAAGCAATGATGACAAGGCTTATTTTTTGTACATTTTCGTTAATCATACTTACCAACGATTTTTGGTACACCAACTCCTTTACTAACTTGCTTTTTAACAAATCGCTTTCAATCCAAGCAATGCTATCGGTATTGGCATAAGCCGCTTTCAAATGCACATTAATAGATGGTAATAATGGATTATAACCCAAAAACTCAATAAAATCTTCACCTAAATCTTCTTTCAAGCGTGCAGCAGCATCTTCCTTGTTTATAAACTCGGTAGATTTTACATAATCTGATGCATCTAATATTTTAGTAAGCTGCTGAACGTCTATTTCTTTTGCATTATCGTTGATGATAATTTGAATACCTATGTTTTCTTTCAAATTATCTGAAAGTTTATTGGTATTTAATATGATAATACCCAACAAGCCCAACATAAACAAAACCAAGGAAAGGCTTACTACGGTTGTAATTGTGGAGCCAATGTGCTTACGTTCTTTCTTTTTTTCGGTCACAGGAGTTTATTTTTATGTGCACTAAATTAGCCATTAAAACAAAGTCGGATTGCTCGTGTAATTTTTTAAATAAACAATCTTGCGTTAATAACTCTTCTTCTTATTGAATTGTTATACTGTTGAATTGCTTAACTGTTTTGTTGTTTTATGTTTTAAATTGCTTGTTTGTTGGTGCAATTTTTAACTCTGAAATTTTATATCGTCCCTACGGGACTTATTTCTTGATTTGTGTTCTTATTATTGGTAGAAAATAACCTATCTCCTCACTGCATAAAGCCCCTTAGGGGCGATATAAATGTCATTAAGTTAATGATGCTAACGCACATATTTCGACAGGCTCAATATGACTGCACGCAGTCAGTCTGAGCTTGTCCTTTAGATTTGCAAAATGTTCTTTGAAAGATTGTAATTATTATTGCAGATTTTCTTTTTTGCTACTTTTTTCTTTTGTTTATATGTGTTAATATGTGAATAAATCA
>JBASCV010000107.1:0-5769 GCA_049651825.1 Bacteroidia bacterium
GGCTCGCATTGGTTAAATTGGTGAAGCGTAAACCGCTTAATGATGGGTCTGTTGATACTGATGTAATTTCTAACCTGTTTTGAGGATTGGTGTTATTGATACCTACATTTCCTTGCGTTGCTCCTGCTGTACCCTTTATGGTTATACGTTTGTTTACAGGTGCACTACCTGCGGTATATATTGCAATATCTTGTGCTTCTTGTTGTATGATACTTGCTTGCCCGTTGTTTTCTATTCCTACTTTTAAACCATCGTTATTACCAGTACCTGTTGCATTGTTTGTAGTTTGTGTATATACCGCATTGCCTGTACTGTTTATGTGTAACGATGAATTTGGAGAATTTGTACCAATACCCACACGCCCCTGAATAATAGCACCATTGGCAGGTGCTGGTGTACTACCTGCATACTGATTACCAATAGAAATACCTCCTTCTACATCCAATTTACTGGCAGGTGTGTCGGTACCAATACCAACTTTACCACCACCTCTTACTATAGTAGTGTTGCCTGTACTATACTGATTTAATGCAAGTGTGTTGGTTGATTCAATGTTTAAATTTCCAGCAGAATTGCCACCTTCAATAGCACGGTTGCCGGAGCCTATTTTTAGTGTTCCGGTGTTGTTGTAATTTAGATGTATCCGAGCCGTAGGATTGTGTACACCAATACCTATATTCAAATTAGTATTGTAACCACCAGCACCATTATCGCCCATAAAAGCAATACGTCCTTGAGTGGAGCGGATGTGGTCGGAGGTTGCATTCGTTCCAAAATCAAAAACATCATCAACAAGCGTAAGTGAGCTATCTCCTATATGCAATGCACCACGTACTCGCAAACTGTCTGTAGTAATTTTACCATGCACACGCATATTGTTATTAATTTGTACATGTTTGTTTGTAACAATAGTATCAGCACCAATGGCTTGCCACGATGTATCAGTTTGTGCAAAAGCAATATTTATAGTGCCTAGTATTAGTGTAAGAAACATCAGGCTGGTAATCGTTTTCAAGATTGTTATTTTTGTTTTCATGTTATTTGTTTAGTATTATTTTTTTTGTTATTTGTTTGTTATCAATAATTACAATTAGATTGTATATGCCAGCATTGAATTCTGTCAGTTCAATTTCATTTTCACCTAATTGTATTAATGTTTGTGTAGTAATTAATCTTCCTAACAAATCATAAATTTTTATATTTGTTTTTGTAGGAGTGTTTGTTTTTACAATTATTCTATTGTTTGTAATTGTTGGATAAACAGACACATCTTGAACTGTTTTACTTTCAGTAATACTAAGAGTTGAATCTGTTGAAACATAGATATCATCAATGTAATACCCCCCCCCATATACAATACCCCCTGCGTTAGAATTAAAACAAATTGTATCTGTATTAAAATCATCAAAATGATTGCCAATAATAATGTATTGATAGGCAGAATCGGCAACAAATGAACCAGAAACAGTTACCCAGCTTGAAGTATCTGTTATTATTTGATTGGTATAAACATGAGCAAAATTATGGGGAGTTAATCCTGCAACACTATTGCAAGAATCACTTCCTAATTTGTATGAAACTGTTGAAAACAATGCACCAAGTTTATTATTAGCACAATAAAGAAAATGATCAACAGACGAAGCTTTAAAACTTACATAGTATTTTATACCACCTTCTAAAGGTGAATTTAATTGTGTAATAATATATTCCCTAGTATTAAGATTATAGGAGTATGTTCCAATACCCACATAAGCATTCCCTGTTGAAGGAAATTGATATCCAGCTGCGTTCCCAGGAACTCCAAAAGGCCAAGAAGCACAAGTATTGTAATAATCGGGGGTATATCCAGCAGAATACCAACCTGTTGCAAGGCTTATGCCGCATTGTGAGGTTGGGCAACTACTGTATTCTTCAAAACTAGGGTTAGGTACTAAATTTTGAGAATAGGATAAAGAAAATATAAAACTAAAAAATAGAAGAAATTGTTTTTTCATTGAGCTAATGTATGACAATTAAGATATACGAAGCAAATCTATTGATACAGCACTTGAATAAAAAATTACTGTTTTATAAACTTTTGTTTGGCAATGCCCATAGGGCTTATTATTTCAATAATGTATAAGCCAACAGGTAAATTAGCAACATTAACAATTGTTTTAGCGTTTTGGAGTTTTATAACAGAGTGTACTCTGCCAAACAAATCAATTATTTTTATTGCTCCCGTATGGGTTTCAGAAAAAGCAATTGTCAACTCATTAACAACAGGATTGGGGAATATAGAAAATGTAATTAGAGGAAAGGCTTTATCCATAATGCTCGCTGTTAAATAACATTGAGTAGTATCTAGTGGCATAAAATGCACAAGCCCTAAATTTATATCATCATAACCATCGTGTATTTCTGTAGCCAAAGTCGCAGAATCGCTAATGCACCAATAATTGTTGGCTACTAAACCATTTATACTTGTATTATAATATAAGTCATACAGCGTATTGTTGCAAATTTTATTGCAGGTTATTATATCACTACCTCCCCACAATTTAATACCAATGCCATTATTTTCAATCTCGTTGCCAGAAATACTATTTAATCCAGTAAAACCAGTAACGATAGAATCGCTCACGCCAATTCCATTATTTTTTATCTGGCAATTGATTACAGAATCCGCAAAACCAAGACACAAAGCTATAACACTATTAGAATCAACTATACAATTTTTTATAAGAGAGACGCCATTTGTCAAACCAAGTTCATAGCTGTTATCCATCAATCCAAATTGATTGTGTGTTATGTTGCAATTTTCTATAATAGCATGGCTGAAATCTGCTATGCCTATTTGGTTATAATTAAACACGCAGTTTTTTATGTAAGTATAACCTTTAAAATCATTATACCCCGTTGAAGAGCCATGAAGAGCCATGTTATTATTGAAAAAGAAAGAGTTTCTTATGTTGGCGCCATAAGCGACTCCTAATGCAACTGAAGTATTATTATAAAATTTGCATGAATCAACATATAAATGAAAACCACCTAATCCGTTAGAGTTTTCTAAAAAATGTGAATTGGTAACTTTCAAGGTATCTGAAGAGTTAGAAAGCCCACCGCTGGAGTACCTAAAATTACAGTATTTAAAATCTGATTGTAGAGTTCCGCCACTTATGGATACACAAGCCCAACTAACAGACGTTGGGGTTAGCGAATTGCTTGTGAAAGTAATAGAGTCATTAACGGTGCCAACAGCGATTAATTGAGCTTGTCGTATTTCTAAGAGTTTATCATTTTCAAATTTAACAACAACACCTGGCTGAATGGTTAACGTAACACCCGGAAACACTACAATAGTATCAACCACAATATATGGGCTATTGGCGAGTGTCCAAGTTGTGTTGGAATAAATACCACCACTCACATTGGTTTGAGCCATTGTTTTATTTTTTATTACACAAAAAGCAACAGATAATAGCAATATATAAAAGCGAATATTTTTCATACAGCTAATATACTACAATTAAGAAATGTGAAGCAAATAATGTAATACTCCATTAAGCAATGTATTATGTCTTTTAAACACCATCAAATGGATTTAAAATCCATTTACTATTAGGTTGGAATTATCCAAAGCACAACCATTCACACAAATCCCAACCAGTAAACTTAATATCACAAACCACCTAATAAATGGGCGTTAATCAAGGAATCTTAACTTTTTTTTTGTACATTTGTACTAGTAATTATGGCACGGAAACAACACGTAGATATAGAAATAGATAAACTGACAAACTCTATTGAGAATGTTATAACTGGTGAAATTTTCGAGACGGAATTTAGTAAAGTTACCAGTAAAGAAATAAAGAAAAAGGACTGGCTGTTTGACTGGCATAAAGAATTAAAAAGCAAACAGAATGAAGTATATAAAATGACCACTGTTGAGAATAAGCATATTATACAAGGATTGATATCATTGAGTGTAGATGAAGGATTTGTGTTTGTTAATCTTGTTGAAAATGCAAAATTTAACCGAGGCAAAGAAAAAGTTTATGTTGGGGTGGGTGGTAATTTATTCGCATTTGCTTGTTTAAAATCAAAAGTATTAGGTTTAGGTGGTTGTATCAGCTTTGTATCAAAAACATCACTTTTTGAATATTATAATAAATCGTTGGGGGCAATAAAAACAATTGGTCAACGTATGGCTATTTTAGAAACGGATGCTGAAATATTAATTAAACAATATTTTAAAAACAAATAAATGAAAAGAAAAATTTCAATAGAACCAGATTTATATGTAATTAATAAAAAGCCTACTAAAAAAGAGATAGAAGAGCTTAAAAAGTTTATTACTGAATATAAAAAAAAGCAAGCTGAAAAAACAGCCAAATCGCGTAAAGCTGCTTAATTTTTTATCAACTCTCACATAAAAAATTAAAATTCTTTTACAAATGCTTTTTTATTTGATCGTTACAACAAAACGACAAAACGATTGGAGCAAAAAGAGTACTAAGGCACCATCAACACCTACTTCATCAACTGATACACCAAAAGGCTTGATAGGTAAGCTAGGCAGCTCATAAACACAAATTGAATCACAGGCCATTTCCAATGTTTGGTTTCGCGAAATACCACCGCCAAGGTGCTCATGCATTGCATTGCAAAGGCGTAAAACAACATCAATGAAAAGCCTACAGCAACCGTAAATTGAGGTAATCCCGTTGATGGATTAATTTCTTCTTGCATTTTTTGACGCAAGGGTTGTGTATCCTCTTCATCGTTACCACTGCTGTATATAGTAGCCATAGTGCCTACAAAAACTTCGCGTGCAGCAAATGAGGTGATAAGTGCAATGCCTATTTTCCAATCAAAACCCAAAGGCGCAATGGCTGGTTCTATTGTTTTGCCTAAGATACCAGCATAGGATGCTTCTAATTGTTCGGAAGCAATTTTTGCTTGTAGGTCTTCAATAGGAGCATTGGCGATAAGTTCAGCCGCGTGATATTTTTTTTCAATTTGCTCAAATGTATTGCCTGGTGCGTGCGATGCTAAATACCATAAAATGATTGAAACAGCTAAAATGATTTTTCCTGCATCCCACAAAAATGATTTTACTTTATCTACCATGGTAAGACCCACAGTGCGCCATTGTGGACTACGATACACAGGCAATTCCATAATAAAATAACTACGTTCATGCGATTTTAAAATATGCTTCATTACCCAAGCTGCCAACATTGCAGCCACAAAGCCAATCAAATATAGGCTCATCAGCACCAAGCCTTGATAATTGAAAAAGCCCAATACTTTTTGTGCTGGCACCACCAAGGCAATAAGCAAGGTGTATACGGGTAAACGAGCCGAACAACTCATGAGTGGTGTAACCATAATGGTTATCAAGCGTTCTTTCCAATTACTCATAATGCGTGTACTCATAATGGCAGGAATAGCGCACGCAACACCACTAACAAGCGGTATTACAGAGCGGCCATTGAGTCCGAATTTACGCATCAATTTATCCATTATAAAGCTTACACGCGCCATGTATCCTGTATCTTCCAAAATAGCGATAAACATAAAAAGCAACGCTATTTGCGGAACAAAAACAACAACCCCACTTAAGCCAGCGATTACACCATTTACAAGCAAACTACTTAATTCGCCAGCAGGCAGGGATGCAGCAACCCAATCAGAAAAAACAAGAAACACTGTTTCTATCCAATCCATAGGATAGGCCGCAAGAAAAAAGATGGTTTGAAATACAAAAAACAATATCAACAAAAA
>JBASCV010000108.1:0-3676 GCA_049651825.1 Bacteroidia bacterium
CATGGAAGGCTCGTCAGATATGTATTCAAAAGGGTCGTTAATAATACATACCCTAAGAAGTATTATCAATAACGATAAATTGTTTTTTGAAATGATAAACGAAATACAAACTAAATTCAAATACAAAACAGTTGACTCTAAAGAAATTGAAAAATTTATTAGCGAAAAATCGGGGATTAATTTTTCTGATTTTTTTGAACAATACCTGAAAAAAAATACAATTCCTAAACTTAGTATACAACTTGAAGAAGGTGATTTTAATGATTTAAAACTTACCTACCGATGGACTTTAGGAGGTGTTAGTGCCTTTAAAGACGATGAATATGTGGCATTGCAACCATTTTTTAAAATGCCTGTTAAAGTTACAGTAAAAAAAGATGTTATGGATTTTATAAATCCCACTACTGAATGGCAAACCATTATTTTAAGTGATATGAAAGAGCGCTTTTTTGAGGTTGCTACCGATTTGTTTTACATTGATACCGAAATTATATCAGTAACCGAAAATTAAACAGCACATTGATTTTATTTATATATTGCTGCGTATAAAGCACATTTGTATTTAAAATGAAACAAATACTCTTTTTTTTATCCATCATTTTTCTTTTTTCAGCAACAACAGTAGTTGCTTTAACACCTAAAAAAGATACTATTGATAATAAAAATATTTATCAGAAAATTGATACTACATATATCGAAAACTTTCGAAAATCATTAATTGTTAAAACCTATCTTTTTACTAGACACAATCGTTTTGACGTTACGGTTGACTCTACAGGAAAAACACTAGAATATAGTATTAACGCCAATACCAACTTGGGATTTGGAATTAGTTATAAAGGTCTTGGAATAGATATTTCATTTTCACCTAAATTATTTGGCAATAATAAAGATGAAGAAATCTTTGGAAAATCTCGCCAATTTGCCCTATCCACAAGTTCAAATGGAAGGCGTTTTATTTACGATATTTATTTAAGGTTAAATTCAGGATTTTATAACACCAAAGGCTACACATCGATAGGCGATTCAACAAATAAATTAATTTATATAAACCAACCCAATATGATTAACTTTAGTTTAGGCTCAGAGTTGGTTTATATCTTTAACAACAAACGTTTCTCAAGTGCAGCACCCTATAATTTTACACAACGTCAAATAAAAAGTGCGGGCTCTAAACTTTTGGGCTCCTATTTTTCTCTTTACGCTATTGGTGTTGATTCATTAATAATACCCGATACGCTAAAAGAAGCATTTTCATCTGATGTATTATTCAAAAATGCAAGCTCTTTATCGTGGGGGATTTCTTTTGGCTATACACATACATTTATTTTCGGAAAACGAAAAATGGCTTATGCAAACATTTATTTTTTACCAGCATTATCGGTACAACAATATTTTGCAACCAATAATTTAAACGAAGTAATTAAATCAAAAGTGGCATTGGGTTTACCTCTTCAATACCGTTTTTCAATAGGTGTAAACCGTAAACGATTTTTTCTAGGTTTGGCAGCTATGGGAGTTAGCCATACTTTAAATACTGATCAAGGCGCTAGCTTCAATTATCGTTTTGGTAATGTTCGTATACTTTATGGCTATCGATTTGGATTGAAAAAAGAATATTTTACCCGACTTTTAAAATAATTCACATAAACAACTGACTATCAACACCAAACAGCTGCTTTAAAATAAAACATTCAACATCCCATTCGATAAAGCCAGCCAAAAGTTTGTTATCTTTGTAAGTATATATTTGAACATTATTTTGTTCTGTTTTATAACAGAAACTTTATTTTTATGCTATCATTCAACAATACCGAAATTGCTTTTTCTGGCAAAACCAATAAAGATTTAAACCGTTCGTATTGGTTGTTTAAAATGGTATCAAATCCATCGTTTGTAAACATTGGCAAAACACTTACAACATTTGCAATACAAACTCACCTTCCAATAAAAGGCATTATAAAAGCTACCATTTTCAAACAGTTTTGTGGTGGAGAAACAATACTAGAATGTGATAATGCAATCAAGGAATTAGGACGTTTTAACATTGGTACCATTTTAGATTATTCTGTTGAAGGCAAAGAAACAGAAAAAGATTTTGACGCATGCGCAACCGAAACCATTGCTACAGTAAAAAAAGCAAAAAACGATAAAAATATCCCTTTTTGTGTATTTAAAGTTACTGGATTGGCTCGTTTTGCTCTGCTCGAAAAAATCACAGCTTCTATACAACTTACTGTAACAGAAGAAACTGAATTTAAAAATGTTCAACAACGTGTAAATAACATTTGCAAAGCTGCTTTTGAAGCTGGTGTTCCTATTTTTATTGATGCCGAAGAAAGCTGGATTCAAAAAGCAATTGACGATTTGGCAAATGAAATGATGGCTAAATATAACAAACAAAAGCCTATTGTTTATAATACTTACCAACTATATCGAAAAGACAAATTGAACTATTTGAAACAATCTTTTGACATGGCACAACAAGGTAATTATTATTTGGGGGCTAAGCTGGTAAGAGGTGCTTACATGGAAAAAGAAAGAGCACGTGCAATTGAAAAAGGCTATACATCCCCCATACAAGATACAAAAGAAAATACCGATAACGATTACGATTTGGCGCTTGCGTTTTGTATTGAAAATGCTAGTAAAATTGCTATTTGTGCAGGTACACATAACGAAAAAAGTTCATTCTACCTAACTCAACTAATGCAACAAAAGGCCTTGGAAAGCGCCAATAAACACATTTATTTTTCGCAACTACTAGGTATGAGCGACCACATCAGTTACAATCTGGCCAACGCAGGCTACAATGTAGCTAAATATGTGCCGTATGGCCCTGTAAATGAAGTATTACCTTACTTGATTCGCAGAGCACAAGAAAACACATCGGTAAAAGGACAAACAGGCCGCGAATTGAGTTTGATTATCAAAGAAAAAGAGAGAAGAAAAGGATAAAACATGCGTCCACAACGTTTTTTCTATCCTTCGCCAGGATTTTCAGATTACTGGCAAAACGGTGTAGGGCGTAATTTATTGGCTAAAATAAATAAAATACCCTCTTACCTAGAGATTGAAAACTATTCAAAACTATTACTAGAAACCGATTCACTTGCAGATGAAATTGTACGTGATGTTTTTGAAAAAATAGGCTATAAAGAAGCACATCAATTGCTCAATGATCTCTTAACCCCTGAAACAAGTAAAAACAAAGAATTTCCGCTTGCATTACAAAAACTAGCTACTGAATTAAATCAGGCACCTACATGGCTTAATAAAAAACTACTTGCAAAAGGAAGCGCATTTTGTAGACGAACAGGCCCATTTGGATTTATTGTATTACGCAACTATTGTTTAATGGGTGGTTACGAATCATCAGCCATTAATAAATCATTAATTTTTACAGGTGCATTAAAAAAAGGAGCAGCCAAACGAATGGCCGAAACACTTGAGTTTTGGGTAAATGTAACAGGCGAAAATGCTTTAGAGCCTTACAATATTGGTTTTGTAAGCAGTGTTAAAGTACGTATGATACATGCCTTTGCAAGAGCCTACATTTACAAACAACCCGAATGGAAAAATGAACTGTGGGGTATGCCCGTTAATCAAGGCGATACGGTTGCTACTAATTTAGGCTTTTCTATTGTGTTTTTAGAAGGCATACGCAGAATGGGGT
>JBASCV010000109.1:0-5215 GCA_049651825.1 Bacteroidia bacterium
ATCGTTTAGTGATCACCCTAAAAAGAGTATTTACCACTCCTAAAACCGCTAAAAAAATGATTAAGAGCCAGTTACGACTTTTAAATTTGCCTCCCAATTTTACTTGTATTCAATCGTTTTACAAAAATGCTCACAGGCATAATGTTTATAGCTAGCAACCTCTTTGTCGGCTAATTTGTATGGGATATCGAATACATTTCTCTTTTTACAATTATTTTATTAAATTCGTAATGTTTATTAAAACCTTAAATGAAATGAATCGTATAAAAACGTTTATGCTGTTGTTGTTATTTGTTGCTAGCGGTTATACTGTTAGTGCCCAAAACTCAAAACGCCCAGAGGGGAAAACTGTTAAAACTGCCTATTATTATCAGTTTGAAGGCGCAAAGTCGTATGACGAAGTAAATGCATTAGCAAAAGAAGTTAAAGCTTTAAAAGGCGTAACTGAATTCAAGCCAGTTTTTAAAACAGAGGGCGCTGTTTCCCAAATAATAGTTGTAGTAACCGAAAAAACAAGAACCTCTGAAAGTGAAGTTTTGTTTGAAATAACCGATTTGAAAAAAATATTAGAACGAAAAGGATATAAAAATCTCAATTATACCTTTGAAGAAGTTGCTGTTAAATAGTTAAAATATTGAAAATAAGCCTTTCGGCTAAATGATTTGTGTCATGAAAAAAATTACCTTATTATCTTTTATCTGTTGTTTCGCTTTTACAAAATTGTTTGCTCAGTCCGATGATTGTTCATCAGCAACAGCTCTAACCGTAAATACAAGTTGTGTTGCCGTAAACGGAACAACTACAGGAGCAACTCCAAGCATATACAGTGGTTGTGTTGGTAATGCCGATGATGATGTTTGGTATAAATTTATTGCTACGGCTACCAGCCATGTGCTTACTGTTACCCCTTCAGGAGGGATGGATCCTGTAATCCAACTTTTTTCAGGAACGTGTAATTCTTTAGTAACGTTAACTTGCCAAGATGCAGGTTTTTCAGGTCAAGCAGAAGTAATTTATCCTGCTGGTTTAACTATTGGCGCAACATATATTGTCAGGGTTTACGATTACGGAACTGGTTCAGGTACGGGTAATTTTAGTATTTGTGTTACTGATCCGCCAGCTCAACCTTCAAATAATTTTTGTGGCAATGCAGTTACGTTAAGTGTGAATGCGAGTTGTGTAAATACAGCTGGTGTAACTGGTGGTGCTACTCAATCGTATGCCGGTTGTGTAGGAACTGCCGATGATGATATTTGGTATAAATTTGTTGCAACAAACACAACGGTAACCATCACTGTCGATCCTTCATCGACAATGGATGCTGTTGTTCAATTGTATTCAGGTACTTGCGGGTTGCCAAACTCTATGCAGTGTGCCGATAATGGTTTGTATAACGGTGATGAAGTAATTAATGCTGTAGGCTTAGTAGTTGGTAATACTTATTATGTTAGAGTATATGATTATTATAGTCAAAATGGTGGAGGAAGTTTTGATATATGTATTACAGGTCCTCCTTCATCAACAACACCAACAAATGACGAGCCTTGTAATGCAATAGCGTTACAAGAAGTTACTTCTGATTGTAATTATTCAACGTTTACCACTACAGGTGCTACAGCCTCTTTGGGCGCTCCAACCCCAGCTTCTTGTGTTGGTGGTAGTGGAGCAATGCAAGGTGGTTTTTCTGGAAGTAGTAAGGATGTTTGGTTTACAGTTGTTGCCCCTTCAAACGGAAAACTTACAATTACTCCTCAACCTGGCTATGGTATGAGTGATGCTGTAATGGTTTTATATAGCGGTACATGCAGTTCGTTAACTCAGGTTGGATGTTCTGATGACCATAATTACCCTGGTACAGCAAATGATACAAAACCTTACATTTCAAAATCGGGTTTAACTCCTGGCGCAACCTATTACATACGTTACTTTGGATATGGTTCTGCATCAGGTAACTTCGGAATTTGTGTTGCTTCACCAACTAACGATGAATGTGCTAATGCGCTCTATATTTGCGATTTAAATGGTTATAGTGCATCTACAAGTGCTGCATTTACTGTTGATAGACCATGTAATATGCGTGGGAATAATGAAAATACATCTGGAGTAGATCAAGCTGATGGTGTAAATACTGGAGGAGTGTTTGGGCAAGGTGGTTCATGGGGTAATGGTGCACCAGCGTTTGATGTAAATATTAATAACAATTCTTGGATACGCTTTACAGCAGGTTCTTCAACAGCATCCTTAAACGTAACTGTTGGCGATTGTTGGAAAGGTAATTATCCGCAGGGTGGTATTCAAATGCAAATATTTTCAGGAACAGGCTGTTGTAACTATACTCCTGTTTCTAATTTTGAAGAAAACTCAACAGGATTCACAATTACGGCAAACAACCTTACAATTGGTAATGATTATTATTTGATGGTAGATGGTTTTGCTGGAGATATTTGTAATTATACAATTTCTGCTAACTCTGGTGTTCAATTCCCCGCAATTACCGCAACTCCTGGTGATGTTTGTTTTGGTGAGTCAACAACACTTATGGGGCCGGTTGGAGCTACTTCTTATGAGTGGTCGCCTAGTGGTTCTACCTCTCAAAGTATAACAATTACACCTTCTACAACCATTACTTATACATGTGTGGCTAGTGGCGTTTGTGGTTACAAGCAAACACTTACACATACCGTTGTTGTTGATTCACTACCTGTTGTGTCTGTTAATTCAGGAACTACAGCTAGTATATGTTTTGGAAGCAGCACAAGTTTAAGCGCCACAGGAGCTTCTACTTACGTTTGGAGTGATGGTTCTACTTCTAACTCTATCAATGTCAACCCTTCATCTGATACAGTTTATACTGTAATAGGTACCAACTCTAATGGCTGTAAAGATACCGTTTCTGCAAATGTGGTTGTAAATCCATTACCAACAGTAGTGGCATCAAGTAATGTGATTGGTCCTAATTGTGATGGTAATACCTTTTATTTGATTTCTTCGGGTGGCACTCAATTTTCATGGGTGGGACCTAATTCATTTTTCTCCAATCAGCAAAATGTTGTATTTACAAATGCAACTACTGCAATAAGCGGAACATATACTGTAACTGTTACCGATGCAAATGGATGTGTTGATACGGGGCAAACGTCAATAATAGTATATCAAACGCCTATGGCTGTTGCTGTTTCTGATGTTTCAACTTGTACTGGCGAACCGCTAGTGTTAACAGCAACGGGCTTTGGTACAATTAATTGGTATAGCGATGCCGGATTATCCACTTTAGTTCAGGCAAATAGCAGTACTTATACGCCTAATATACCAACTGGTACAAGTGCTACTTTTTATGTAACAGCAACAAGCAATGGTTGTGAAAGTGTTTCAGCATCGGCTAATGTTAGTAACTACAATGTAGTAGCCAATGGCACAGCTAGTGTAACTACTGGATATACCCCAATAGACGTAGTGTTTACAAATTTAAGTACGGGTTTAGATTCCTTGGATAGTTTTTTCTGGAACTTTGGTGATGAAAATACTGCAAATACCTACCATGCAGCACACAATTATACCGAAGGAGGCGATTATGATGTAATTCTTGTGGCAACAGAAACTACCAGTGGCTGTATTGATACTGCTGTTATTAATGTAATATTTGAAGATGGTTCAGAGCTTATTATTCCAAACATATTTACTCCTAATGGCGATGGTATAAATGATGTGTTTGCTGTGATAGGTACATCAATTAAAACATTACACATGGATATTTACAACCGTTGGGGAACTAAATTATATGAATTAAATGCTCCTAGTAGTTCATGGGATGGAAAAACCAGAAGTGGTGGTTTTGCTTCAGATGGTGCTTATTTCTATATTTTAAAGGCCGAAGCTTATGATAATAAAACCTACGAATTTAATGGCACGTTTCATTTACAACGTTAACATGTTAATTTAAAAATTACAATTATAAAACAAAAGCCTAGCAATTGCTAGGCTTTTGTTTTATAGGCATCTACAGCTTTTCTTACACTGCCGTATTTCAGTAACAACTGATTTGCTTTGTTGTACTCAATGTTTAATTCTTTTGCAACCATTAGTGTTCCTCTATCAACTAGCTTATTGTTACTGAGTTGCATATCCACCATCTTGTTACCTTTTACTCTTCCTAGTTTTATCATCACAGAAGTAGAAATCATATTCAGTACCAGTTTTTGTGCAGTACCAGATTTCATACGTGTACTTCCTGTAACAAATTCTGGCCCTACAACTATTTCAATTTTATGTTTTGATACGCTGGCCACTTTACTACCTTTGTTGCATACAATACAAGCAGTAGTAATGTTGTTTTTATTGCAGGCTTCCAAAGCTCCAATTACGTATGGGGTAGAGCCTGATGCTGCAATTCCAATCACTACATCTTTACTTGTTATTTTATGTTGTTCTAAGTCTTTCCAGCCTTGTTGGGTATCATCTTCGGCAAATTCTACTGCTTTGCGTATGGCTTTATCACCACCAGCAATTAAGCCTATCACCAAGCCTTGTGGCACACCATATGTAGGCGGACATTCCGATGCATCAACAATACCTAATCTACCACTTGTGCCAGCACCCATATAAAACAAGCGCCCACCTTGTTGCATTTGTTTAACGATAACCGCTACCAGTTTTTCGATTTTCGGAATAACTTTTTCTATTGCCAATGGAACAGTTTTGTCCTCATTGTTAATGTTGGTAAGCAGTTGGCGCACACTCATTTTTTCGAGTGCATTGTATTTTGAGTCCGATTCGGTTGTTTTTTTCATACTATTTAATAAGCTAAATTTGGTCCTAACCAACGTTCTATTGCTGCAACGCTCATTCCTTTACGTTTTGCATAATCTTCCACTTGATCTTGTTTTATTTTTCCAATGCTAAAATAATGCGAATCGGGATGTGAGAAATACAAGCCGCTTACTGCTGCTGTTGGCATCATAGCCATACTGTCTGTTAAAGTAATGCCTGTGTTTTTTTCAACATCAAGTAATTTAAACAATGTAATTTTCTCAGTATGGTCGGGTTGTGCAGGGTAGCCTGGTGCCGGACGAATACCATCATATTCTTCTTTTATTAAATCTTCATTGTTTAATGTTTCATTGCTTGCATAGCCCCATAATTCTTTACGTACTATTTTGTGCATTGCTTCAGCAAATGACTCAGCAAGCCTATCAGCTAGGGCTTTCAACATAATGGC
>JBASCV010000110.1:0-33289 GCA_049651825.1 Bacteroidia bacterium
ATATTGAGCCTGTCGAAATATCTGCGTTTGCCATACTTAACATAAACTTTACAACCATCCCTTTTCAAAAATATCTTTGGTGTGATAGGTAATAATAATATTCGCACCTGCACGTGCAAAAGCATACATATTTTCCATTACAATACGTTGCTCATCAATCCAACCTTTTGCTGCACCAGCCTTTACCATTGAGTATTCGCCCGATACATTGTAACATGCTATTGGCAACAAGGTGTTTTTGCGTAAATTAAAAATCACATCCATATAAGCCAAAGCAGGCTTTACCATTAGTATATCAGCTCCTTCGCTTTCATCCAACAAGCCTTCGGTTAACGACTCGTTACCATTTCTAAAATCCATTTGATACGATTTTCTATCGCCTTTTTGTGGCGCAGAGTCTGCAGCTTCGCGAAACGGGCCATAATATGCCGAAGCATATTTAATGGAATACGACATGATTGCTGTATTTTCAAAACCATTGTCGTCCAACAAATCGCGCATAGCCTGTATGCGGCCATCCATCATATCACTAGGTGCTACCATGTCGGCTCCAGCTTGTGCGTGAGCCAATGCCATTTTAGCAAGCACTTCTACCGAATCATCATTGTGTACATAATCGTCATGTATAATTCCGCAATGTCCGTGTGTAGTGTAAGCACATACGCACACATCAGTAATCACATACAATTGCTCGCCAAACTTTTCTTTCAGCGCTTTAACCGCTTTTACAACAATAGCATTTTTATCAAACGAAGAACTTGCATCTTCCGTTTTTACCTCCCCTACTCCAAACAGCAAAATTTTGTTAATCCCAAGTTTCAAGCCCTTTTCAACATCTTTAATCAACTCATCTATTGAATAGTGATTAATACCCGGCATTGCATCTATAGGATGTATTACATTTGTTCCATCCACCACAAAATAAGGATAAACAAACATGTCTTTCGAAAGCCTTGTTTCAGCAATCATTTCGCGCACAATGGCGTTTTTTCTTAATCTTCTGGGGCGGTGTAACATTTCAGTAATTTAGTAAACTTTATTAAAATTTTATTTTCAGATACTATTATATCGCCTCCACACTTTCTCGATAAACTCGAAATGACAACGCACAGGGTCTTTTCAAGCTTGTCGAGAAATAAGCGATTGGCGTTACTTGTAAAACGGTATGTTGAAATTATTCTATAAAAAACAAATATACAGTTTTTCGTATTTTTTTGCTAGAAACAATTGTACATAAAAATGCTTTTTTGAAGGATTTAAAAATTAGATGGCTGTAACTATTGTTAACTTTGTAAACGATTCACACTACTTTACACATGGAAACAAATCCTCACAAATCTATCATACGCTGGTTGTTTATTGGTTGCTTTTTAATTGCTACAATGGTTGTTATTGGCGGCATTACACGCCTTACGCATTCGGGTTTATCAATGGTTGAATGGAATATGATTGTTGGCTCACTGCCTCCAACAACAGAAGCCGAATGGCTTGTACCGTTTGAGAAGTACAAACAATCGCCTGAATACCAACAAATCAACAACCAGTTTACGTTGGAAGAATTTAAATCCATTTATTGGTGGGAGTACATACACCGCTTTTTAGGTAGAATAATTGGTGTAGTATTCATTATTCCATTTCTATACTTTTTGATAAAGAAACGCTTTGACAAACCCTTGCTCAAAAAAATGCTCATACTGCTTGCATTGGGCGCATTTCAAGGCTTTTTGGGTTGGTTTATGGTAAAAAGTGGTTTACAAAAAGAACCGCATGTAAGTCATTATCGCTTGGCAGCTCACTTGATTAGCGCCTTCACCGTATTTGGATTTACATTTTGGTATGCCATGGATTTGATGTACCCTGCTCAAATTGAGGAAAACGCTATACTCAAAAAATTAAAACGCATGACAAACATTGTGCTAGGTATAGTTGTGCTTCAAATTATATACGGTGCTTTTGTGGCTGGCTTAAAAGCAGGGTTATTTTACAACACTTTTCCACGCATGGGCAATTCGTACCTACCTGAAACACTTTTTAGCTTTGAACCTTTTTATAAAAACTTTTTAGAAAACCTATCGGGAGTTCAATTCATACATCGCTGTATTGCTTATGTTGTAGTAATTGCAATTGCACTGTTGTGGGATAAATCGCGCAAACTGGAGCTTACAGCCTTGCAACGCAAAGCGTCTAATTTTATGATTACAATGGTAGGTGTTCAGTTTGTATTGGGTGTAATTACCATATTATACGCAGTGCCAATAACAATGGGCGTACTTCACCAAGCAGGAGCATTTTTATTATTTGGTTCGGTATTGTTTTTTATGCATAGTTTGAGGAAGAATGTGGGGTAGAGAACCAGTATTCGACTTATTAATAATTGACATTCTTATAAAAAAATAGTAAATTGAACTATAAACTCAATTCATCCACCATGAAATCAATTACTACAAAACTTAAAAATGTGATGGCATACACTATAAAAACCTTATTACTGTTTATAGTTCTGAGTATAAGCAATAGTGGATTTGCACAATGTACCGCTTACTTTATAACCAGTGTACCACAAAACAATGGGGTAGTAAACCTATACGATTCATCAACCTATAGCGGACAATACATACAATGTGCTGTAAATTGGGGCGATGGAACAACAGAAATGGCTAATCTAAACTCTATTCAATACTTAGTACATACATACAACAGCACTGCAACATATAATATTTGTTATACAATTACCGACTCTTTAGACCCACAATGCAATGATACCTATTGCGATTCGGTAACTGTTTCTACAAGTGCTAATAGCTGTAACCTTTACAATATTAACTTTTATGATAGCTTAGGTGCTACTTATTTTCATCCAATTATAAGTGGTAATGTTACCAATTATTTTTGGGATTTTGGTGATGGTACAACAAGTACACAATCGAATCCGTTTCATACTTTCGCTACAGGTGGAAATTATATTATTTGCTTAACGGCATCAAATCCACAAACATCATGCAATGCAATTTATTGCGATACTTTTTTTGTTTCGAGCTGTAGTGCAGCAATTACTTATGTAAATGATAGTGTTGGTAATGGCGTTACCTTTTTTGCTAATGCTGTAGGAACCGCTAATACCTACCTTTGGAATTTTGGTGATGGTAATACATCCACTTTAGCCAATCCTTATCACGTATATGGAACAAACGGTAATTACACAGTAGCTCTTACAGTTTCTTCTAGTTCGGATAGCAATTGTATGTACACTACAACTAATTATTTGATAATGAATGGCTTGTGTGATGCCAATTTTATTGTTATTCAGGACTCTATTAACTTAAGTAATTTTTGGATATTAAATTATTCAAGCAACAATAGTAACACTACTTTTTTATGGACTTTTGGTGATGGCGATTCATCAAGCTTACAATACCCTACACACACCTATTTAACAACAGGTGCTTATAACTTATGTGTAACCGTAAGCGATAACAATGCTTGTTCGGATACGCATTGTGCTCAAATAACTGCCCTTAGAAGCGCTTCTGGAACATCAATTACAGTTATTGCCCCTGAAACGCTTGGAATAAATGAGTCAATAGAGCACAAAACAAATCTCAAATTATTCCCCAACCCTTCTAAAGAAACCTTCAATATGGAATTGCCTATACAGCAACATTTTTCGGTTTCGATAGTTGATATAACTGGCCGAAAAATGTATGAAAACAAAAACGTCACAGGTATCCTAACAGTTGATTGTAGTGGTTTTAGTTCAGGTGTTTATTTTGTAAAAGCAATGAATGAAAATACTATTTTGACAGGTAAACTGGTTAAGGAATAAATTAACAAGTCGCAAAAAAAACATAGCGTCTCAGCGTCTTAGCGGTAAAAGAAGGAATCGCACAAAGCACAAAGGATAATTACTATTTCCACTTAAAAGTACTTATCAAGTGTTGAATGTCTTTATCAACAAACTCAACAACAGGAGCTATAGAATCGGTATTGGGCGCAACGTTGAAATAGAGTGCCCCTCTTAAAAAGTGATGTACACTATCCGTTAAAAAAAACTGAATTGAAGATGCTGCATTTCCTTTAATTTGATACACAATACCATACACTTTATCGGCTTTTTTAGAAACCAACTGCTCTTCTATTCCCGATGCCTTTATTTGATGCTTAGATGCCAAAGTATAGGTATCTTCTAAATAGCCATTAATATTATTGTTTACAGGTTTGTAACTAAAATGAATTGTGCCTTGTAACTTGGGAAATTGTAAATTCAGCCAGCAAGGTTCGGCACGCTGATTTTTATCGGCTTCAATGTATGAATAAGCTGGAATTTCAAAGGTAAATGGACAAGTAGAATCATAAAGCACGTATTTTTTTTCGGGCAAATCAATGCGGAAATATGCACGTGGCTTAGGTGCAATGGTATCTTCATCATCGCCACAAGCAGAGAAAAAAAGTACAGGCGCAACAAGTAAAACACAAACCAAAAAATGAATTACTTTTATTGAAAAAGCCTGTTTAATTAATGCCATAAGCTATATTTAGTAAATTCTATTTAGTTTCTTGAACCTCTTGAACAACGGTAATTTTTACACGTTTAATACGTCTATTATCAGCCGATTCAATTGTAAAAACAAGATTTTTAAAATTTATTTTTTCATTTTTAGTCGGTATTCGTCCTTCTAGCTCAATAATAAGTCCGGCAAGGGTATCGGCCTTTTCTTTAGCATCTTCAAACTCATCGTCATCCGCTTCAATAATTCTAAACACATCATTCAAATGAGCTTTACCTTCAAATACAAAGTTATTGCTATCTAACTTTGAGTAGGTTAAATCATCATCATCAAATTCATCATTAATTTCGCCTACAATTTCTTCAATTACATCCTCTAAAGTAACAATACCCGAAGTACCTCCATACTCATCTACAACAACCGCTAAATGTGTTTTTTTTGATTGAAATTCTCTTAATAAATCATCAATTTTTTTATTCTCGGGCACATAAAATGGCGGACGAATAATTGTTCTCCAATTAAAATCATCGCCTTTATTAAGCGATTGCAATAAATCTTTGGTATATAAAACACCTGCAATATTATCAAGTGTACCTTTATATATTGGTAAACGCGAAAAGCCCGAATTTGTTATACTTTGCAACAATGTTGTATACGAAGTGTCATAATCAAATGCAGCAACATCCATACGCGATTTCATAATTTGTTGCACTTCAATGTTTCCAAATTTTACAATCCCTTGCAAAATTTTGTGATCTTCTTCTGGCAACTCATCATCTTTGGTTAAATCAAGGGCTTGTGATAATTCGTCAATTGAAATGTTATGCGTTTGTGGCTTTATTACCTTATCCAATAATGAGGTTGAATATATTAAAAACGAACTAATTGGATAAAAAATACGTTGTAACACATTTACAAAATATACCAATGTGCGTGTAGCACTTAACGAGTTTTGTGTAGCATATATTTTAGGTGTTACTTCACCTACAAGCAATATTAAAAATGTAATTAATACAACCTGAACAATAAAGCCAAGCGTTGGATTGTCTGAAAAATCTATCCACGCATCTGAACCAAAAATAAACGTTGAATTGAGAATAACGATAGCAATACTTAAAAAATTTACACTAATAAGCAATGTTGCCAACAAGCGTTTTGGGGCATTTATTAGGTCTAAAATTTTTTCGTCAGTAGTTGTAGTTGATGATTTCAACTCCTCCATTTCGGTTGGCGATAGCGAAAAAAATGCCGACTCTGCCGCTGAAACAAAAGCAATAAGTACAAGCAATGCAACTATTGCTAAAACAGCAAATAAAATGCTTATAGAAAATGAATTAATAACAACACCGATAATCGGTATAAAAAGAGCAATGCTTGTACTAAAAAACGAGGGGTCCAATATTTATATGTTTAAAATAAAACTTATTTATATCAACAGTATTTAAACTTGATTGATATAATTAAAAAGGTAAATCATCCCCAACTCTATTCGAAGATGCATTGTTATTATCATCTGTTGATACAGATGTATTATTTTCTCTCTTACTCAATATTGTAAATGTATCACCAACCACTTCGGTGGTGTATCGTTTATGCCCTTCTTTATCATCCCATGAGCGGGTACGAAGTTTCCCTTCGATATAAATAGTCATACCTTTTTTCAAATACTTTTCAGCAACTTCCGCTAAGCCTCTCCAAACAACAATATTGTGCCATTCGGTTTGCTCCACACGCTGTCCGTTTTTATCTTTATATGATTCGGATGTTGCCAAAGGAAAGTTTGCAACAGCTGCACCACCTTCTAAATGGCGCACTTCAGGGTCTTTACCCAAATTACCAACTAATATAACTTTATTAACGCCTGCCATATTTTATTCAATTATCATTTGTACAACAAATATAAAAAAAGCAATACTATTTATTACAAGTATTAATGAATATATTGAAAAAATAGCTGTGCATTTTATTGTATTAAAACAACTATTTTATTATCTTCATGTTTCTGTATTAACATAACCATTTATGATTAAAAAAATTTGCATACTTCTAATTACCTGTACTCTCCTTAGCTTTAAAGGCGACAAAAAAGCCTATGTACTCTACAATAGCGAAGGAAAAACAGTTGAGTATTCCGAACTATTAAATAAGTCGAAAGAAGCCGATGTTGTTTTATTTGGCGAGTTGCACGACAATCCTATTTGCCATTGGTTGCAATTAGAACTTACAAATGATTTAATTGCATTAAAAAAAGGAAACATTTTGCTTGGTGCCGAGATGTTTGAAGCTGATGACCAAATAGCATTAAACGAATATTTAGCAGGTAAAATTTCGGATAAAACGTTTAAAGACGAAGTAAAATTATGGAGCAATTATAAAACCGATTACAAACCATTGATAGAAACAGCTAAAAAAAACAATGTTCCATTTATAGCAACCAACATACCTAGAAGATATGCCAATTTGGTTTATAACAAAGGTATTGAGAAGCTTGATAGTATTGATGCTGAAGCAAAAAAATGGATGTGCCCATTGCCAATGAAATATGATGCCAACTTAACATGTTATAAAGAAATTTTTGAATCGGCTGGGGGACATGGCGGAGAAAACCTACCCAAATCGCAAGCAATAAAAGACGCAACAATGGCGCATTTTATTCTCAAAAACTGGACAAAAGGAAAACTCTTTATTCACTACAATGGAGCCTATCACAGCAACAACCATCAAGCAATTGAATGGTACTTAAAACAGCAAAAAACAGATTTAAAAATACTTACAATTAGTGCAACAGAGCAAAGTGATATTGATACACTAGCTGCTGATGCCATTGGATTAGGTAATTACATTATATGTACGCCAGAATCAATGACAAAAACGCAGTAAAAAAATACTAATGTAGGTAGAAAACAAAACCATCGTATTTACCTTCTTTGTTATTCTCTATCGCAACAATTTCGGTTACTTCGATTTTCAAATGTTCTTTTTCTTCAAGTTTTTGTTTAAGAAAATCAAGTACTTCTTTCGATAATAAATTACCAGTAATTGTAAAATCTCTGAACAAACCACTTGTCTCATCAATAGAATTAACAGAAGCTGTATCTGTTTCATCTTTTATATATATTGATATAACATACGATTTTATTTCAACATTTTTATTCTTTGGCATTAATGTTTTGCACTGTTGCAACTCTTTTAGCGCAATGGTTTCGTGTGTGTGTTTGCAAAACGAAAACTGGCTTTGATTCCCATAATATTGGCCAAACAAAGCTATTGAAATAAAAATAAATAGTATTACAAATATATTTCTTGTTGATTTCATTACAACTTTATCTTTATAAAAAAATTAATGCTTTAATAACGATAAAACGGAATAAAAGGTTACTTTATTACGCAAGAAGCCCCGCTAAATTAATAGCGGGGCTTCTGCTTCTGTGTTTTAAAACTAATAAAACTATTTTATTTTAAACGCAGCTTTTACTTTAGCTACATAATCTAGTTTTTCCCAAGTAAACAATTCAACTTTCATTGTTTTTGTTTTTCCATCAGGCGAGGTAAATGTTTTGGTTACAACTTCATTTTTACGTCCCATGTGCCCGTATGCAGCTGTTTCGCTGTACATAGGTGTACGTAATTTAAAACGTTGTTCAATAAAATAAGGGCGCATATCAAAAACTGATTCAACAATTTTAGCAATTTGTCCATCATTCATATTTACTTTTGCAGTACCATAGGTATTGATATAAATACCCATAGGCTGCGCTACACCAATTGCGTAAGAAACTTGAACTAAAACTTCTGAACAAACACCTGCAGCAACTAAATTTTTAGCGATATGGCGTGTAGCGTAAGCAGCCGAACGGTCAACTTTTGAAGGATCTTTTCCTGAGAATGCGCCACCACCGTGAGCACCTTTTCCACCATAGGTATCAACAATAATTTTACGACCAGTTAAACCTGTATCGCCATGCGGACCACCAATAACAAATTTACCTGTAGGGTTAATATGATATTGAATTTTATTATTGAATAAGTGAGCGTATTTAGGGTAGTTCTTTTTAACACGAGGAATTAAAATATCAATGATGTCTTTTTTAATTTTAGCTAACATCTTTGGTTCGGTATCAAAATCATCGTGTTGTGTAGAAACAACAATGGCATCAATACGTACAGGTACATTATCATCACTATACTCTAACGTAACTTGTGATTTAGCATCAGGACGTAGATATTTAATTTGTTTATTTTCTCTACGCAATGCCGCTAATTCCAATAAAATACCGTGTGCCAAATCCAATGCCAATGGCATGTAGTTAGCAGTTTCATTGGTTGCATAACCAAACATCATACCTTGGTCACCAGCACCTTGCTCTTCTTTTTTCTTTTTATCAACTCCTTGATTAATATCAGCCGACTGCTCGTGAATTGCAGAGAATACACCACAAGAGTTTGCTTCGAACATATATTCGCTTTTGGTATAACCAATTTTTTTAATCACATCGCGTGCAATAGTTTGCACATCAAGATATGCTTTAGATTTAACCTCACCAGCAAGCACAACTTGACCAGTAGTAACAAGTGTTTCACAAGCAACTTTTGAATTTGGGTCAAAAGCTAAAAAGTTATCAATTAAAGCGTCAGATATTTGATCTGCTACTTTGTCTGGGTGTCCTTCCGACACAGATTCTGAAGTAAATAAATATGGCATAAAGTTTTATTTTAAATTTTGAGAGCGCTAAAATACAATTAATTCATAAATATGAAAATACTATGTGAATAACATATTATAAATCTCTATTAAAATTGTAGTTTAGCTATAATTTCATAAATTTCTGTCGAATTTTAATAGTAATCTATGTTATACGCTTTTTTGAAAATAATAATGAAAATTACCGTTAAGGTATTTTTTCGTTCTATTTCTATACGCAACAAAGAGCTTATACCTTCAAAAGGTCCGCTATTGGTATTGGTTAATCACCCAAGTACATTTATGGACCCAATAGTTGTAGCAACGATGCTTGAGCGCGAAGTATATTTTTTAGCGAAAGGCTCTCTTTTTAATAATGCTTTTTCAAAATGGCTTTTACCCAAATTAAATATAATTCCGGTATACCGTCAGAAAGACGACCCGAGCCTGATGAGTAAAAATGAAGAAACATTTATTAAGTGTTTTGAACATCTCGAAAAAGGTGGAGTATTACTGATGTTTCCAGAAGGGATTAGCATTACAGAACGAAAATTACGCCCCATTAAAACAGGAGCTGCACGCATTGCTTTAGGTGCAGAAGCGAGAAACAATTTTAATCTAAATGTTAAAATTGTAAATATTGGCTTAAACTATGCAAATCCTCATAAATTTAATCGCGATTTATTCATCAATATCGAAAAACCAATACAAACAAGCGTTTACAAAAACAACTATTTACAAAACGATTTTACTGCAGTAGAGCAACTTACCAAAGATATAAAAACACAATTAGAAGCACTAATTATTGCAATTGAAGACGAACGCATAGATAAACTCGTACATAATATTGAACGCCTATACAAATACAAACTATCAAAAGAACAAGGTATTAGTATAAAAAATAAAGATGCTGAGTTTACTCTAACAAAAGCAATTATGGAGGCTGTTTTTTATTATCAGAAAAATTTCCCTGAAAAAGTAGATGCAATCGAATTGCGCATCAATGAATACCTCAATAATTTAGGACGAATTGGATTAACTGATGAAGATATAGCAAAAAACAAAAAAAACGAATCATTTTTTGTGAGTAATATTAAATCATTTGCAATAATTATAATTGGACTTCCGGTATTTATCTATGGATTTATAAACAATATTTTACCATTTGAAATTCCTGCACGTATTGCAAAAAAAGTAAGCTCATCAATTGAATTTGTAGGCGCAATTGGAATGGTAGGTGGCCTTTTTACATTTTCAATATTTTATAGTGTTCAAATTACACTCCTATGGAAATGCAGCAACCATGTATTGCTTACAATTGCTTATGGTGTAAGCTTACCTATTAGTGGATTTTTTGCATACTGGTATTATAACACTTTAAACAAAATAAAAACAAAATGGATGTTAATCATGTTATTTTATAAAAAAAGCGTATTCATTTCTAACCTTATCAGTGAACGCGAACAAATCATTGGCGAACTTGATAAAATAAAAGATGAATACGCTCTATCGATTAACGGTTAATAGAATTAGCTAAGAGTATTACATCCACTCAGAGGCGAATTTTTTAAACTCTTTTTTTAAATCAGTAAAAATGTTTCTAAACATTTCAGCACGATCAGTTAATGATTTGTTAGCATCAAACAACTTATGATCTATAGCAACAGGGTTTTCATTTGCATATTTTGCTAGCGCTTGCTCATAAATGGTTATTTCATGCTTTAAAATATCCAATTGCTCTTTTTGAATAATAAATTGATTTTGAAAGTGCTCTATTTGAGCTCTTACCTCAAACTTATTGTTTTTTGAAGCAATTTCATCCAAACGGTTTTGATAAATTTTTAATTCATCCGCAAAAAAACTAGCTTCTGAATACCACAATTGATGTTCAAAATGTAATTCATCGATATGCTTTACTTTTTTTTCTTTTGTTATCATAGAATTTATGTTTTTGTTTTAGTATTATTACTCAACAAAGTTAAGCCTATGGTTTAAGAAAAAAACACACAACCGTCAGCTCCATGTATGATTTTAATCATAAGTAGAAACAATAAAGTTTATTATTTTCTTTTATGTTTAATGAAACGCAACATAAAGTATACACCAACACTCAATATCAACCACAATGGCCAAGCATACATAAGCCCTACTAAAAAAGCTAAGAAACCTTGCCAACCATTAATAAATGCATTTATCAATCTGCCCCAAAAACCTGGTTTATCGCTTGGGGTATATTCATAGTCCTGTTGAATTGTAAGAAAAATTGAACTATAATCAACTAAATCAGACAAATATTTTAATTCTCCTTCTTTTGCTTCAATTTGCTCGCGAATTTCACCTAATTTTTGCTCGATTTCTAAAATATCGCTTACTTTCGAAGCTTTTGAAAGTATATCTAAATAACGTTTTTCAATTTCCTTTTTTGATTTTATACGCGATTGTATATCAATAAACTGTGCAGTTACATCCTCTGCAGTAATGGTTTTAGATGTAACTCGGCCTAATGGAGTAAGTTTATTAATTAGTGATTCAAAATTTTTATTGGATACACGTATAAGCAAAGTATTGTATATGCTATAAGGAGAATTTTGCTCATTTTCGTTACCGATATAAGCATTATCAGCTTTTAATAATTGTTCAATTGCTGTACGCACTTTTTTATAATCGTCAACAACAATGGATAGATTGGCTGTTTTTTTTATTTTTTCAGCAACTTTAACTTGGTTTGTTGAACTGCTTATATTTGATAACAAATCTGTTTCGGATGCATCATTTTTATGACTCATTTCATTGCCTGCACCTTCAACAGAAGCTGCAGGAGCCGACATATCAGTAGTATAAGCCAATTTAGCATCCGATATTGGAGCTTCATTTTTTCCGCACGACATTAATGTAAATGCCAATAACAGAATTACATAATTGATTTTCATTTGAGCGAGGTTTTAGTGATTTCTATAAAAATAAACTATTTACCATAGTGATGCAATAATTTACAAATTCCATAAAAATTCTTATTAAATTCGTTAAATTAATATTTATAATTATGAGCATCTGGTTTAAAGAGTACGCATTAAGCGACATTCAGTCTACATTAAAAAACAATATGTGTGAAACAATTGGAATAGAAATTACCGAGTTAACCCCTAATTCAATAATAGGCAGAATGCCCATTGACCACAGAACAGTTCAACCTGCTGGAATATTACATGGTGGCGCATCAGTAGCATTAGCCGAGTCACTTGGGAGTATCGCATCTAATTTAATTATTGACCCTGATAAATTTATTTGTGTTGGATTAGATATAAATGCAAACCACCTACGCCCTGCTAGCAGTGGCTATGTAACTGCAGAGGCAACACCTATTCACATTGGAAAAAAAACACATGTATGGAGTATTGAGATAAAAAACGAAACAGGTAAACTTGTTTGTATTAGCAGGCTTACCATGGCGATAATTGACAATTGATAATTGATAATTGATAATTGATAATTAAATTTAATAGCATAAAAAAATGTGGATAGAAGAAAATAATCAATTGAAAAGAAGCTTTAAGTTTGCCAATTTTATTGAAGCATTTGGTTTTATGAGCAAAGTAGCACTAATAGCCGAAAAAATGAACCATCATCCTAATTGGACAAATGTATATAATGAAGTGCATATTTCGCTATCTACACACGACAAAGGAAATATAGTAACGAGCAAAGACAAAAAACTTGCGCAAGAAATTGATAGTGTGTTTGATAATAAAAAAGCGTTGTTAAAAAAATAAATTAATACATTGAAAAACCATAACCAAATATCAACGATGCCCAAACACCTTTTTTCAAAAGCTATTTGGGCATTTTTTATACTATTCAGTAGTAGCGTTTTTCCTCAAAAAAACACATCTAAACTATATCAAGAACTAAAAAAACTAGAAACAGATAATACCCTACAACATGGAACATTAAGTCTTTGTGTAATGCCTGTTTTAAAAGACACAATAATTGCTCAATACAACTCAAACGCAAGCGTTATACCTGCAAGTACATTAAAAATTGTAACTACAGCTGCTGCACTTTCTATACTGGGTAAAGATTTTAGATTTGAAACAAAACTGCAATACGATGGCCTATTAGATACCACAAGTGGTACATTAAAAGGCAACTTATACATTACAGGTGGAGGCGACCCAACGCTTGAATCGGCTTACTTTAAAGATAAAAACGACTCACTTAGCACAACCGATAAATGGGCTAATTATTTAAAACAAAAAGGCATAAAAAAAATTGAAGGTGCTATTATTGGTGATGAAAGTATTTTTGAAGACAATGCCTTACCTCCTCAGTGGGTTTGGGCCGATATCGGCAATTATTTTGGGGCCGGTGCTTGCGGATTATCCTACGCTGATAATAAATACCGAATCTATTTAAAATCAGAAGCAGTAGGCACAAATACATTTATAGTAAAAACTGAACCCCAAATAGAAGGTCTACAATTGATAAATACAATTACCGCGGGAGGTAGTGGCGATAATGCTTTTATATATGGTGCACCTTATTCTTATTACCGCAAATTACAAGGTACAATACCTGCCAACAAAAACAACTATGATATAGAAGGCTCGCTCCCCGACCCTGCTTTATTTTGTGCTCAATCGCTTCACAAATCACTAAATTCTATTGGTATTTTAGTCACTCAAAAAGCAACTACAGTTAGGCAGTTGAAAGAATTTGAATCTTATATTAACAGAGATAAAAAAACAATATTTACCAATTACTCTCCTTCACTAAGCGAGATTGTTTATTGGACCAACCTTAAAAGCAACAACTTATACGCTGAGCACCTACTTAAATACATTGCTTATAAAGAAAAAGGGCTAGGACAAACAACAGAAGGTACCGATATTGTTACCAACTATTGGCAACGAAAAGGGATTGATGTTGAAGGTTTTTTTATGAATGATGGTTCAGGTTTATCACGCTCCAATGTTATTACAACAAAAACAGAAGCAGAAATTTTACGTTATATGGCCAAGGATAAAAATTTCAAACCGTTTTATGATTCGTTCCCTGTTGCTGGTAAATCAGGCTCTTTGGGTAGTTTGTGCGAAGGTACTTTTGCCGAAAATAATTTACGTGCAAAAAGTGGCTACATTACAAGAGCCAGAGGTTATGCAGGTTACGTAAAAAACAAAAAAGGAGAACTTCTATGTTTCTCAGTGTTAGCAAACAATTATGAATGTAGTGCAAGTGAAATGAAAAAAAAACTAGAGAAAATATTAGTTGCTATTGCAGAGTATGAATAAATACTGGTATATAAAACAAATTTTAAAAATAAAAAAACACCAATCAATTAACTTAATGGTGTTAACAATACTTATCATTTTTTTTCATACACAAAGTATAAAATCACAAGTATTTGAGCTTGGCAGCTGGAACATTTTAAATGTAAAATATAAGGTAAATAAAAATTGGAGTTTTTTTGGAGAAACACAACTACGCTCGTTAAAATTTTACAACAACTTTCATTATTACGAATATAAGGGAGGGATTGATTACAATGGCATTCAAAATTTAGAATTGAGTATAGGTGCTGGTAGTTATCAAACCTATAAAGAAGGCGGAGATTTTGTGTTACCCAAAAATAATGACGAATTTAGAATTTGGCCACAAATAATTTTTTCTCAGCCGTTTAATAAATTAAAAATTGAACAACGCTATCGTGCCGAACTTAGATTTACAAGTAATGGCTATCGCAACCGTTTTCGTTATCGACTAGGCTTTTCATATCCTTTTGGAAATAAAAAAAATGGGTATGAAAAATTTCAGATTACTGCTAGCAATGAAATTTTTTTTACAAACCAAGAGCCCTACTTTGAAAGAAATAGAATGTTAGTAACCTTAAATTATATGATTGCCAAAAACACAAGTGTACAACTAGGCTATTTACACCAATTCGACTATAAAATTAATGATGAAACAGGAAGAGATTTTTTTCAAATAGGCGTATTTGTAGAGTTATTGAAAGACAATAAAAACAAACCGGAATAATAAAAAAACACAAATAAGAACGTCTTACAACGCTTCTACCACTTTCTCTAATTTAATCCCTCTCGAACCTTTAATCAACACAGTCGAATCTTTTACAGGATGTAGTAACAAATATTGCAACGCTTCATCACTATTCATAAAACTTATAGCGCCTATCAACTTGGCGGATTTCATAAAATAAGGACCAACGAGCATTGCATTTTTAATTCCATTTTTATCAAGAAGTTTAACAACAGCATCGTGCTCAAAAGCACTATCTTCGCCCAACTCAAGCATATCTCCAAGTATTACCATTTTATTGGCTTGATTCATTGCAACAAAATTTTCTATAGCCGCACTCATGCTTGATGGATTTGCATTGTATGCGTCTAACAACAATGTATTACTCGCTGTTTTCATTACTTGCGAACGGTTATTAGATGGCACATAACCTTCTAGTCCTTTATTTATGGCTACTTCAGAAACATTAAAATAATTACCAATACAAGCTGCAGCTAAAATATTTTCGAAATTATAATTTCCAATAAGCTGGGTTGCAACTGTTGCTTTATCCGCAAGTATACGTGAATCATTTTTAGCTTTGTATTTTAGTTTTACAAATGGATTACTCTCCACAAACAAGCCTATAAAATCAAAACTTTCTGAAGTTCCAAAAACAATCGTATCCATTCCTATTGATAAACGCTTGAGCAATTCATTATCGCCATTCACAAAAAGCTTACCTCCTTTTTTATTGATGTAGTGATACAGTTCACTTTTGGCTTTAATTACTCCTTCAACACCTCCAAAGCCCTCCAAATGGGCTTTACCGATATTCGTAATCATACCATAATCAGGCTCTGCAATAGTACACAGCATGGCAATTTCTCCCTGATGATTTGCCCCCATTTCAACTATTGCCATTTCATGTTGTTTTGTAATACTCAATAACGTTAAAGGCACACCAATGTGATTGTTTAAGTTACCTTTTGTGGCAAGCACATTGTATTTTTGGCTCAACACAGCGTTTAATAATTCCTTTGAAGTTGTTTTCCCGTTTGAGCCTGTAATACTAATGATAGGTATAGCCAATTGTTTTCGGTGATAATTGGCCAATTGCTGTAATGCTGTTAACACATCGTCAACTAAAAAATAACGTTCATCTTTTTTATATTCAACTTCATCAATAACAGCAATAGAGCAACCTGCATTTAAAGCTTGCTCGGCAAATTTATTTGCGTTAAACTTATCGCCTTTTAAAGCAAAAAACAGAGCACCTTGTTTAATATCCCGTGTATCGGTACAAACAATAGGGTTTTGTATAAAATAACTATATAGTTGTTGAATTATTTGAATGTTCATTTTTTTAATTTTTTAAATTGTGAGGAATAATACACACCGGTATTGGATTCATTTTATGCTGATTAGCTTTATTCATACGCTTGTATATATCCAACACCTGTTGCTCTCTATCATTAAGTTTAGCAGTGCTTTTATTTTCAATATATAACATTGCCCACTCCAATTCATCGTAAGTAGCACCTATTTGGTCTTCATCGCTTCTGCCATCGGCAAACAAACCATCAGTTGGTTTTGCTTTAATAATAGAGGCTACAACACCTAGTTCTTTTGCCAAAGCGTACACTTCCGATTTCATCAAATCGGCAATCGGACTAACATCAACACCTCCATCGCCATACTTTGTAAAAAAGCCAATTCCGAAATCTTCAACTTTATTTCCTGTACCAGCTACAAGCATTTTTTTGTTACATGCAAAAGCATAAAGTGTTGTCATTCGTAAACGCGAGCGCGTATTTGCCATTGTTAACCAATCTTGTATGTCGTTTGGTAAGGCCTTACCCATACTCGCGAATGTATCTGTAAGTTCTACTTCATAAGAAGTAACATTTGTAAAATTTTGTTTCAACCAATTGATGTGTTCGTGCCCCCTATCGTACTCGGCTTTATGCTGATGTATGGGCATATTTAAACAAATAACAGGCTTGCCAGTTTTGGCACATAATGTGGATGTTAGAGCCGAATCAATGCCACCAGAAATACCTACCACAAAGCCTTGTGTTTTGCTACTTTCGCTATACGTAAGTAACCAATTTACAATAAAATCAATTGTTTCTTCTTTTTTCATGATATAAAAAATCTCGATTTCAATAATGTTGAAATCGAGATTATAAATTGTATAAATTACTTAAAATAAAATACCAACGGTTAAAGCAACAGCACTCGATTTAACTTCCTGCGGCATTTTCGAGAGTATAAATGCACTCGGGTTTGATGTTGCATTAAAGTTTGCTTCGTTTGCTCGTCTATTAATGTATTTAGAGTCATTCATCACAACATTGGTAAAACCTAAGTTATAATTTACTCCAAATACCAATGAAGTGGTTCCTGCTAAATTCATCTCTGCCCCCAAGCCAAAATTCAAAGCAGCCGCATATACCGACATATCTTGTGTAATATCTACTTTTGATTTGCTATCTTTTGAACCTAATGTATTTGTAACATCATCAATTATTTGAAGTTCATCATCTGCAAATGCTTTCCAACGGAACGAATTATTAACTCCAATTTGTCCGTAATACGTAAATGCACCAATTTCTTTGGTTTTCATTTTTAGCGTTAGCGGAACGGTTACGTAGGTTATTCGATAAACACGCTCATTCAGCTGATAATGCACATACGATGGAGAACTTGCTAAAACAGGATCAAAGTGCACAATTTTATCATCCAACGTATTGTAGTAATAGCTAACTGTATTTGCACCAGCATTATTGGTTCCACCATTGTTAAATCTCAATTTTCCACCATCAATATCTATTTGAGCACCCGTTTGAATACTTGCTACTTTAGAAAGGCGAAACTCCATTACCAAACCGCCACCAAACCTAGGCGTAACACCATTGGCGGAAATAATCTTGCCTTCGGGCTTATACCAATTTACAGAAGGTACAACTTTTAATCCGAATCGAAAGTTTTTAAGCTCATTTTCACCACTTTGAGCTAACAACAATGAGGCGCTAAACACTATTGATGCAATTGTAAAAATTTTCTTCATATTTTTTATACTTTTACGTGAGTTTCTTTTGTTAAAACCGTTAATTAGATAATTCTCTAAATTAATACATTTTAGTTTATTAAAATTAATATGAAAAAAATATTTTTTTGCTGCCTCCTATTTAGTGCTTTAATTTTTACATCATGTAACAATACCCCATTAAATGTAGATGTAAGTAATGTTATAATACCACCAGTAAATGTAGAAAGATTAGAAAAAGACCTATTTACAATAGACACTTCAACTATTGAAGCCGAAACTAAAAAATTACAACAAAAATACGGCAACTATTATTCAATATTTATCCGAAATATTGTCAATAATGGCGGACTAAGCGACTCTTCGTACGTATATCGAATAAAGCAATTTATTAGCGATAAGGACATGAAAAATGCTTACGCAGATTGTCAAAAAATGTACCCTAATGTTGATTTTTTAAACAAAGAATTAACTGATTTATATAAACATTTCAAGTATTATTTCCCTAAGCGAAACTTACCAAAGCCAATAACGATGATGTCGGGATTTAATTATACAGTTGTAAATGTAGATAGTACATTAGCAATTGGCCTAGAAATGTACTTAAGCGAAAAAAGTATATTCTATCAAATGCTTGGCTTACCTAAATACAAAACTTCATTTATGAACCAAGAAAACATTATACCTGATGCTGCTCGCGCATGGATGTTTACTGAGTTCCCATTTAACATGAACAAAAATGATTTTCTGAGCGAAATTACGTATATGGGTAAAATACTATATCTTACCGATGCATTATTGCCCAATACTCCCGATTCACTTAAAATACAATACACACAGCAACAACTCGATTATTGTATTCAAAACGAATTTAACGTATGGAGTTATTTTGCCGCTAAAAAAATGCTTTATACTACCGATCATGCTGAAATAATGAAATACACAACAGATGGGCCGTTTACTAGCGCTTTTAGCAAAGAGGCGCCTCCACGCATAGCCTATTGGATTGGATGGCAAATAGTACGTGAATACATGAAAAATAATCCTAAAATTACCTTAGAAGAATTAATGAAAGAAGATGATGCACAAAAAATATTAACCAAAGCAAAGTATAAACCAGCTAAGTAGTTTTTAGTTGGAAGTTGGAAGTTGGAAGTTGGAAGTTGGAAGTTAGGAGTCGGGAGTTGGGAGTTGGCAATCGAAAGTTTTTAGTTAATAATTTTTTACCAGTAATAACAATTAAACAATTTAGCAATTAAACAGTTATATATAATAAAACAATCACATCAGTTTCGTAAATTCGTAACTATTTGTTATTCGTAACCAATAAAAATGAAACAATAAAAACATATCATAATGAAACAATCAGAAATTAAATTTACAGTAACACTAGACGAAAACAATTTGCCAGAAAAAATTGATTGGAGTGCAACCGATGCAAACGAACAAAGCGCAAGCAAATCAGTAATGATAGCGCTTTGGGATGCAAATGAAAACAATACACTTCGTATTGATTTATGGACAAAAGATATGATGGTTGATGAGATGAAACAGTTTTATCATCAATGTTTGTTATCAATGGCTGATACATTTGAACGTGCCACAGGCGAAGCTGAAGCAGCAAAAGAAATGAGAAATTATGCTCAGCAATTTGGAGTAAAAATGAAACTTATTGCACAAAAACAGTAAATTCTTATACGGTTTGAAATAAGGTATTTGTTTCATTAATAAAACCAAGTACCTCATTTCTTCCCTCTTTTAATTCAGATGATGTGTAAAACCATTGTGGCAACTCGTCCCAATATTTTCCCATCTCTACTTTATACGCCTCAATGTTGTCGTTAAATTGCTTTTTTGATAGCTTATCAATTTTTGTAAATACCATTACAAACGATATTTGATTTTCGCCCAACCAATTCATAAACTCCAAATCAATTTTTTGCATTGGAAGTCGAGCATCAATAAGTACCATCAAACACATCAAATTGGGGCGTTCCAAAATATAATCCTGAATAAATTTACTCCATTTTTCACGTTGATCCTTACCTACTTTTGCAAAACCATAACCAGGCAAATCCACCAAATACCATGCTTTATTAATCAAAAAATGATTGATAAGTTGCGTTTTACCGGGTTTACCAGATGTTTTAGCCATATCCTTGCGGGAACACAGCATGTTTATTAACGATGATTTACCTACATTAGAACGACCTATAAATGCATATTCCGGCAATTTGGGTGCAGGACATTTTGTAACATCCGTATTACTAATTACAAACTCTGCTGATTTTATTTCCATAATTTACCGTGTTCAAATACCTGTTTACAAACTATGATTGTAACTCTCAAAAATGGCCTATTTAAATTTTCCGCCCTTGCGGGTGTTATCACCTGCAAATAATTTACTCAAATCTTTTCAGCTTTTAATAAACAAAAAAGTGCACTCACTATTCACTAATTCATCTTCCTATACGTACTCACATGTCGCTCCTTTTTAGAGTCGTATATATCAGCAATTTTAACCATAATGGCAGTTTCTTCTACCTCACCAAAGTGGTCGTTGAGGGCAGTACCAAAGGTTTTCATTGTTGCAGATAAATTCATATAGGCATTTACCAAAGGTGGAATATGCTCGCCAAGTTCACGCACATTTTGGTTTAAAATTTTATGTCCGTCTTTATAATTTATCCCTTCAATTGATTTTAAAAATGCTGACACGTCAGTTTTTAATGTTAATGGCTTAATTGGCACCACCAACTTTTCGGAATCCGGAAAATAATAATTCATAAACGCCAAAATCATATCGCGTGCATGTACATTAAAATCGGTGTACATGGTTACTTTTCCATAAAAATAATGTATATCAGGATTGTCAACAAGTATAGCACCTAAACCATCCCACAAATTATCCAATGAAAACAGGCCTTTTCGGTTATCTACCGATGGTTGAAATTTAGGTTGAACAAACGAACGGCCCAATTCTATTGTATATTGGACAAAGTCTTTTACAAATTTTTCAGAAAAATGAAACAACTCTGTAGTAGCCAATTGTATAATGCCATCAACGCCTACAGGAGCATCTTTACATTTAATAAAACGGTAACCACTAACAATCTCTTTTTCTTCAGGGCTCCACACTATCAGCTGCTGATAAGGTGCATCAGCAGTATCATACTCATCAATATCAATGCTTTTGCCTGTTCCACCACCTGCTGCACGAAATGTTACTTCGCGCAAACGCCCTATCTCACGCATTATATTGGGGGAATTGTGATGTGTTATAATATATATTTTGTTGTTACCATTGTTTGTATCTCGCACAAATTTATCAACGGTAAGTTCCTTTTCTAATATTTCTTTAGCTACAGGTTCAATAATTTGTTCCATAAAGATATAGTGTACTGATTATTATTCATTTTTTCAATTAGAGTGTAGGTAACAAATGTGCGGTGTTTCCACTTTGAAGTGCATATACATGTTGCTTCACTTTTTTGGCCCAATACTCATCAGGCTTATCCGATGTAAACACCTTCCACGAAATTGGTTTACCAATGGTAAACGTAAGTGTTTTACCTTTCTGACGGTACATTTCATCAACCAAATAAAACATTTCGATATTTGCTTTTATTCCAATTTTTTTTCGCCAATAAGCCAAGTTATAAAAAAAATTAGAATTGCGTCCTTCTATATAAACAGGCACGACATCTATTTTATTAGTTACCGATTTGTTGATGAAACTTCTTTTCCACTCTAAATCTTCAATTACTCCTCCTTTTTGACGCCTAGAAACCAAGCCTGCCGGAAAAATCAACACACATTCATTTGATGAATATACCTTATCTATACGCTCAACATAATCTTGCGAATTTCTACCATGTTTATTTACAGGAACAAATAAAGGCCCAAAATTTTTAAGTGCCATCAACAAGTCGTTTACCAAAAAACGAATGTCTTTTCTACGTTTGCCTACCACTTTCATAAATGCAATGCCATCTAATGCACCTATTGGGTGATTAGCAGCCAAAATAACCCCTCCTGTTAACGGTATATGCTCCTCACCTATTACCTTTATGTTCACACCAAACTCCTCCATTGCAGCATCTACAAAGTCATGTTCAAAACGATTCTTGTTACGAATCACAGTATCGTTCAATTCATCTTCGTGAAGTACACGTTTAATATAGCGCAATACAAAACCAGGCAATAGCTTTAATAAACGAGGATTTTTACTTGCTATCGCCTTTTCTATATCAATCAACTTTTCTTGATTGTTATTTCTATTCCCTTCGGAAGAAGAATGACTCATATTTTTTAATAAATGAAACTCTATAACTATAAAAATATAATTTATTACAAATCAAGTTACTACTTGTAGTGAATTTAATATTTGCGACAGCACTCCTTCTTTCAAAGAATAGGTTGATAAACGCATTTTTTTAATACTAAACTCACTTAATACAAAATTTACCAATATACTCGATATTACTATCATATCAACGCGCATTGCAACAAGCCCTTTCATATTCAAACGCTCATGAAGTGTTGATTTTAATATCATTTGATGTATTACGTTGCAATGCTCTAAATTGAACTCAAATTCAGTTTTATCATCAAGCAACGATGGGGTATAAAATTTATGTGCCACCATTTCTGCAATAGAATCAAATGAACCTGACGAACCTATCAACTCCTGAATTGGATATTGTTTTACTGCATCAAAAAGTGGTTGTAATTCTTTTCGTAAATAATTTTCGCAACGCTCTATCTCTTCATCTGTAATAGGGTCAGAAGGCTTTAAGAGTTCCAACAATCGGGCTACGCCAAGCAAAAAGCTTTGTTTCCAAAGAATCGTATGTTTATTGGCAATTACAAACTCTGTACTGCCACCACCAATATCAATTATTAATGAGTTGGTATCATTCATTACCACAGCATCGCGCACACCGTAATAAATGGTTTCAGCCTCTTGTTCGCCCGAAATAACATCAATTGCGATGCCTGTTTTCTCATGCGCTTTTTGAACAAAAGCTTTTCCATTAGAAGCACCACGTATTGCAGAAGTTGCAACAGCAAAAACCTTTGCTACGTTATGTTCTTCAATAGTTTTAGAATAAGTTATAAGTGCTTCAATACCTCTATTAAACGCAGCATCAGCTATAAAGCCTTTACTGATACCACCCTCACCTAGCTTAACGGCTATTTTAGTTTGAAAAACAGGCGTATAGGTTTTATTACTCCTAACATCCGCTACAAGTAAATTAAACGTATTTGTACCTAAATCGATAATTGCAATTCTCATTATTTATAATAAATAACATCTTTGAATTGCACTAAGATACACATTTCAGCGTGCAAACTGCAAAAATTATCCTTTATAAAACAACCACTTACCTAATTCTTTCCAAGTAGTTTTTTTGCCATACATCAATATACCTGTACGATAGATACGTGCAGCCAACCAAGTAGTAAATATAAAGCCTAACACCAATAAACCCATTGATAATGCTAACTCCCAAGCAGGCACACCAAACGGAAGCCTTACCATCATTACTATTGGAGATGTTAAAGGCACTATTGAAAACCAAAACGCCATGGTACTCTCTGGATTTTGCATTACCGTTTGCGCTACTATAAACGACAGTATTAACGGCACAGTTATGGGCATCATAAATTGTTGTGTATCTGCTTCATTATCAACAGCTGCACCAACAGCCGCAAACAATGCACTATACATAAAATAACCTGCTAAAAAATAAAATAAAAAACAAAACAGTATCGAAACAATATCAACCGACTTAAAATCATTCCAAACCTCTGTAATTACATTGGGTTTCTCAATTTTTTTCATATTCATATAATCCAAATCGGCTCCTACTTTAATTACTTCTTCTTTTTGCTGAATTTGCTTGATATCAATGTCTTTTAATATTGTTACCGTTGCAACACTGTAAAGTGTTGTGGTTAACACAACCCACAATAAAAACTGGGTTAAACCAACCAATGCAACCCCTACAATTTTACCCATCATCAATTCAAATGGCTTTACTGACGATAAAATCACCTCAACTATTCTATTTGTTTTTTCTTCCATAACGCCACGCATCACTTGCACACCGTATAAAAATATAAACATGTATATTAAAATACCTGCACCCAAGCCTATTGCCATGTACAAACCCGTATTTGTTTTTTTACTTTTACCTGTTGATTCAAGCTTTTCAGTAATTACATTAAACTTTGAGTTTGTTTCAGCATCTTTTATAAGTAATAAATCCACCTTGTTTTTTGCCAATAGTACATTATACATCATTTTACTTACGGTAGACGAGATGTATTGCTCAGTAGCTATGCCTAATTGTTTTTTATAGAAAAATTTTATTGTTCTCCCCCCTTCTAAAATATTATGAGGGATGTACAAAATGGCGTCAAAATCGGACATATAAAAATCCTCTTGAGCCTTTTCCAAGCTCACTTCTGGGTATTCAAAATCAATAAATTCCTTTTCAGGAATAAGATCTTTAAACAAATAACTATCATCAACCACTTGAATTTTTTGTTGCGATGGTTTTTGCATCGATAACCAAATGGGCACAATCATAATACCAGCCAATAGCAAAGGGCCAAGTATAGTCATGATGATAAAACTCTTTTTCTTTACACGAGTTAAATACTCACGTTGAATAATTAAAAATATTTTGTTCATGGATTAATTTTATTCAGTGAAACTATTGGTTACCTTTTCTGTATTTCCAGCATTTACTTTTTGTATAAAAATATCATTCATGCTTGGCACAATCTCTTTGAATGATTGTATTTGGGCAACAGGAATTACAGATTGCAATAAATCATTCGCAGTAGTGGTTCCTAATAATTTTACACGTGCTTTACATACATCATCTTCGGTATCATGTTCTATCAGTTCTGCACCAGTCCACAAGGCATTGGTAAAACCCATTAAACTTCCAACAAATTCAACTTCATATTCATTTGATTTGAATTGCTTACGAATTTCTTTCACCGAGCCATCCAATACTTTTTCTGACTTATTGATTAAAGCAATATAATCGCACAATTCCTCTACAGAGCCCATATTATGGGTAGAAAACAGAATTGTTGCCCCTTGTTTTTTGAGGTTTAAAATTTCATTTTTAATAATGTTGGCATTTATTGGGTCGAAACCGCTGAAAGGTTCGTCCAATATCAGTAATTTAGGCTCATGCAATACCGTAACAATAAACTGTACCTTTTGTTGCATTCCTTTGGATAGTTCCTCTACTTTTTTATTCCACCAAGCAGCAATTTCAAACTTCTCAAACCAATATTTTAGCTTCTTTTTAGCTTCCGCCTTCGACATTCCTTTCAATTGTGCAAGATACAAAGCCTGTTCGCCAACCTCCATTTTTTTATACAAGCCTCGCTCCTCAGGTAAATAACCTATTTGGGCAATATGTTTTGGAGTTAAACGTTCGCCTTCAAAAAAAACATGCCCACTATCTGGGCCTGTTATTTGATTAATAATACGAATAAGTGATGTTTTACCTGCACCATTTGGCCCTAATAAACCAAAAATACTTTGACCAGGTATTTCTAACGATACATTATTTAATGCGGTATGATTGGCATAACGCTTAACAATGTTTTTTGCTTCTAATATGTTCATTTGTTAATTAGGGGTTCTTATTCATTTTTTATTATTGCTTTTACTTGTTTTTGCAATAATTTTTTATCTGGTAAATAAAGCTGATATTTTGAAACAAATATTTTATTTGATATACCACCTGTGGCATATTCTACTAGTACTTCGTCTTTGTCTGCCGAAAGAATTATACCGATTGGTTCATTATCGTTTTCTACATTTTCTTCGGTTTTGAAATAATTGAGATAAAGATTCATTTGCCCAATGTCGGTATGCCTTACAGGTCTTGTCTTAAGGTCAATAACAACAAAGCATTTTAATATGCGGTGATAAAACACCAAGTCAATGTAAAAATGCTTGTTTCTTAGCGAAATTTTATACTGCCTGCTAACAAATGTAAACCCCTTACCTAATTCTAAAAGAAACAGTTGCAAGTTGTCAATAATCTTTTGTTCGAGATGTTTTTCTGTAACTTTGTTGTTTTGCGAAATCTTTAAAAAGTCCAACACATAAGGGTCTTTGATTATTTCTGTTGGGGTGGTAGCGATGTGTCCTTTTTCAGAAAGTTGAATAACGCCTTTTTTATCCATACTTAGTGCTAATCTTTCAAACAAAGATGAATCAATTTGCCTTTCCAATTCACGTTTCGACCAATTTTCATTTATAGATTGTTTCTCATAAAAATTTCGTGCTGATTCATCTGAAATACCTAACAATACAATAAAATGGCTCCAACTTAATTTGGCAGACACTGTCTGCCATTTTTGATACGCTAAGTAAAATCTACGCATATCCAGTACATTTCGCCTGCCGAATCCTTTACCATAACGAAGTTTTAAATCCTTTGCAAGCTTTGCTAATAGCTCACTTCCGTATTCCGCACGTTCTTGTCCCTGTTGCTCAAATTCAACAATGTGCCTGCCAATTTCCCAATTGGCTTTAACCAATTCGGTATTTACAGCTTTAACAGCGTTCTGCCTAGCTATTTCAATAGTTTGACCGATGTTATCAAGCAGGTCGTTGTATTTATTTTTGGATGGCTTCATTACATGTTACTATAAAGCAAAAATGTGAAATCCCGCTTCGTTTATCAATGGTACACTTATTTTACTTTTTTTCATTAATTGTTTAAAATCGCCTAAATATATGCTTATTGAGATTTAAAAGAGGCTACGCCAAACCCTTTTTTATTTTTTCCTTCAGATAGAGGCTATGCCTAACCTCATTTTTGTTTTTTACAGCTATCTTAAATAGGATTATATTTCTTTTCATTAAGGAAATTTGTCCACTCGTCTGAAGTAAAACCTGATTTACCTACAATACGTCCTTTACCAAATTCACTTTTTTTTATGTCTCGCAAAACTATTCTTGTTTTTTCAGAAACGTTCATTTTAACACAAAATCCATAAACAGTTGTAAGAGATAGCTTTCCGTCTTTGTCGAGATTTAAACCGTCAACGAAATGATTATGTTTAAATTGTTCAGTTAAACCAAAAACAGTCAAATCGCTAATATTCTCAAAACATAATGAAGAAGTCATGCCACTCAATAATGTAACAGTACCCCCAATTTTTTTATGCCTAGTCACATTTTCGAGTGTGCGTCTTTCTATTTCAAATTTCAGCGAATTATTCGTTATATTTAATTTTTCTATGTCGTTTAAGCTAATACTTGAATCGAAGATAAGATGATTCAAAATTTCTAGTTGATCGATTCGAAAAGTATATTCCATTTTGTTAAATATCCTGTCTATATAGTTATTAGGCTATTTTATATAAAGCTCATTTATTACTATTATTCCACTTCACATATCCACAACAGACTATATAGACAACAAGCACCTACTCAAAATATTGTTTCATTCGTTCAAAAAAGCCTCTGTCTTTTTTGCTTGGGTTAGGTTTAAAATTATCAGCATCACGCAAACGCTCAAGTAGTGCTTTTTCGTCTTTAGTAAGCTGTTGTGGCGTCCATACATTGATGTTTACCAAAATATCGCCACGTGAGTATGAATTAACTTCGGGTAAGCCTTTTGCTTTTAAGCGCAAAACTTTACCACTTTGCGTACCTGGGTCTATTTTCACTTTTGCTTTTCCGTCAATAGTAGGTACTTCTATTTGAGTACCCATTGCCGCATCAACAAAACTGATGAAATGATCATAAAACAAGTTCATACCATCGCGCTTCAATAAATCGTGTTCAACTTCCTCAATCACAATAATTAAATCACCTGGTACACCTCCACGAGCGCCCATATTACCTTTACCACTTACTGATAGCTGCATCCCTTCGGCAACACCTGCTGGAATGTTGATGCTGATTACTTCTTCGTCTCTAACAATTCCATCGCCATGGCATGAGTTACATTTATCAGTAATGCTTTGCCCCTCGCCACCACATGTTGGGCAGGTGCTTGTGGTTTGCATTGCACCCAAAATAGTATTGGTAACACGCGTTACTTGGCCTGTACCTCGGCAAGTAGAGCAAGTATTATAAGACGAACCATCTTTTGCTCCTGAGCCGTGGCAAGGTTTACAAGCTACATATTTATTTACTTTTATTTTTTTCTCAACACCATTGGCAATTTCTTCCAAATTCATTTTCACTTTTACACGTAAATTTGAACCTCTGTTCACACGTCTGCCACCACCACGCGAACCACCACCACCAAACTGGCTTCCAAAAATATCGCCAAACTGACTGAATATATCGTCCATATTCATGCCACCAAAACCACCTCTTCCGCCTCCACCAAAACCACCGTTGGCGCCCATGCCAGCATGTCCGAATTGATCGTAACGCTGTTTTTTTTCAGCACTACTTAGTACTTCATAAGCCTCAGCAGCTTCCTTAAACTTTTCTTCAGCAACCTTATCGCCCGGATTTTTATCCGGATGGTATTTAATAGCCATTTTACGATATGCCTTTTTTATATCATCGGCACTAGCACTTTTTGGCACTTCTAATATTTCGTAATAATCTCTTTTTGACATCTTTTTTAATTTGACAATTTGATAATTTGATAATTTGGCAATTACTTCAACTCACTAACATCAACTTCCCTAATTCTCATTTTTTTAGCTTTTAAATATCTAATAGCAAAACACACTACTAACTACGAACCAATAACAACTTTTGCAAAACGAATTACTTTACCATTTAAACTATATCCTTTTTCTAACTCATCTACCACTTTGCCTTTCATGTCGTCAGAAGGTGCGGGAATATTGGTAATTGCTTCGTGCAAATCGGTATTAAACACTTCGCCCATGGATTTCATTTCTTCTAATCCTTTTTGAGTAAGTGTATTTTTTAGTTTGTTATAAATAAGGCTTACGCCATCTGTAACAGCTTTTACATCTGTAACATCGGCATTGGATTTTATTGCTCTCTCAAAATCATCAACAACAGGAAGCATGCTCTTAAACACATCTTCACCAGCAGTTTGAATCAATTCAATGCGTTCTTTGGCTGTACGTTTTCTATAATTATCAAACTCTGAATATAAGCGTAAATACTTATCATTCAATTCATCTACTTTGGCTTGTAATTCAGCTATTTTAGCATCTTTTTCATCAATTTGTTGCGTTGGTGCAGCATCTTCAGCTTGCACTTGCTCTTCAACAGGCTCATTCACTTGATCTTTCACAGAATCATTTTCTTGTGTGCTCATTTTTTTGAATATATTTTTAAAGTTCTTCATTAAATCAAAAAATCATCCCAACAAACAGTTTGTCATGTAAAAACCATTATTTAGGTGCTAAAAGTGTATTTCAAATAACTTGCCAGCTTTTAAAAAGCGACAAATTGACATATTTAATAATGGATATAACGGGGTGTTCTTAAAAGAAAAAACAGAACTCAATTGAGTTCTGTTTTTTTATTGTTTTCAAGATACAAAAATTACCTTACGATTGTTTCACTAATTTTTTTAAAGTAAGGCCCAAACCTTCACCTCTAAGCTCTTGGCCTTTAGCTACAATTATACCATTTTCGTCAATTAAAAAACCTGCAGGAATACCATTAATACCATATTTTGTAACTATTTGTGATTGCCATCCAGCCAATTCACTAACATGATTTTCCCACACCAAACCATCTTTAGCAATAGCATTTATCCAAGCTTCTTTGTTATTATCTAATGAAACACTAAATACGGTAAAGCCTTTTGCTGTTTTGCTAAATTGGGTTTCCTTGTATGTATTGTAATTAGCAACAACATTGGGATTTTCATGACGGCATGGTCCGCACCACGAAGCCCAAAAATCAATTAACACTATTTTTCCTTTTAATGACGAAAGTGCAATTTCCTGACCTTGAGGACTTTTCAACTTAATGTCAGGTGCTTTATTACCTACATTTAAGCCTACAACAGCTCCCGATTTTGCTTCTTGCTTAATTTCGGTTGAAGTATTCGGTTTAATGAATCCTAAACCAATTACAGCCACAGCAGCAACAACTAATAGAACATTTACTTTTTTCATTTTTTTTGCAGTTTTTTAGTCCCGATTTAAAAGTTTTAATCAGCGCTGAATTGAACTTTTAAGTTTAAAAACAAACTTATTTTCAATTCGGTTATGAATACAATATTACGCTTTTTATTACTTTCTTACAATTTCCGCGCCAAGTTTTTGTAATCGGATATCAATATTTTGATAACCTCGATCAATTTGCTCAATATTATGAATGGTACTTTTACCTTTTGCAGAAAGAGCAGCTATTAGAAGTGAAACTCCTGCACGTATATCGGGCGATGTCATTGAAATTCCTTTTAACTGATGTTCTCTATTTAAACCAATAACGGTAGCACGATGCGGGTCGTTAAGTATAATTTGAGCTCCCATGTCAATCAATTTATCGACAAAGAACAAACGGCTTTCAAACATTTTTTGATGAATTAAAACAGTACCTTTTGCTTGTGTTGCAACAACCAGCACTATACTCAACAAATCGGGAGTAAAACCAGGCCAAATGGCATCAGCAATGGTTAAAATAGACCCATCAATAAAGGTATCAATCTCGTAGTTTTCTTGCGATGGGATAAAAATATCATCACCTCTGCGCTCTAATTTTATGCCTAAACGTTGAAATACAGCTGGAATAACGCCTAAATCGTCATAAGAAACATTTTTAATTGTTATTTCAGACTGTGTCATCGCTGCCAAACCAATAAAACTACCTACTTCTATCATATCGGGCAACATACGGTGTGTTGTTCCACCTAAATATTCAACACCTTCAATAGTCAATAAATTAGAACCAATACCAGTAATTTTAGCCCCCATACGGTTTAGCATTTTGCATAGCTGTTGAATGTAAGGTTCGCAAGCAGCATTGTAAATCGTAGTAATTCCTTTCGCCAATACAGCAGCCATAATAATATTGGCGGTGCCCGTTACAGAGGCTTCGTCCAATAGCATGTAGCATCCTTTTAAATTAGTTGCTTCTACTTTATAGAAATCATTTTCATCATCGTAAATGAATTTTGCCCCTAAATTTTGAAAACCAATGAAATGTGTATCCAACCTTCTACGGCCTATTTTATCGCCACCCGGACGAGGAATATATCCTTTACCAAAACGCGACAACAAAGGCCCTACAATCATAATAGAACCTCTGAGAGAACCACCTTTTTTGCGAAATTCAGGCGAATTTAAATAATCAACATTCACTTCATCAGCCTGAAAGGTATATTCTTCATGCCCTGTATTTTCAACCTTTACTCCTAAATCTTTCAATAGGTCGATTAGTTTGTTTACATCTATAATGTTGGGCACATTGCTTATTACAACCTTTTCGGGTGTAAGTAGCACTGCGCATAATATTTGTAAAGCTTCGTTTTTAGCACCTTGTGGAATAATTTCTCCTTTTAATTTTTTTCCACCTACAATTTCGAATACACTCATGATTTATTAGGGTTTAGAGATCGCTTAATATTTGTTTTATACGAAGTAATCATTAAAATGAGTAGGATATACCATCAGAAAGGATATTTTACGAACGAGAGATTGTTAATATATGCGGTTCTAGATTATTAAAGATTTTTGGAATTAGACCAAAATTTAATTAAATTTGTAATAAACAACGCTTGTTCCAATACTATGAGTACTGCCGAATTGAAAAACTACTTACACCAATTAATTGTTGAAACGGACGATACATCTGTTTTGAAAAAAGTGAAAACATATTTTGCTTCATTAAAGAAAGAAAATGAAACGAGTGATTGGTGGGACAAAATATCTGATGCTGAAAAAAAAGCCATAAAAAATGGAATTACTCAATTAAAGCAAGGAAAAGGGATAAAACATAAAGATGTTAGAAAAAATGTAGATTTTTTGCTAAAAAAATAATGAAATACGCATCTATAATTTGGTCTCCACAAGCAGAAGAAACCTACCTAAAAACACTGGAATTAATTGTAGAAAAGTGGGGTAAAAAAATCGCATTAAAATTCGATAAATCAACTGAAGAATTAATAGAGAAAATAGCCTCCCATAAACACATCTGTCCTGAATCTATAATAATAAAATTAAGACGTTGTGTTATTTCAGAGCAAACCTCAATGGTTTATCAAATTATTAACAACGAAACAATCGAAATTATTACTTTTTTTGATAACCGAAGTAATCATTCATATTAAAAGCTAAAACTTACGTTTAAACTTATTGTTGGGATTATTGCCTGAATTATCTTTCCTAAACCCGCCATTGTTATTGTTTTGCTTACCGTTGTTGTTATTGTTGTTTTTCTTTTTATCACGGTCTCTGTCACCACGGCTTTGATTTGAGTTTCGCTGAACAAATGTTTGTGTATTACGCAACGTAGAAGATTCGGCTAATTTTAATTCGCCTTTCGATAGCTCTTCCAATTGTTTTAAAATAACCTCATCGTTTACCGAATCTCGATTCCAAGTGAGGTATGAGCGTTTCATTAAATTAGCAATTTGCTCTACCAAAGCATTTTTTTCCTCCCCTTCTTTATATTCTCGTGCTTTAGCAATAATATGTTCCACGGTTTTTCCATAGTGCTTGTAACGAATATCATTGCTAGGATACGAAACTCTATCGGGCTTTGTTTGGAATGTTTCGCGAGTAGGCTTTGGGTATGGAGAATCTACATCCAATTTAAAATCAGATATGATAAAAATATGATCCCAAAGTTTATGCTTAAAATCAGTTACATCACGTAAATGCGGATTCAACTGACCCATTACATTAATAATTGCTTGTGCAACTTTATTTCTTTCTTCACGGTTTTCTACAGAAACTGCAAAATCAATCATTTTTTGAATATTCCTTCCATACTCGGGAATAATCATGTGAGGCAAACTGGTATTATATTCCATAGGGAAATTTAAGTAATGAGGTAGTATTAAACGTTTTGTATTGTATAAGAATCCAAAT
>JBASCV010000111.1:0-18578 GCA_049651825.1 Bacteroidia bacterium
AAGCTCATTGATATATTGAAAACTTTGAAAAAAAGTTTCCAACATATCAACAAGCCAAAAACAACAATAACAAAAATGTTTTTAATTTGTAAAGAAAATCACAGTCCGAAAATAGGGAGGGTTACAGCAGGAACAATAAATATAATTTAGTTTTTAAACTTCCTATGAAATAAAAAGAGGCCGTCTCATTTTGAGATAGCCTCTTTTTTGTTTTTGGATTAGCTAGGTTTTTTATATCCTTGCCAATTGTGAGGCTTTTACCCAGCCAATATTGCCGTTAGCAATTTTGATTTCTACCCAATCAGCTTCTTCTTGGGTGATGTTTACTTTAATCCCTTCGTGAATAATAAATAATTTGGTGCCTTTTTCACTAGGAGAACCAGTAACAGTAATAGATGGAGCTGTAATAATTGCTTCTGTTCCGCAAATTGTAGTTTTGTATTTACTGCTGGCTATAAAGAAAGTTAAGATGCTTAAAACAATAGTTATACTTCCTCCAAAGAATCCTATTTGCTTTAAGTTTCGATTTTGTGTTATAACAAATAACGCAAAAAGTGATAAGGATAAAATGATAAATAATATACACAGTTGAGACCATCCTTTCTCTGTCATTAAGCTTATTAATGAGTTTTTCCATTGTGTAAGAAATAATACTGGTGCCGCATCTACTTGATCTTCAACTCGCTGATTGGCTAGTTTTAAATTAAATTGAAAGTCTTCATTGTCAGGATTCAATTTTATGGCACGTTCATAGTTTAAAATAGCATATGCTAGATTGTTTGATTTATAATAGGCATTGCCTAGATTAAAATAAATTTCTGCTGCCTCTAAGTTGCTTGCTAAAATTGCTTCGTAGCCCTTTATTGCTTTTTCAAATTGTCCTTTTGAATAAGCGTTGTTTGCGCTATCGAGCAAAATTTGTGTTTCGTTTGCGTTTATGAATGAGCTTAACGAAATACAAAAAATAAAGATGAAAAGATTAGTTTTAAACATCGTTTTAGCTATTTATTTCGCTTTCTATTTTAGTAATTAATTCAACTGTTGTGTTGTATATGTTGCTCAAGTTGCCAGAAACGGCACTTGGTGCATAACGTGCATATTCACAATTGTCTAATATTTCAATTAATTCTTTAGTTGTATTAGCTGTTACATTATTGTTTTTTAATTTTTCAGAAATGTGTTCTTTGTTTAATTCGGCAACGGGTATGTTTAATTTGTCGCTCGTGTATCCGTATAAGGCTTTAAATATTTCAATATAAAAAAGCTCTTTGTTGTTTTCTTTGAGGTGTTTTTCAGCAAGTATAAGTCGTTTTTTAGCCATTTTAGTTGCTTTTCGGCTTTTTACAGAAACAATGTCCTTGTTATTTTCTATAGATTTCTTTCTTATGAACAGAAAGCCTATAAAAGCTAAAAATGGGGTAGCAATTCCTGTATAAAATAATCCTGAGCCAAAAAAGAAGTTGTTTTTTGGTTTCAACTCAATGTTGTTTGTTTTTATATAACGAATATCTTTCCCTAAAATTTTAACATCTTCTTTGCTACGTGGATTGAAAACATTGGCTGTAGCATCTTCATCTTTCCCTTTTTCTACTTGAATATTAAATTCTGGTGAAGGAAGCGTAATGTATTGCTTTTTTTCTGGGTCAAAATAACTAAAGTTAATTTGATCAATTTTATAATCGCCTCCATGACGTGGAATAATTAGATAATCAAATGTTTTAGAGCCACTTACTCCACCACCATTGGCACTAATGTTTTCTTTTGTTTTAGCATCATAGGTTTCAAAATCTTCGGGAAAGTTAATTTTCAAGGGATCAACAAGTTTTATATTTCCTTTTCCAGTAATTGTTATGGTTAGATTAATAGCGTCATTTGCTTTAATTTTATCTTTGCTTAATTGTGCTTTAAATGAGTAGTTGCCAACTGCCCCTGAAAAATCAGATGGCTTGTTTGTTTCGGGTAATGGTATAATTTCAATTTGTACGGGTTTACTTTTTACAGTATATACGGCATCTTCGTATCCTCCTCCAAAAAATTGTTCGAAAATATCACGAGGGCGTTTGTTTGATTGTTTACGAACTACACATTCAATATTCATTGGTTCAATCTCTAATTTACCACTTCGTTGAGCAAATACATAAGTGCGTTTTAGTTCTCCTACTTGATAATTAATACCATCAATGTTTTCGTTTACAACTTGTATTTGTTGGTTACTAGGTGCTTCTTGCGACCAAAAGCCTCTGTAGTCAGGAAATTTAATGTCTTGGAAACCTCTTAATTGATAACGTGTGTATACTTTGTGTGTAACAGTAATTTGTTCTCCTAAATACGCTTTTGTTTTGCTAACAATGGTTTTTACAAATAAATTATCACCAATGTTTTCGCTATTGACTGGTGTGGGATTTTGTGATGGTACACTTGTGTTACTTTGGTTTTGTGCACTAGCATTCCCTTTTACAACTTCAATTGTTAATGAGTTTGATTGTACAGTTGTGCCTCCAGCATTCATACTAGCTGATCCTATCGTGAATTTTCCTTCTTTTTTTGCAGCAATTACATACGAATAGGTTATTGATTGACTCATTGACCCGTTAATGAATGACATGCTGGTTGATTGGTTTGGTCCCGAATAAATATCGAAATCGTTGAGTGAAGGTGCTTTAAATCCACTGCCATTGGTGTTTATCGAAAACGAAATTTGAAATGTTTCGCCTACGGCAACTTTTGTTTTGCTGGCTTGAGCAGTAAGTTTCTGTGCCAGCGAAACATTCACTAGCATTATAAGTAAAGTTAGTATGCAAATTATTCTTTTCATTTTCAATACTTGTATTACCAATCTTTTTCAATATCAACTCTTATACCTTTTGCTTTCTCTTTTTTCATTTTATCTTGAAGATTTTTTTCATCGTTTTGCAAAGCATCTAATAAACGTTGTGCATCTTCTTTTGAAATTTGTCCTTGTTGTTTTTCTTGTTCTTTGTTTTTTTCGTTTTTATTGTCTTTGTTTTCTTTGTTTTCGTTTTGTTTATCTTTTTTGTCGTTCTCTTTATTATCTTTATTATCCTTGTTTTCTTTGTCGTCTTTATTGTTTTTGTCGTTTTTATCGTCTTTGTTTTGCTGTTGCTGTTGTTGTAACATTTTTTGAGCGTATGCTAAATTGTATCTCGTATCCTCATCATTAGGGTTGTTTTTTAGGGCATTTTTGTAAGCATTTATTCCCTCTTGATATTTTTTGCTTTGTATTAAACTGTTTCCAAGGTTATGGTATGCTTTTGATAAGGTGTCTTTTGAGGTTGCTTTGTGAGTTAGCATTTGAAATTGTTCAGCAGCTTCTTCGTATTTACCTTGCTGATAATAGGCATCGCCTAAGTTAAATGCCGATTTGTAGGAATCTTTATTTTTAGTTAAACCTTGTTTGTAGTTTTTTTCAGCTTCTACAAATTTTTTGTTTTCATAGTTTTTATTCCCTTCGATAATGAATTTTTTTTCTTTTTGAGAAAAAATGCTTAACGAATACAACAGCGATAGCATTAGTATCGTGAAGTTAATTTTGTTTTTAGTAATATGTTGATATACACTAAACATTTTTAGTAGGGTCGTTAAATAAATTTAAGCGTTGGTATAATTTGCTTTTTCTTTCTGATAGTAATACTTCTATTAACAACAAAAGTAATGCAGTGGCAATAAACCATTGAAAACGATCTTCGTAATCGCTATACATTTTGCTGCTAAATTGTTTTTTTTCTAATTTATCAATAGCATTTAACACATTGTTTAGTCCAGCATCCGCATTTGATGCACGTACATAAATGCCATTGGCTGTAGCTGCAATTTCTTGAAGTACTTGTTCGTTTAGTTGTGTTACAACAGTGTTTCCTTGATTATCTTTTCGGTATCCTTCTCGTATGTTGTTTCTATATACAGGTATTGGAGCACCATCGGCAGAGCCCATTCCAATGGTATGTACAGCTATTCCTTTTTCAGCTGCCGATTCAGCTGCCCTTATTGCATCGTCTTCATGGTTTTCGCCATCAGTAATCACTATTATTGCTTTGTTTTTTCCTTCTTCTTTACCAAACGATTCAATTGCTAGATTAATTGCATTGCCAATTGCTGTCCCTTGTGTTGGAATCATATCGGTATTGATACTTTCTAGAAATAATTTAGCTGCCGAATAGTCTGTTGTTATTGGTAGTTGAACATATGCTTCGCCTCCAAAAACAATTATCCCTAAGCGGTCGCCATCCAATTTATTAATTAGTTTTGAAATGGCTTGTTTTGCTTTTTCTAGTCGGTTGGGTTGTAAATCTTCAGCATTCATACTGTTTGATACATCCAAACAAATCATCAAATCGGCTCCTGTACGTTTTACTTCTTCTAGTTTGGTTCCAACTTGAGGATTTACAATGCCAATAATTAAAAATGTAAATGCTGTTACATACAAAATAAATTTCCACGTACGCTTGGTTTTAGAAACATCTGGAAACAATTGTTGAATAAGCGACATGTTTCCATACGATTCGAGTGCTTTTTTTCTCCATCGATTAGTAAGCCAGTAAACGACTATAAATAGTGGTATTAAAGCCAAAGCATAGAGGTAATATGTGTTTTCTAGTTGAAACATGGTTACTATGGTACGGATTTAAATACTGTGTTTTTTAATAAAAATTCTATCAATAATAGTATTGTTGCACTTATTGCAAATGGTAAAAAATGTTCGGCTTTATTGGTGAAGTTTTTCTCTTCAAAAATCGTTTTTTCAAGACGATCGATTTCTTGATAAATTTCTTTTAATTTTTTGTTATCCGTTGCTCTGAAATACTTTCCGCCAGTCATATCAGATATTTCGCTCAATGTTTTTTCGTCAATATTTACATCAACGTATCCATATTGATAGCTTCCGTCAGGGTACATTGCAACTGGAGCTAAGGCTTTTCCAATTGTGCCTACACCAATAGTATAAACACGTACTCCAAAAGCTTTTGCAATTTCAGCAGCAGTAAGTGGAGCTACGGAGCCTTGATTATTTACACCATCGGTAAGAAGTATTACAACTTTGCTTTTTGCTTTGCTATCTTTTACTCTTGAAACAGCTGTTGCAAGGCCATTGCCTATGGCTGTTCCATCTTTTACCATTCCTGTTCTAATTCCTGAAAATAAATTTTTTACTACAGCATGGTCAGTGGTTAAAGGACATTGCGTAAAGCTTTCGCCACTAAAAATAACAAGTCCGATACGGTCGTTTGGGCGGCTGTCAATAAAATCTACAGCAACTTCTTTGGCCGCTTCTAAACGATTTGGTTTGAAGTCTTTAGCAAGCATACTTCCTGAAATATCTAACGACATCAAAATGTCTATTCCCTCTGTTTTAACATCTTTCCAACTAGAACGAGATTGAGGTCGAGCTAAAACGATTATTAATAAAACAATAGCTAACAGTCGAAGAGCGATAATACTATGGCGTAAATAATATTTTGTAGATTTTTTTATTCCATTAAAGCTACTTATTGTAGAAATTTTTATTTCAGCACTAAAGGTTTTGTTTTTCCAAATATACCATGCTATTATTGCTGGTATTACAAGTAATAGCCACAATAACTCTTTGTTTGCAAATGTAATATCGTTAAAAAAACTAAACATTAATTTTATTTATTGGTTTCGTTTTTTATTGTTTGTTTATTTTCTTCTCTTTTTGTTCCATTCACAAATTCAATGGCATTCGACATGCTCAACTCGTTTTCGTTAGGCAATGGTTGCTCTTTTGCAAATTTTACCATATCCGAAAGAAATAGCATTTGTTTTAATTTCATTTTGCTTTCTTCATCAATGGATACATTTCTAAAACCTTTTAAAATTTCATCAGTAGTTTGTTCTAAAGCCGCTATTTTAAATCTATTTTCTATATATTCTCTTATTATTTCGGAAAGGGTAGAGTGGTAAAGTTTTAGTTTACCTTCTTGCCACAATTTTTCGTTTTTAAGTTGTTCTAATTTTTCTAGTGCAATAATATGTGGTGGCGTTTGTGGCTTTTCTACTGTAATAGTAGGTGGTGGCACTTTTTTGAAATATCGGATTAAATAGATTACGATAATGATGGTGAGTAGAATGGCTAGTGTTCCATAAACAACGTACATGTTGTCTTTAATCCAATCTATCCATGTGTAACTTTCATTAAATGGTTGCTTTATATCTTTTATTGCAAGGGCTGTATCTACGGGGATTGTACCTACTTGTAATAACAATGGTTCTGTAGTAATTCCATTGGTATCGCTATTTACAATAAATTTGAACGGTGGTATTGCCCAGTAACCCGAATCGAAGGATGTAATGTAAATTGTTTTTGTTTGTAAAAATTCGAATGGATTATTTTTGTCGGGAATTATTGTGTCGATTTTGGTTTGACTAACAACCTCAATTTCTTTGGTAATAGTATCTTTAATTCCTGGCCAGTATATTTTTATTTGTTGTCCATTGTCAACTCTGTATTTAATGTTTAATTGAATTTTTGCTTGTTCACCAATTTTAATACTGTTGGTATCAAGTATTGCTGTTGCTTTTATTGTTTGTGCAATAGTTTGATGTGTTAATCCTGTAAACACAAGAATAACCAGAGAAAATAAAAAATAGTTAATAAATCTTATACGACTCAACATACACACGTTTTTTTATCTTCTTTTAAATAGATTTGTTAATGGTTTTATATAGGGCTCAGCTGTGTTTATATCTGCAACGTCAACCCCACTTTTGTTGAATGTTTCTTTTAGTTTTTGTTCTCTTTTTTTGGCTTCGGCAAAAAAGTGAGTTCTTGTATTTTTATCCGATGTATCTATCCATTTTATTTCGCCCGTTTCAGCATCTTTGAATTTTACCAATCCAATATCGGGTATTTCTAACTCACGATTATCAAAAATGCGTAATGCAATTAAATCATGTTTTTTATTGGCAATTTTAAGCGCATCAATAAAATCATCAGCCATAAAATCAGATATTATAAAAGCGATGCTGCGTTTTTTGATAACATTTGTTAAGTATTTCAATGCTTGCTTTATATCGGTTTTTTTATGTTCGGGCTTAAATTCTATTAAGTCGCGAATGATTCTTAAAATATGGCTTTTCCCTTTTTTGGGAGGAATAAATTTTTCAATTTTATCGGAAAAGAAAATAACTCCAATTTTGTCGTTGTTTTGTATTGCTGAAAAAGCAAGTACGGCACATAATTCGGTAATTAGTTCTTGTTTTAATTGTTTTTGAGTTCCAAATTCGCCCGAAGCACTCACATCTACTAAAAGCATAACTGTCATTTCGCGCTCTTCTTCAAATACTTTTACATAGGGGTTATTAAAGCGAGCAGTTACATTCCAGTCGATGGCGCGAATATCGTCACCTGCTTGGTATTCGCGAACCTCACTAAAAGTCATACCTTTGCCTTTAAACGCGGTATGATACTCTCCCGAAAACAATTGGTTAGAGAGACCACGCGTTTTAATTTCAATTTTTCTGACTTTTTTTAATAGTTCACTCGTTTCCATTTAGGCTAACAATCTATGGTACTTCAACAGTATTTAAAATTTCATTTACCACCATTTCTGAAGTAATGTTTTCAGCTTCAGCTTCATAAGTAAGCCCAATACGATGGCGCAATACATCATTACATACAGCACGTACATCTTCAGGAATAACGTAGCCTCTGCGTTTAATAAAAGCGTATGCTTTTGCGGCCATTGCTAAGTTGATACTAGCACGTGGTGAACCACCAAAGCTAATTAATCCTTTGAATTTATTTAGTTTGTATTCTTCAGGAAAACGTGTAGCAAATACAATATCAATGATGTATTTCTCTATTTTTTCATCCATATATACATCTTTAACTACTTTGCGAGCTTTTAAGATGTCTTCTTGTTTTAAAATAGGATTAACTGCAGGGTATTCACTAGAAAGATTTTGACGAATAATTTTACGTTCTTCTTCTTTGCCTGGATAACCAACAACAATTTTTAACATAAAGCGATCAACCTGAGCTTCAGGTAAAGGGTAAGTTCCTTCTTGTTCAATAGGGTTTTGTGTTGCCAGTACTAAAAACGGATTGGGCAATTTGAATGTTTGGTCGCCAATAGTTACCTGTTTCTCTTGCATTGCCTCCAAAAGTGCACTTTGAACTTTTGCAGGAGCACGGTTAATCTCATCGGCCAATATAAAGTTGGCGAAAATAGGCCCTTGTTTTACGGTAAACTCCTCCTTCTTTTGATTGTAAATCATTGTACCTATAACATCGGCAGGCAACAAGTCAGGTGTAAACTGAATACGGCTATACTTTGCATCTATGGTTGATGCTAATGATTTGATGGCAAGGGTTTTTGCTAGTCCTGGAACACCTTCTAATAGTATGTGTCCGTTGGATAATAAACCAATTAACAAACGTTCTACCATGTATTTTTGGCCCACAATAACTTTGTCCATTTCCATGGTTAGTAGGTCTACAAAAGCGCTTTCTTGTTGAATTCGCTCATTTAGTTCTTTTATGTCAGTCATTATTGTATAGTTTATTGAGTTGTAACGGTGCAAAAGTATAATAAGCCCTTTGTTGTAGCCCTTTTTGTGGTGTTAAAATTTGTTAAAGCTGCTGTTATTTTTTGTGAAAAAATGATTGTGGTATCCTTTATTCTAGATTAACAAAAATTAACATATATAAACTGTTTTTTCGCTTCGTTTAATTAGAAATTTGTGTCGTTAACTTTTAATCATTATTAATCATGAAAACATTGTTATTCAGCATTGTATCGCTGTTTTTTACTATTAATAGTTTTGCTTTTGTTCCGGCTGATACGAATAAGTTAGATGCCAACGGAAAAAAATCTGGCGTATGGAAAGAGCGACTCAATAAGCTTGATTTTTATGGAAATTATGTAAATGATAAAAAAGAAGGCTTATGGATAGGTTATCATGCAAATGGTGTGATTGGTACTATGGTTGAGTATAAAGATGGTAAACGCAATGGGATGAGTATAGTAATTGATCAAAACGCTCATCATACATCGCGCGAAAATTATAAAAACGATAGCTTAGATGGCTTGAGTGTTGCTTATGGTTCGGGTAGTATGGTGCAAAATAAAACAAATTATAAAATGGGCAAATTTGATGGTATTCGTAATGTATACTATGCCGATGGAAAGTTGCAAGAAGAAGCCAAGTATAAGAATGGTTTGCGCGATGGTGTTACCAAATGGTATGCTAGCGAAGGTTATGTGAGTATTGAATATGCTTATAAAAATGGATTACTTGATGGAAGCCAGAAGACGTTTTATAAAAATGGCAATATTGCTTCGGAGGGATTTTCTGTTCATAATTTAGAAGAAGGCGAGTATACCGAGTATTTTGAGAATGGTAAAGTAAAATTGAGTGGTAAGTATGTGCATGGCAAAAAAGAAGGCGCATGGAAAGAGTTTGATGAAGACGGAAAAGTAATAAAAACAGAAGTTTATAAGGAGGGCGAATTGAAAAAGTAATAAATTTACTTTTACTACGTTTAATGAATACTAAACTATAATATTATCTATGAAAAAAATACTAGTACTAATTGCAGTAGCGCTAACAGTAGCTTGCAATACAGAATCGAAAAAAGAAACTTCATTAGCCGATAGTTTAGCGCAAGCAAATGCTGCTATTGCAAACGAATTAAAAGAAAAAGATTCACTTTTGAGTAATAAAGAGGCCGCAATGACTGAGTTTATTGATTCTTTTAATGAAATACAGCAAAATTTGAATGAGATAAAAGAAAAAGAAAAAATTATTTCAACCAACTCTACAGGTACCGAATTAAAAAAATCGGAGAAAGAGCAGGTAATGACCGATATTCAAACCATTTACGATTTGCTTACTAAAAACAAGCAAAAAGTAGCTGGTTTGAGTAAAAAATTAAAAGATTCTAATTTGAAAATAGAAAAGTTAGAATTGGCGATTACTAATCTTACTAACCAATTGCTTGAAAAAGAAGCTGAAATTGCAAGTTTGCAAAACCAATTAGAAAAATTGAGTACCGACTTTACCAATTTGAGCATTAAGTATAGTCAAGAAAAAAATGCATCTGAGCAAAAAACAGAAAAGTTAAATACTGCTTTTTATGTAGTAGGAACAACTAAAGAATTGAAGAAAAATGGTGTGATTACCAAAGAAGGTGGTTTTATAGGGATGGGAAAAGTAGCAGAACTAAACACTTCGCTTGATCCAGGATACTTCACAAAAATAGACATCACGCAAGTAAAAGACATTCCAATTGGTGGAAAACAAGTAAAGTTGGTTACTTCGCATCCTGATGGCTCTTATAAGCTAGTAGAAGGTGCTAGTGCTACAATAAAATTAACGATTACTGATGCTGAGAAGTTTTGGAGTATTTCTAAATATTTGATTGTTTCGGTTGAAAAAAAGCAACAGTAGTATAACTTTTTTTGAAAATTACATAGAAAATAAAGGTCCCTTTAGTAAAAGCTAAAGTGACCTTTTTAATTTTATAATTATCGCTGAATTAAAACTTTACTTTGGTAAGTTTCTTTTTCATTCTGTATTTTAACGATGTAAATTCCTGTATTTAAGGATGATATATTTAGATTGTAAAAGCCATTAAAATTAATTTGTTGACGTATTACTTCTTGTCCTTGCACATTTATTAACGAAATAATGGTACTTTCATTTATGATACTTTCGTTTGTAATGTTTATACTTTGAGAGGTTGGGTTTGGATAAACATTCATCCTAAATAACTCGTCAGCTTCGGAAACAGAATTTGCAATTTCAGGCTCAATACACATTGATAAAATGCCAGATTCAAAAACGTAAACTTTTATACTATCGATGTTGCCAGTAAAAGATAAATAAAAGTTTTCAAAACCATTTACGCTATTTGTTGCAGATGTATCAAGATGAACCACTACTCCAGAAATTGTTACAGGAAATGAATTATTCAGCATAACAGGAGTTGATCCGTTTACAGAAAATCCCATAAATTGAAACTGATTCGATAGTGCATACATTTCATAGGTTACATGTTGATTGCTTCCGTTAAATAAAAACATAGCTCCTATATCCCAACCGTACATTCCCGGATGTCCATTTTGTTGATTTAGCTCCCATAATCCTTGAGAAGAGTTAGGGGATGGAGTGCTAATAATAGGATAAATACTTTGTGTATATCCAAGCGTATCGTCTGTTGGTTGCCAATTGTATGTTGTAAAGTTGTTACAAGTAGTATCTGTTGGCTCAACACACATTGATAAAATGCCTGATTCAAAAGTGTAAACCTTTATACTGTCTATATTTCCACTAAATGATAGATAAAAGTTTTCAAAGTTACTCACATTATTTACGGCAGATGTATCAATATTAACAATTACTCCAGAAATTGTTACAGGAAATGAATTATTCAGCATAACAGGAGCTGATCCGTTTACAGAAAACCCCATATATTGAAACTGACTATAAAATGCATACATTTCATAAGTTACTTGTTGATTGCTTCCGTTTAATAAGAATAAAGCTCCTGAATTGACACCATACATTCCTGGATTCCCATTCTGTTGATTTAGCTCCCATAATCCTTGAGAAGAGTTAGGGTATGGAGCGTTTGTAATAGGAGAAATACTTTGCGTATATCCAAGCGTATCGCCTGTTGGTTGCCAATTGTATGTTGTAAAATCGTCACAATTAGTTGATTGGCTATAACCTTCGTGGGATAATATAGCTATAACAAGTGAAACTAATACTTTTAACGTTTTGGATGTTTTTGTTTTCATTTTCATTCTTTTTTTATTTAGATGCATAAAAAGACACTTTGGTTGCTTTTTAAAAATAAAAAATGGAGGAATGTTTGGTTTCGTGAGTAATTTTAAACAGAAATCGCCTATAAATTAGATATTTATAGGCGATTACATTTTACAACGTGACCCCAATTGGATTCGAACCAATGGCCGCAAGTTTAGAAAACTTGTGCTCTATCCAGCTGAGCTATGGAGTCAATAGTTCAAAAAAATTGCGAATTCGGATTGGTGATTGTGGATTGTACATCCTAAATCAAAAACCCGCAATCCGCAATCTTTCAATTTTGTCGGGGCGGCAAGATTCGAACTTGCGACCTCCTGGTCCCAAACCAGGCGCGATAACCGGACTACGCTACGCCCCGAACTTTTCTCTTTAGGAAAAGCCCTAATGAGTTCGCAAATGTACTATTTTTTTTATTTTGTCAAACAAAATAGTGTAAAATATTATTTTTTTATCATTTTTCGTCTTTCACTACCAAATAGACTTTTTTTACTTTTTACTCATTGATGCTTTATTTTGTGGGTAAGAGTAGCTCATTTGCTTAAAAACTTTATCTTGCAATTAAATTTCAGAGGATAATGCAAAAAGAAAAATTGCTCATAGGACGTAGAGAAAAAATTGATTTTCCTCAGCTTGGGTTAAGTGGAATTATCGCAAAAGTAGATACTGGTGCCTATACAAGTGCATTGCATTGTGATGAAATTTTAGAAAAAAATGGAGTACTTTATTTTACTCCTCTTGGTCCAGCAGATATGGGATATAAAGGGGAGCAATTTGTTTTCACAGAATATGACCAAAAAGAAATAAGAAATTCATTTGGTGAAGTTGAAAAACGATTTGTAATAAAAACAACCATAAAAATTGGTCGTAAGCGTATTAAAGCATTGATTTCACTCACCGATAGAGGGAAAATGCGTTACCCTGTTTTGATAGGACGCAAACTACTAAAAAACAGATTTATTGTTGATGTTGCTTTGTTAGAATCGTTGACAAAAAAAGTAATCAGAAAAAAAAATAATAACGTATAGAAATAGATGAAAATAGCTGTTTTATCTCGTAATCCTAAACTATATTCTACCAGACGATTGGTTGAAGCTGCTGAAACACGTGGTCATGAAGTGATGGTGCTTGATCATTTGAAGTGTGTATTGGTTATTGAAAAGGGGAATCCACATATTTTTTATGGTGGTAAAGAGGTTGTGGGCATTGATGCTGTTATCCCACGTATTGGAACTTCGGTTACTTTTTACGGTGCTGCTGTTGTGCGTCAGTTTGAGCAAATGAAGGTGTTTTCAAGTGTGGAGTCGCAAGCATTGGTGCGTTCGCGCGATAAGCTACGTAGTTTACAATTATTGGCAAAAGCAGGTATTGGTATGCCTAAAACGGCATTTGCTTCGGCACCAAAAAATATTGATAGTGTATTGGAGTTGGTGGGTGGAGCACCAGTGGTAATTAAATTGCTGGAGGGTACACAAGGTATTGGTGTTATTTTGGCCGAAACACATAAGTCGGCTAAATCTGTTATAGAATCGTTTCTGGCGTTGGATGCCAATATATTGGTTCAGGAATTTATTAAAGAAGCTGGAGGAGCTGATATACGTGCATTTATAGTTGACGGTAAAGTGGTAGGAGCCATGAAACGTCAAGGTGCTCCAGGTGAGTTTAGAAGTAATTTGCACCGAGGCGGAAGTGCCCAAGTAATAGAGCTTACAAAGGAAGAGCGTGAAACAGCCATAAAAGCTGCTAAAAAATTAGGACTTGCAATTGCAGGGGTTGATATGCTTCAATCATCACGTGGCCCATTGGTAATGGAGGTAAACTCTTCGCCAGGGTTAGAAGGAATAGAAGGCGCTACAGGCTTAGATATTGCAGGTAAAATTATTGAATACATTGAGCGCAATGAGTTTAATCACGGAGTGTAAGCAATGACCCATCAAAACAAAATAATTCGAATAAATGGTAAGGATATAAAGCCGGGCACATCAGCTACGCTAAATCTTAATTTATATCAACTTCCCACAAAAACGGTTATTGAAATACCTGTATATGTTTTTCGTTCTACTAAGCCTGGTCCGGTTGTATTGCTCCTTGCCGGAATGCATGGCGATGAAATAAATGGAATTGAAATTGTAAGGCGACTTATTACTCGAAACGATATACGAAATCCCCTATGTGGTAGCATTATTGCTATTCCTGTCATCAATATTATATCGTTTGTTTCGGGCACGCGCGAATTGCCTGATGGAAGGGATTTAAACCGTTGTTTTCCCGGAAATAAAAATGGCTCATTGGGTAGTCGTATTGCTTATGATTTGATGAATGAAGTAATTCCTCAAATAGATTTTGGTATTGATTTTCATACAGGTGGTGCTAAAATCAGTAATTACCCACAGTTGCGCTGTGTGTTCGAAAATAAAACCAATTTAGAATTGGGTAGAAAATTTTCTCCTTCAATTATTATCAATTCTCCTTTTCGAGATAATACTTTGCGAAAGGAAGCTGCAAAAAAAGAAAAATCTATTTTAGTGTTTGAAGGTGGCGAATCCTCTCGTTTCGACTATTTATCAATTAACGAAGGCATGAATGGATGTTTGCGTTTAATGAAACATTTTAAAATGATTGATATCGAAGTGCCTGGCAATCCAACAGTTTTTCTTGATAAATCAACTTGGGTGCGCGCACGTAGTTCTGGTTTGTTTCACACCGCTAAAGTAAATGGTGCTCATATTAATAAGGGCGAAATTATTGGAATGATTTCTGATCCTTATGGCGAGCACCAAGAAAATTTAATTGCACCCACAACTGGTTATATCGTTGGGATTAATAATCAGCCAGTGGTTAATCAAGGCGATGCGTTGATACACATTGGCACGGAAAAAGAGGCAATAATAACTACCAGAAAAAGGTTGGACAAAAAAAGTGATTAAAAAATTTGATACGCTATCCCTTCAATTGATTTATAAATAGTGCTTTCTATGTTCTTAACAGAGTAATACTTGTTGTGTTTTTTTTGTAATTCTTCTAATGCCCTCTGCGATTTTTCTAACTCTTTTTCTTTATTGCGTACTGATTTTATGGCATTGTAAATAGTACTATTACCAATAATTAGTCGGCTATAACAACGCATGAAAAGCCAACACTTGAAAAGCTTTAATGTAAATCCTTCTAGATGAAGGTAATTGAACAGAATGCGATTCCGCTCAATAATTGTTTTTACTTTTTCGGATTGCAATTTTTTGATAGTAGATGATAAAGCATGCATACATACTGCTTGTGGCTCGAAATAACACTTATAGCCAATCCGCCATGCACGTACTCCTAAATCAGCATCTTCAAAATAAAAAGGAGCAAATAATTCGTTAAAGCCTCCTAGTTCCATTAATTTTTTTCTGTCAATAAGTGCGTTTGCGCCCGAAAGAAAAAAAGTAGGCAACCATATTTCAGTTGGTAAACTCTTTGGAATGTAGTTATACGAGCCTTTTATTCCTTTAAAACTCATTTTAGGATATTTTCCAGCATCTTGCAAGTGTTTATCTGTTTGGTCAATGATTTTACCTATTACGCCAAAGGTATCGGTTTTTTCAAAGTACTTTAATTGGTGTATGAAATAGTCGGCCGACAGTTGTACGTCCGAATTTAAACACAATACCAATTGATGTTGAGCAGCAAAAATTCCTTTGTTTATTGTTGGCGAAAAGCCTTGATTACTTGCATTTACAATCAGTTGAATATTGGGATAATGCTGTTTCATAAATTCAACCGAACTATCAGTAGAAGCATCATCTACAACAATAATTTCGTTTTCGGCTTTTATAAAACTTAGTGCTTCTAGTACAGATGGAATGTTCGCTTCTAGCAAATGCTTGCCATTGTAGTTGGGGATAACAACAGATATAGAAAAGGTGGGGTTAGTGTTTGTCATTTTCTATTATCGCTACTATTTGATTTGCTGTTATTTCATTCATACAATGGCACTGTTGAGGATTGTTTCTACAGTCACTACAGTTTTTTTTTACACAGGCAACGTTTACGTTTTTTCCTATTGGTTGCCAACGGCCCGGATGCATTGGTTTAATGGGCGGATAAATACCAATTGCGCCTATTCCGCTAGCGGCTGCAATATGCAGTGGGCCTGTGCTTGCTGCCACCAGATAATCAACTTTGCTAATAAATTGTATAAATTCATCAAGCGATAGTTTGCCAGTAATATCAATTACATTGCTAGGCAAGTTTTTTAACCAATCAGCTAATAATTCTTTTTCTTTGGCTGTTCCGCTTACATAAAAAGTATATTTGTCATTAGGTAATAGCGTTGTTAATGCTTTAAAGTTACTCAAGCCCCATTCTCTTGCACTTGCATTGGATTTTGGATGTAGAATAATGTTTATTTTGTTTGTATCAATGCTGTTCACAATACCTGTGTTTACTAATGGTAGATTAGTAAAGCCTGTAAATTTGTATAGCTCATTTAAGTCCGGACAACGCTTTATATCAATACCTCTTAGTAGCGTACAGTTGAGTTGAGCTTCATGTAGATTTGAATTTTTTCTGCTAAGTTTAATGAGTTTGTTTACAGTAAACCAATGAAAAATCCTGTTGCGTGTGCCTATTCGCTTCGGAATGCCCGCTTTTTTTGCAAGTTGCGCAATTTTTTTGTTTGGAAAAACGTGAATGATTGTATCTGCATTCAGTTGCATTAGTTTTTTAATTGCTTCCGCTTCGTTCAGCTCAAATAAATCATCTGCATTTACAAATTCATCTACATGCTCACAACAATTGATTACCGCTTGTGTATAGGTTTTTCCAAGAAAAATAATTTTTGTCGTAGGATAATATTTCTTTATCAAGCCACACATGGGTAATGTGAGTATCACATCGCCAATTGCGTCAGGCCGACTAATAATAACGGTATTGATTTTATTGCGAACCGAAGCTCCGTTTGATGCCTGTAGGTTTCTTATACCTTTGTATTTTAAATAGCTTGCATAGGCCGAAATACGACTAATATCATAACCAGCTTTGCCATCCAGCACTCCTAGCTTAATAATATAATCGCGAATGAATTTTACAATAGGGCTAAGGTAAAGTTGAAATAAAGATGCCGTTTTGCCCTCTTTGTATTGCGCTTTTGCTAGTATTTCGGTAAAATAATATACCTGTTTGTAATGGTCGTCTTTGGTATAATAGCTGTAATGCAATATGTCGCCTTTTAAATGCCCCGTTTTTTTATCGCCCTCAAACAATTCGTATTTATCGTGTGGGTTGGTACCGCCCCATGCTCCTTTGCGCGAATCCCATAAACGTAGCTTTTTATCAGGATACCAACCACAATGATGCACCCATGTGCCACAATAGTTGGTTAGGCGATTCATGTAATAACCATCCTGTTGCCAGTTGTTTTTTATTTCGAGTATTGATTTTTTTAGTTGTTCATCCAACACTTCATCAGCATCTAGCGATAGCACATGGGGGTATAATGCTTGAGTGATTGCCCAGTTTTTTTGTTCAATATGTCCTTCAAATTTGTGTTGTATAAATCGTACACCCCTTATTTTACACAGTTCCTCAGTTTTATCGCTCGAAAATGAATCAACAACCACTATATCGTCTGCAATTTCTTTCACAGAATCAATGCAACGAGCAATGTTTTTTTCTTCGTTAAAGGTGATAATAACAACCGACAGCTTTGGCATTTATACGCTTAAATTATTTCTATGTAAAACAAAAATACAAATTATTTTATAGCCTTTTTTTAATAAAAACTATCCGTGTTGAGCATTAAAAATATGCTTACTTTAGGGCTTTTAATATTTTTAACAAAATAATTTTTGATATATCAAACAATTTCTTGAATTTCGTTTTCTAAATTTTTAAAAACATGAACAAAAAACTAATAAATTTTACTGCAATTGTAGCGGTATTGGCTTTAGCATCTTGTAAGCAAGAGTCAAATAAAACGGGAGCTGGTATTGATATTGCGAATATTGATAGCACCGTTAAGCCAACTGAAGATTTCTACCAGTTTGTAAATGGTAATTGGCTTAAGAATAATCCTGTACCAGCATCAGAAAGTCGTTGGGGGAGTTTTAATGAATTATATGAAAAAAATACGGTAAAGTTAAAAGCTATATTGGAGGAGTCGGCAGCAGATAAAAATGCCCCAGCGGGTAGTAATAAGCAAAAAATTGGTACTTATTATTCGTTGGCAATGGACTCTGTGAAATTGCAAAAAGAGGGTGCTGCTCCGCTAAAGGAAGAGTTTGATAGAATAGAAGCCATCAAAACAAAAGATGACGTATTGAAAGAAATTGCTCATTTGCATTCTATCGGTATTTCGGCACTGTTTATAGGTTATGTTGGTCAAGACCCTAAAATTAGCACATTACAAATTCCTCAATTGTATCAAGGTGGAATAGGCTTGCCTGATAGAGATTATTATACAAATACCGATGAACGTACATTGGGTATTCAAAAGGCATATAAAGAGCATATGGAGAATATGTTCAAGCTATTGGGCGACAAAGAAGATATGGCAAAGAAAAACGTGGATGCTGTATATGCAATTGAAACAAACTTAGCAAAAGCTTCAATGACCAACATTGAATTACGTGACCCTGAAAAGCAATACAACAAAAAAAGTTATAAAGAGTTAGCAGAACTTACTCCAAATATAAATTGGATCACTTACCTTACTGGTGTTGGTGTTACAGAACTTACCGATGTAATTGTTTGCCAGCCTGAATTTTTTAAAGAAGTATATCATTCGTTTG